>NZ_JBFPKI010000012.1:0-349603 GCF_040948675.1 Paraburkholderia sp. BR14312
GTATAAGAGACAGATTCGATGCAAGATCATGAAAGATTCTTTGATTCGCACACCTTACGGTGCGATTGTTGAAAATGCCGTGTTGCCCACGGGGCAAGCCCGCAGGCCGATTCCCGACGATTCGAATCCGCGCGCGACGATGGTCGTTTCGCCCACGGCCTGCGCGGTGTGCGTGAGCATCTCCGGCGTGAGCATGAAGCCCCAGTGGCCCACGGTTTGCGCGACCGCGTCCGGCGTCGTGCCGAGCACGGCGAGCGGCGCGTTCATCGCGAAGTACACACCCGGCTCGATCACCGAAGCGGCCACGAGCGCCATGATGGCGACGAACGATTCCATCAGCATCGCGCCGTAACCAATGAAGCGCGCGTTGGTTTCGTTATCGAGCAGCTTGGGCGTCGTGCCCGACGAGATCAGCGCATGGAAGCCCGACACCGAGCCGCACGCGATCGTGATGAAGAGGAACGGGAACAGGTTGCCCGACCAGACCGGGCCCGTGCCGTCGATGAACTTCGTGAAGGCCGGCATCTTCAGTTCCGGCGCGACGATCAGAATGCCGATCGCAAGCGCGAGAATCGTGCCGATCTTGAGGAACGTCGAAAGGTAGTCGCGCGGCGCGAGCAGCAGCCACACCGGCAGCACCGAAGCGACGAAGCCATAGCCGATCAGGATCCAGGTGAGCTGCGTGCCCGTGAACGTGAACCAGGCGGCGAGCGTGGGCGAATCGTGCACGTGCTGGCCGAAGGCGATGGAAGCCATCAGCAGGACGAAACCGATGATCGAGATCTCGCCGATCTTGCCCGGACGGATGTAACGCACGTACAGGCCCATGAAGATCGCGATGGGAATCGTCGCGGCCACCGTGAACGTGCCCCACGGCGAGTTCGTGAGCGCCTTCACGACGATCAGCGCGAGCACCGCGAGAATGATGATCATGATGAGGAAGGTGCCGAACAGCGCGATCACACCGGGCACCGGACCGAGTTCCATCTTCACGAGGTCGCCGAGCGAGCGGCCGTCGCGGCGCGTGGAGAGGAACAGCACCACGAAGTCCTGCACGGCGCCCGCGAACACCACGCCCGCGAGAATCCACAGCATGCCGGGCATGTAGCCCATCTGCGCGGCCAGCACCGGGCCCACGAGCGGACCCGCGCCCGCGATCGCCGCGAAGTGATGGCCGAACAGTACGAACTTGTTGGTGGGCACGTAGTCGAGCCCGTCGTTGTGGCGCACGGCCGGCGTCATGCGCAGGCCGTCGAGCTGCAGGACCTGCGTGGCGATGAAGCGGCTATAGAAGCGATACGCGATCAGATAGACGCACACGGCGCAGATCACGATCCACAGTGCGCTGATTCGCTCGCCGTGCGCGAGCGCGATGGTACCGAACGCGAACGCGCCAAGCAGCGCGACCAGCGTCCAGACGACAAAACTGGATGTCCGACTCATGCGGTGTCTCCGTTATGTTTTTAGCTTTGTGTCCGGCATCGGAACCGGACCCTTGCGCGCCGTCCACAGCATCGTGGCGATGGCGGCGCATGCATGACGCATTACGCCATGTCGTGGGCGGTAGTATTCGCTTTCAGACCGTCAGCCACAACCGGACAACTACGTAAGCGCGCTACGTAGAACTACGTAGGGAAGGCAGCAATTCGTTGCGCGCGCAACGATAATCGCGGGCCGCCGCGCAGGGTGTCGCGCAAGGACACTCTCTCGCGCGGCGCGTGAATTTGGCGCCTGCGCCGCGCGCGCCCGGTTATGCTTGCAGACTCAGCTTCCGAACACCGTCATGCCCGCCCCATTTTTCTTTGCCGACCGCCGCCTGAAGACGAAAATCTTCCTGCTCGCCGTCGTGCCGTTCCTCGCAGCGATTGCCGGCATCGGGATCGGCGTGCGCCAGCAGGCCACGCAGCTCGCGCAAACGCAGCACGCGACGATGCAGAGCGCGTATATGTCGAGCAAGGAAATCGAGCTGCGCCACTACGTGGAGCTGGCCACGAGCGCCATCGCGCCGCTCTATGCGCCCGAGGCAAGCGCCAGCGACGCGTTGCCCGCACCCGATAGCGAAGCCGACCGCCAGCTGGCCGCGCTAGCCGTGCTGCAGAAGATGGACTTCGGCCCTGATGGCTATTTCTTCGTCTACGACATGCACGGGCGCTCGCTCATGCATCCGCGCGAGCCCGCGCTCGTCGGGCAGGATCTCTGGAATCTGCGCGATCCGCAGGGCGCGCTCACGATCCAGCAACTGATTGCCGCGGCCCAGCGCGGCGGCGGCTATGTGCGCTATATGTGGCACCGGCCGTCCACGGGCAGGCTCGCGCCCAAGCTCGGCTATGTCGTGCCGCTGCCGCGCTGGGGCTGGATGATCGGCACGGGCATCTATCTCGACGACGTCGATTCGACGCTCGCGCACATCGACGAGCGCGCCTCCGCGAATATCGAGCACACCATTCAGTGGCTCGGCGCGATCGCACTCGCGGGCGTGCTCGTGATCGCGCTCGGTGCGCTCGTGCTCAACGTGAGCGAGCACCGCAGCACCGACGCCAAACTCAAGCGCCTTGCGCAACAGGTGGTCGAGTCTCAGGAGCAGGAGCGGGCGCGGCTTTCGCGCGAACTGCACGATGGCATCAGCCAGATGCTCGTTTCGGTGAAGCTGCTGCTGGAGTCGGCGCTGGCTCGCTTCGAGCGCGGGGAAACGCGCGTGCCCGCCGCCGAAGCGTCGCTCGCCACCGGCCTCTCACGACTGTCCGACACGCTGCGTGAAGTGCGCAGCATCTCGCACGCCCTGCGCCCCTCAATGCTCGACGACCTGGGCCTCGCCGCCGCACTGGAGCAACTCACGCGCGAGATGGCCGAGCAAACGGGCATCGAGATCGCCTTCACGCAAACCGCGCCGAAACCGGCGAGCAAAAAGGCGCAAGTTCCCGCGCTGCCGGACGCCGTCAACACCGTGCTCTTTCGCATTGCTCAGGAAGCGCTCACCAACATCGTGCGGCATGCGCAAGCGGCGCGCGCCGCGCTCACGCTGGAGGTCGCCGCGAGCGGCGTGACACTCGGCATTGCCGACAACGGCCGCGGCTTCGACGTGGCGCACGCGCTGGCCGACCCGCGCGCGGGTCTGGGCCTGCGCAACATGCGCGAGCGCCTCGAGTCGCTCGGCGGGCGCCTCGACATCACCTCGCAGCCCGGCCATACGCTCGTCACCGCGTGGGTGCCTATTGCGTCCAATGCAGCGTCCAATGCAGCATCCAAAGCCGCTGTATCAGGAACACCGAAATGACGATGACGAATGCAAACGTGAACCATTCGACCAGCCCGGGCGCCAAACCCGCGCGGCTCGTCCTCGTGGACGACCATCCTCTCGTGCGCGACGGCCTGCGCGCACGGCTCGAGGCCGTGCCGGGATTCGAGGTGGCGGGCGAAGCCGGCAACGCCGATGAGGCCATCGCGCTCGCCGCGTCGCTCGAACCCGATCTCGTCCTGATGGACGTGGGCATGGCCGGCGTGAACGGCATTGCGCTCGCGGGCATTTTCCACGAGCGCTTTCCGGCCATCCGCGTGTTGATGCTGTCGATGCACGACAACGTCGAATACGTGACCGAGGCGGTGCGCGCGGGCGCAAGCGGCTACGTGCTCAAGGATTCGCCGGCCACCGAGATCATCCGCGCGATCGAGGCGGTGCTGGCCGGGCGTACGTATTTCAGCGCGGGCCTGAGTGCGCGCATGATCCAGGCGTCGGCGCGCAGCACACCCGTCGAGCGTCTCACGCCACGCGAGCGGGACATTCTCGACGCGCTCGCGCAAGGACTCTCGAGCAAGCAGATCGCGCAGCGCGAGGGACTTTCGGTGCGCACGGTGGAAACGCACCGGCTCAACCTCAAGCGCAAGCTGGAGATCGAAGGGCAGGCGGAGTTGATCAAGTTCGCGGTGGAGCACCGCAGAAAGTGAAACGGGCGCTCCGGCTTACCCGGAGTGCCCGTCAATGCGCAATGCGTGTACAACCACCGATCGACGATCAGCTGCGCGCGTTGTGGTCGACGAGGAACTTGATGAGGCCGTCGATGCCGCCCTTGGCGATCTGGTCGGCAAATTGCGTCTGGTAGACCTGGATCAGCCAGGCGCCCATCATGTTGATGTCGTAAATCTTCCAGCCGTTGGGTGTTTGAGTGAGACGGTAGTCGATGGCGTCGTCGCCGCCGTTGCTGATCACGTGCGACTGCACCACGGTGTCTTTCGCGCCGGCACCCGTGTTCGACGGTGCGAACTTGAAGGTCACCTGGGTATCACGAAGTTGCGAGAGCGACGAGGCATACGTCTTCACGAGCAGGAGTTGAAATTGCTCATACAGCTTCTGCTGCTGTTCGGGCGTGGCCGTCGCCCAGGGTTTGCCAACGGCGATCCGCGTGGTGCGTTTGAAGTCGGTGGCGGGAACGAAATGGGTCTCGACCACCTGGGTGATCTTGTTCATGTCGCCACCGCGTGCCTGCGGGTCGGCCTGCATCGCCTTCACGGTGCCTTCCACGGCGGCCTTGACGATGGCGTCCGGCGTGGTCTGCGCGAACGCGGCGCCCGAGACGCCCGTGAAACAGGCGGCGACGAAAAATGCGGTCAGGTAACGTTTCATACGCTCTTCTGGAACAGTGAAATTCAGGCGCCGGTACAGTGCGACTCAGTGCGTGCGGTTAAGTGCAAGTGCAATCACGTAACCTTCGCGCCGCCGGCTGAGCCAGTATAACGGCTTTGGCAGATGCGCTGCCGGGGCGCCGCCTCGAGCCCAGGTGTGCAAGACCCGCGCCGGGACGGGCGGGGCCGGTATACTTGTGCGTTTCGCGTCAAAGAACCTAATTGACAGGGCCCCCTCGCCTGTATGCTGAAGCCATTCATCATTAGCCTCGTCGCCTGGTCGGTGCGCCGCGCGGCGTGGGTGATCACATTTGCAATCGTGCTTGCCGTGCTCTCCGGCGTATACGTCGCGAGGCATTTCAAGATCAATACCGACGTCAGCGGTCTCGTCGAGAACACGGCCGAATGGGCCGCGTTGAGCGAAGCCAAGGACAAGGCGTTCCCGCAGCGCGCGAGCTCGCTGCTCGTGGTCGTCGAAGCCGACGCGCCCGAACTCGCCGACGCCGCAGCCGACAAGCTCGCGCAAGCGCTCAAGGCCGACTCGCGCGAATTCAGCGCCGTCTCGCAGCCCGCGGGCGGCCCGTTCTTCCAGCACAACGGCCTGCTGTTCCCGTCCACGGCCACGGTGCTCTCGACCACGGGCCAGCTCGTGCAGGCGCGCCCGCTCGTGAACCAGCTCGCGAAGGATCCGAGTCTCGCGGGTCTGGCCGGCACGCTCACGACCACGCTGCAACTGCCGCTCACGATCGGCCAGATCAAGTTGCCGCAAATGGCGAATCTGCTCGGCAGCGCCGCCACCGTCGTCGACGAGGTGCTCGCCGGCAAGCCCGCGGCGTTCTCGTGGCGCGCGCTCGTCGACAAGGACGCGGCGACGAAGCCGGCGTTCGCCTTCATCACCGTGCAGCCGGTGCTTAACTTCGGCGCGCTCAAGGCAGGCGCAAACGCGTCGGAAGCGATCCGCGCGACCGCCGCCTCGCTTCATCTCGACAGCGAATTCGGCGCGCGCGTGCGCCTCACGGGCGAACAGCCGCTCGCCGACGACGAATTCGCCTCGGTGCAGGACGGCGCCGCGCTCAACGGCGTGATCACGATCATCGTCGTGCTCGCCATCCTGTGGCTCGCGCTGCGCTCGGGCAAGCTGATCGGCGCAACGCTCATCACACTCGTGGTCGGTCTGGTCATCACGGCCGCGCTCGGCCTCATGATGATCGGCTCGTTCAACATGCTCTCGGTCGCCTTCATGGTGCTGTTCGTGGGGCTAGGCGTCGACTTCGGCGTGCAGTTCGGCGTGAAGTATCGCGAGGAGCGCTTCCAGGACGAGCGGCTCGACGCCGCGCTCCTCAAGACCGCGCGGACCATCGGCGTTCCGCTCACGCTCGCGGCGATCGCCGTGGCCGAAAGTTTCTTTTCCTTCCTGCCGACCGCCTACAAGGGCCTCTCGGAACTCGGGCAGATCGCGGGCGTGGGCATGTTCGTGGCATACGTGTGCAACATGACGGTGCTGCCGGCGCTCATCCGCGTGTTCAATCCCAGGGGCGAGCGCGCCTCGCCGGGCTTCGCGTTCCTCGCGCCCGTCGACAAATGGCTCGCCGAGCATCGCAAGCCCGTGCTGATCACCACGCTCATTATCGTGGTGGGCGCGACGCCGTTGCTGCTGCATCTGCGCTTCGACTTCAATCCGTTGCATCTTAAGGATCCGCATACCGAGTCGATGGCGACGCTGCTGGCGCTCAAGAACTCGCCCGTCATCTCGATCAACGATGTGAGCGTGCTCGCGCCGTCGCTCGAAGAAGCCGACAAGATCGCCGCGCGGCTCTCGAAGCTGCCCGAAGTCGCTCGCGCCACCACGCTCAGTTCGCTGATTCCCGACGATCAGCAGCAAAAGCTCATGCTGATCTCGAGCGCCGCGCAGCAGCTTCTGCCCGCGCTCACGCAGCAGCCGTCCTCGCCCGTAACCGACGAAGTGCGCGTACAGACGCTCAAGCGCGCGGCCAACCAGCTTTCGCTCGCCGCGAGCGACCACCCGGGGCCGGGCGCGGCCGAGGCGAACCATCTGTCCGACTCGCTCAACAAACTCGCGAACGCGAGCCCGGCCACGCGCGACCGCGCGGAAACCGCCTTCAGCCTCACGCTCAGGCTCGCCTTCGCGCAGCTCGCGCGCCTGTTGCAGCCCTCGGAGATCACGCGGGAAAACCTGCCGCCCGAGATGGCGCGCGACTGGGTGGCGCCGACCGGCCAGGCGATCGTGGACGTCGCGCCGCGCGTGCCGCCGGGCGTCGATCCCAACGACGATGTGATGCTCGCGCGCTTCGCACACGCGGTGAAGGCGGCGGAGCCGAACGCGATCGGCGGCCCGATCTCGATCCTGCACTCGGCGAACGTGATCATCCTCGCGTTCTTCCAGGCAGCGGGGTGGTCGGTGCTGCTCATCACGGCGCTGCTCTGGATCACGTTGCGCAATTTCGGCGACGTGCTGCGCACGATCATTCCTCTACTGGTATCGGCGCTCGTTACGCTCGAATTGTGCGTCGTCTTCGGAATTCAGCTAAATTTCGCCAACATCATCGCGCTTCCCCTGATGCTCGGCGTCGGCGTCGCGTTCAAAATCTACTTCGTGATGGCCTGGCGCGCGGGGCAGACCGGCCTCCTGCATTCGAGCCTCACGCACGCGGTGCTTTTTTCCGCCGCGACCACCGCCACGGCGTTCGGGAGCCTGTGGCTATCGCATCATCCGGGCACGTCGAGCATGGGCAAGCTGCTCGCACTGTCCTTGTTCTGTACGCTGATAGGCGCCGTGGTCTTCCAGCCGGTGCTGATGGGCAAGCCGCGCGCAAAACGCGCGAGATCGGAAACTCAGGGGATCGACCAATGAAGAAGAATCAAGCCGCGCTCACCATGGCGGCGGCGAGCCTGGCGCTCCTCGTGACGTCGGGTTGCGCCACGGGCCCCGACCGCAAACCGGGCGATCCGTTCGAGCCCGCGAATCGCGCAATTTTCACGTTCAACGACAAACTCGATACCCACGTCGCGCAGCCGGTTGCCAAGGGCTACCAGAAGGTGACGCCGCAGCCGCTGCGTCAGGCGATCACGAACTTCTTCTCGAACATCGGGGACGTCGACAACTTCGCAAACAACGTGCTGCAGCTGAAGATCACCGACGCCGTCCAGGATCTGATGCGCATCGCGATGAACACGACCTTCGGTCTGGGCGGCCTGATCGACTTCGCGACGTTGGCGGGGCTGCCCAAGCACCATCAGGACTTCGGCCTCACGATGGGCCACTACGGCATGCCGGCCGGCCCGTATCTCGTGCTGCCGCTGTTCGGGCCCAGTTCGGTGCGCGACGGCATCGGCATGGCCGTGGACGTGAAGTTCAACGTCATCAACTACTTCGAGCCGGCGGTGCGCAACCCGATGTATCTCGCGCAGTTCATCAGCGCGCGTGCGGACCTGCTCGGCGCAACCGACCTGCTCAAGCAGGCGGCACTCGACCCGTATTCGTTCGTGCGCGACGCCTACCGCCAGCAGCGCGAATCGCTGATCCGCGGCTCGCGGGGCAACAATGCGCCGCTGCCCGATTACGGCGAGCCGGGCGGCGAGGCCGCACCGAACGAGAACGGGGCACCCCATTACGAAGACCCGGGCGAGTCGGGCGGTGCCGGCGGTGCCGGCGGCGCAGGTGGCGCAGGTGGCACGGCGGCCCCCGGCGCTTCGAACAATGGTCTGCCGAATTACGAGGATCCTGGCGAGGGGAGCGCGACGGGCGCTACCGGGGCTGCTACGACCGGTGCGGCCGCGGCTGGCGCGGGTCCGGGTGCTGCTGCGGCGGCCGGCACGGCGGGTGTAGCCGCGGCAGCCGCTTCCGCACCGGCGAGCGCATCGGCGCCTGTCGCGGCTTCGGGTGCGACGGCAGCGCCTGTGAAGCCCGCATCGGCGCCCTGAACGCAACATAGGGCCGCCCGTATGCGGGCGGGCGGCGTATCAATGCAAAAAACCCGGCAACCTTTCGAGGTTGCCGGGTTTTTTATCGCGTCGCGAGCACCGCTCAATGCACCGAAGCGTCCTCGCTCTCGGCCTGGCGTTCGGCCTCGTTCGCCGCCGCCAGCGCCGTGGCATCCGCCGTCGTCTGCACGGTCTGGCGATAGCGCTCGTAGGCTTCGTCGGCGTAACGGATACGCTCGCGGCCGTGCGGGGCCGGCACGCCGTCGGCGCCGAGGTTCACGAACACCATCTTTTCGATCGTCAGGATGCTCTTGCGCGTGATCTTGTTGCGCACTTCGGCGCGCAGCGTGATCGACGTCCGGCCGAAATCCGTGGCCGTGATGCCGAGCTCGATGATGTCGCCCTGACGCGCCGAGCTCACGAAGTTGATCTCCGACATGAACTTGGTCACCACGCGTTGATTGTCGAGCTGGCAGATCGCGTAGATCGCCGCTTCTTCGTCGATCCAGCGCAGCAGGCTGCCGCCGAACAGCGTGCCGTTCGGATTCAGGTCTTCAGGCTTGACCCACTTGCGAGTATGAAAATTCATGGCTGGCCACTCCCCGATATGTGATTTGTCCCCAGCTCGCAGGAACGAACCTGGGGTTAACACTGAGATGTTACCAGAGATAGGGGTTTACCCTAGTATTTCAATAACCCGGCAGGATCATTTCGGGAAAAAAGCGCCGGTGGCAGTCAACACCTGCCGCGCGGCGCTCAGCGACTGGCGTGCCGCTTTCGCGTCCGCCGCCACGCGCAGCAGGCCGCCCAGTTGGGCCGGGTCGCGCGCCAGTTCGCGCAGGACCGGGAGCACCGCCGTCGTGCCGTCATCGCGCAAGCCGGCCATGGCCGCTTTCGGCAGGCTGCGCCACGCCGGATCGACGATCGCGCGGCACACTGCGAACGGCACGCCATGCGCAGCCGCGGCGGCGGCGGCCAGGTGCGATTCCATATCGACGGCGAGCGCTCCGCACGCGCTGAACAGCGCGGCCTTGTCCGCCGCACCGGTGAGCGGCGCGGCAACGGCTGCCTCCACGCCGCGCCGGGTTTTCGCGGCGAGCGGCGAGGCCATCAGCGCGTCGGCCATGCGTGCGCTCCAGGCGGCGTCGGTCGCGACGCGCCCGAACGGCCCTTCGATCGCTTGCGCGATCACCAGCGTGCCAGGCTCGAGATCGGGTGCAAGACCGCCCGCCGTGCCGAAGCTGACGATGGCCGCCGCGCCGTCCTCGAGCGCCGCCGCAAGCGCGCTCTGCAGCAGATCGGCGCGCGCGGCATAGACGGCGCGTACGCCATCCTGGCCTTTGCCCGCGGCAATGCTCGCCTCGAAGGCCATGCCCGTTACTGCGATCACTGGCAGGGCGCGCGCCTTGATACCGGCCGCCGCGCTCACAGACCGACCGTGACGCGCGTCACGCCCGCGCGCTTGAGGTTGCGGTAGCGCGCGAGCGCCCACAACGGGAAGAACTTGCGATAGCCGTGGTAGCGCAGATAGAACACGCGCGGAAAG
The DNA here is from genome assembly GCF_040948675.1 of Paraburkholderia sp. BR14312. Classification (NCBI taxonomy): domain Bacteria; kingdom Pseudomonadati; phylum Pseudomonadota; class Betaproteobacteria; order Burkholderiales; family Burkholderiaceae; genus Paraburkholderia; species Paraburkholderia sp. BR14312. Next base: position 10,106 of record NZ_JBFPKI010000012.1, read on the forward strand.
CCCGTGGCCGTGAAGCGCGTTTCGTCCCAGAGGCCGTGTTCCTGCTGCGTTGTCTGCAGATACTCGATGCCGCGTGCCACCGCCGGATGATCGACCGCGCCCGCCGCCATCAGGCCGAGCAGCGCCCAGGCCGTTTGCGAAGCCGTGCTGGTGGCGCGCTCATAGCCGCGGTATTCGAGCTTGTAGCTCGTGCCGTCTTCGCCCCAGCCGCCGTCGTCGTTCTGGATCTGCACGAGCCATTGCACCGCGCGCTTCATGCGCGGGTCGTCGTGACTGAGACCGGCCGCGTTGAGCGCGCACAGCGCCGTCCACGTGCCGTAGATGTAGTTCATGCCCCAGCGACCGTACCAGCTGCCATCGGCTTCCTGCTCTTCGAGCAGATAGTTGTACGCGCGGCGCGCGTGCTCGCTCGCGGCCGGCAGCTCGCCGAGCTGCGCGAGCATCGAGAGGCAGCGGCCCGAGACGTCGGCGGTCGGCGGATCGAGCAGTGCGCCGTGGTCCGAGAACGGGATGTTGTTCAGGTAGTACTGCGTGTTCTCCGGCTCGAACGCGCCCCAGCCGCCGTTGCTGCTTTGCATGCCGACCACCCATTCGCGCGCGCGGGCGATCGGGGCGTCGTAGGCATTCGTGTTGTCGAGCTTGTCCACGCGGTCCATCGCGGCCACGACCACGGCCGTGTCGTCGACATCGGGGTAGTGCGGGTTCGCGTACTGGAACGCCCAGCCGCCCGGACGCACCGCCTCGCGGCGCGAGATCCAGTCGCCGCGCACGTCGAGAATCTGCAGCGGACGCAGCCATTCGAGGCCGCGGCGCGCGGCTTCCTCCGCGCGGGCGTCGCCGGTCTCCAGCAGGGCGTGCGCCGCCAGCGACGTATCCCACACCGGGGACAGGCAGGGCTGGACGTACGCTTCCTCCGTGTGGACCGTCACCAGCTTTTCGAGCGACTGGCGTGCGATCGCGCGGTGCGGATAATCGGCGGGATAGCCCAGCACGTCGTACATCATCACGGCGTTGGCCATGGCCGGGAAGATCGCGCCCAGACCGTCCTCGCCGTTCAGGCGCTCGTCGACGAACGCCACCGCGGCGTCGATCGCGCGCTGGCGCAGGTAGGTCGGAAAGAGCGGATCGGTCACGCGCAGCACGCCGTCCACGGCGCGGAAGAAACCGAACCAGCCCTTGCTCTGATGCGGGGAGCGGGCGTTCAGGCCCACGCTCACCGGCGCGCCGCGGAACAGCTCGTCGATGCGCACGCCACGCGGGTTGCGCGCCACCGGGCGCTTCGCGCCCAGCACGAGCAGCGGCACGATCACCGTGCGCGCCCAGTACGACACCTTCGACAGATGGAACGGGAACCACTGCGGCAGCAACGTGATCTCGACGGGCATCATCGGGACTGCGTACCACGTCACCACGCCAAACAGCGCGAGCAGGATGCGCGTGAACACGTTGACCTGCTCCGCGCCGCCCGCCGCGAGAATCGCCTCGCGCGCCCGCACCATGTGTTCGGCGTCTTCGGCGTCGCCGATCATCTTGAGTGCGAAGTAAGCCTTCACGCTTGCGCTCACGTCCATCGCGCCGTCGGTGAAGAGCGGCCAGCCGCCGTCCGGCAGCTGGATGCGGCGCAAGTAGCGCGCGATCTTCTGTTCGAGTTCGAGGTTCGCGGTTTCGCCCAGGTAATGCACGAGCAGCACGTATTCGGCCGGGATCGTGGCGTCCGCTTCGAGTTCGTAGACCCAATGGCCATCGGCGCGCTGGTCGGCGAGGATCGCATCGGTCGCGCGCACGACGGCGGCGTCGAGCATGGCGAGCGGTGCGGCCGTCTCTTCGGCAAACGTGGGGGTGGGCATCGCCACGCCCGGCGTGGCGACGCCGAGCGTGTCCTGGGATAAATCGTTCATCTACGTTCCAAATTTTCGGTCAGGAGCAGCTCGGCGGCCTTGCGGCCCGAGCGGATCGCTCCTTCGATCGTCGCGGGCAGACCGGTAGCCGTCCAGTCGCCTGCAAGCATCAGATTGTTCCAGCGCGTGCGCGTCGCGGGCCGGCGCCATTCCTCGTCGGGCACCGCGGCGAAGGTCGCGCGCGCGTCGGCGCACACGCGCCAGGCAGGCATCGGCTCGAGCGGCAGCGAGGCCGCCTCGGCCACGTCGGTCCACACGCGGCGCGCGATCTCCTCGGGGTCGAGGTCGAGCACGCCGTGCGCGTCGTGGATCGTCGCCGACAGGCGCCCCTCGGCCGTGCACAGCCAGTGGGCCGTGCCGTTGACGAGCGCCATCGGCGTCACGAGGCCCGGCGGCGCCGGCACCGCGTAGTGCACGGTGACGATCGCATTGTGGCGCTGCGGCGCCTGCAGCGCCGGCACGAGCGCCGCGGCGGCCGCGCCGGGCACGGCCAGCACCACCGCCTCGTCGGCTGCGAGCGTGATGCGCCCGTCTGGAAAATCGAGTGCGGAGACGCGGCCCGCCGCGTCGTCGTACTCAATCTCCCTGAGCGGCGAGTCGAGGCGGATCGCCGCGCCGCCGTGCTGAAGCATGCGCAAGGCCGGATCGACGAATGCGCTGGAAAGGCCCCCGCGCGCCGCCAGTGGCCGGAACGACTCGCCACCCGCCGCGAGCGACTCGCGCAGCATCGCGCCCGCCAGCTCCGCGCTGCCCACGCGCGGCTCGACATTGAGCGCCGTGAGAAAGAACGGGTGCAGCAGCCGGTCCCACAGCACGCCTTCGCAGCGCATGGTCTGCGCCATCGTGCGGCCCGGCTTGGCGAACAGGAGCGGCAGCAGCCCCAGATAGTCCGCGGCGCGCGTACCCGGTACTCGCGAGCGCGAGTCGCCGATCCAGAACGGCATGCGCGAACGCGAGAAGCGCACCGTCCAGCGCGAGCCCGCGGCGATATCCATGAACGCGAAGCCCGGCTCGGTGGGGCCGGAGAGCGCGTCGCCGGCGCCGATCGTGCGCACGTACTCCAGCGTGCGCGCATGTCCCGCCAGCACCAGATGATTGCCCGTGTCGAGCGTCGCCGAAAGCGTGCGGTCGTAGTACGAGCGGCAGCGTCCACCTGCCTGGCTGGCGGCCTCGTAGAGCGCCACCTGCACGCCGCGCCGCTGAAGCCGCACGGCCGTCGCGAGGCCCGCAAGCCCAGCGCCGATGACGTGGACTAGCCGAGGCATCAGAACAGCGCGTAACGCGCGACGATCCACATGAGCCGTGCGCGCGGCTTGCTGACTTTCGTGCGCGGCAGGTCGAAGCCGCGATCCACGGTGCGCTCGAGCAGCACGCGGTAGACGCCCGACATGATGCGCGGCGCTTTCACCTGCGCGCGCGGCGCGGCGTCCATGATCGCGTCGGCCTGCGCGAAGTGCGCGCGGGCGCGCTGCACGAGCGTCTCGCACACACGCGGCAGCGACGGGTCGGCGGCGATCGTGTGCGGATTGCCCGCCGCGATCCCTTCGCGCGCGAGCAGTTCGCGCGGCAGATAGCAGCGGTTGATGTCCGCGTCTTCGTCGATGTCGCGCAGGATGTTGGTGAGCTGCAGCGCGCGCCCCAGATGGTGCGACAGCAAGCGGCCCGGCTCCTCCTGCATCCCGAAAATTCTCACCGACAGCCGGCCTGCGGCGCTCGCCACGCGGTCGCAATACAGGTCGAGCGTGTCCTCGTCGGGGGCGCAGATGTCCTCGGCGGCGTCCATGGCCATGCCGTCGATCATCGCGTGAAAATCTGCGCGCTGCAGCCCGAACGTATGGATATGGCGCGTGAGCGCCGCGAGCGAAGCGCGCGGCGTGCCCGCATAGCACGCGTCGACGTCGGCGCGCCATTGGTCGAGCCCCGCAGCGCGCTCGGCGCGCGGCAGGTCGCTGTCGGCGATGTCGTCGACAGCGCGGCAGAAGGCGTAGACCTGATACATGGCGTCGCGCTGCGCGGGGGGCAGGATCCGCATCGCCAGATAAAACGAGCTGCCCGACGAAGCGGCGGCAGCGTCGGTTTGTTGTGTATCGTCCACGACGAGATTGGAAACAGCCAAGACGATCTCCGCTGGGGGCGCCCTCACCGGGCGTTCGACTCTATTCGGGCCCGCATTGCCGCGGGTCGCCCGCGCGCGCGGACACGCGCGAGGCACCCGACCCTTAAATTGCTTGCCGGGAGGCGTGCAAGGCCGGAAACGGGCAAAAGTATATCAACCTTTGGGCGACCCGCGCAGGGCCGTCAGCGCCTGGGGACCGCAGTGGAGGCATGGCCGCGCAGCCCCGGAGCATGGGGCGATGAGCCGGATTGAGGCGGGAGCCGTTTGCGCCCGACTCGGATCAGGCGAGCGCGACCGAGCGGTTGCGCCCCTGGCGCTTCGCCGTGTAGAGGGCGGCGTCCGCCTCGTTGATCATGCCTTCGTAGTCGGGCGCACCCGTGCGCGCCGTCGCGGCGCCGACGCTGGCCGTCACGGGCACGATCACGCCTTGCACCTCGATCGGCTCGTCGGCGATCGTGCGGCGGATCTTCTCCGCGACGTAGAGCGCGTCGTCGAGCGGCGTGCACGGCAGGAGCAGCGCGAATTCCTCGCCGCCGAAGCGGCCGAACACATCCTGCTTGCGCACCACGCCCGACACGCGCTGCGCCATCGAGCGCAGCACCGTGTCGCCGGCCACATGGCCGAATTCGTCGTTGATGCGCTTGAAGTGGTCGAGGTCGAACAGCAGCATCGACAGCTCGCCGCCGTAACGCTGCCAGCGCAGGAATTCGTCGGCGAGGCGCGTTTCGAAAAAGCGCCGGTTCGCGATGCCGGTGAGACCGTCGCGGTCGGCGTATTCGCGCAGCTTCGCCACGGCGTCCTCGCGCTCGCGCTGCATGACGCTCACGTGGGTGACATCGGAGATGGTCACGCACACGGCTACTACGTCGCGCCCGCGCATGAGCGGCATGAAGGTGCAGTCTTGCTGCATGTAGTCCACACCGCCCGTGATCGGCCGGTCATGGTCGAACTGGAACAGATACGGGCGCTGCTCCCACGAGCTGAACGCAAAGCTCCCCAGCTGGAACACGCTTTCCACCTTGCGCGTGAGCCACGCGCGCGGCAGGTCCGGGAAGCGTTCGAAGATGGAGCGGCCGATCACGTCCTCGGCGGTCACGCCGCTGTGATCCTGCATGAAGCGGTTCCAGCTCAGCACGTTCATGTCGCGATCGACCACGAATATGCCGAAGCCCACCCGTTCGACAACGAGGTCCGCTAGTGTTGGCAACCCGGCTGGCTCGTTCATAGGCTATGTAACAACGCGTCGATGGCCCGGCTCACGACATGGATCGACTCCTCGGCCATCAGCATGACGAGGTGGGCGCGGAAGCGCTGGTCTTCCAGCGCGAAATTGACTTCGACGAGCAGCGCGACGTCCCACGCGAGCAGGCCCGGCTGGAACACCTCGTCGAGCATGATCGCCTCGCCGAGCAGCCCCGGCTGCGAAAACACTGGCATGCGCCCGAGCTGGTCGAGCATCGACGACACGCACGCGCCCGTGAGCGCGTTGGCGACGTCGAACATCAGCTCTTCCTCGGTGAGGGCATCGTCGCCGATCGTCGCGTAAGGTCCGCCGACCAGGCTGCCAAGTTCGGCGATCTCGCCGCTTCGGCAGATCACCAGCGCCTCGCCCTTGATTTCCGAGCGAAAGCCCTGGCGCACGGCCGCAACCGGGCCGTCGATACCGGTCATCTCGCGCAGCGCCGCCGCGGCCTCGGAGACGGCGACCACGCGCACGCGCGGCACCGACAACTCGATGAAGGCGTTGAGCAGCGCCGACAGACGCGTCGCGGCCTGCCCCATGCCGAGATTGGCGATCTCCTGCAGCGCGTCGCGCTGGAGTTCCGTGAACACTCGATCAGGCATACAACCCGTACTCCTTCAGGATGGGCAGCAGCGCCTCCTGGGTTACCGGCTTTGCGACGAACGCCGCCGCGCCGAGTGCCTGCACGCGCTCGCGGGCACGAGGCTGGACGTCCGCGGAAACGACGATCACGAACGTGTTCAGGTCTTCGTGCTGCAACGCTTCGAGGACCTGGAAGCCCGTCAGGTCGGGCATCGTGAGGTCGAGGAACATCACAGCCGCACGACCGGCGCGGTAATGGGCAAGCGCTTCGTGTCCGTTCGACGCGTACGAAATCGCCACGTCCCAGTCCTCGGGCAGCGCCTTCGTGAGCACCTTGCGGGCTAACAGCGAGTCATCGGCGATCACGATGGGCAAGGACATGGATATGCTGAATGAGTGTGCGTTGGACGGAGTGCGTTTCGACGGATTAACGGCGGCGCGGGCAATTACTTTAGGGAGACTTCAAAGAAAATTGCGAACGGGCCGAATAATTCGTAACGCATAAACGGACCCGCGCGCTGGTGCGACGACGCAACGCGCATGGCTGCGCCGTTGCCCAATGGCTACCGGCAACCCGTGCGCCGGTGTGAAGGCCCTCGTCTGCATGCCTGCAGCCACCCCATAGCATGGCCATGCGCCGTAATGGCGAGCGTGGCGTTCATGCGAATGCGTTATTTATCGTGTCCGGGATTCTCGAATCAAATTGAATCAAATGCAACTCGCCGTTAATCATTCGACGAACAAAATCGACTCATTCTGGCTAATTTATGGAAATAAATTATCCATCCCTTAAATAAAGAACGTTGATTATCCCTTTGTGGTACGTTTGCGCTTCGCCGATTTTCGCGAATTCGGCATTCAGCGAGAGAAAACCCCTGGCGGCCTGCCTGACCGACGATGCTTGCGGCGCACGGGGTATGCGCTGGCCGTCGGGGCGTCATCGCGGTCGTTTATCATGTCGACTGCCCCGCCGCCTTTTCCCTGCTTTTCCGTACGATGATTGCTGACCGGCCCGAGCGGCCAGACGAACGCATACCCCAGCCACCCCCTGCCGACGACGCGCCGTTTCCGGCCGCGCCGGGCCACGACTTCACGGTACGCCGGCGCACGCTGCTCGCGCTGCTCGTCGCGGCGATCGTGCTGCCGTGCCTCTACGTCGCCGCCATGGCGTACAACGACTTGCGCGCGCGCGAAGCCGACGCCACCGACACCACGCTGCGCACCGTGCGCGTGGCCGAAGAGCACGCGCTCAAGGTGTTCGACATGAACGAGGCGCTCGATGCTCGCGTAGTCGACCTCGTGCGCGATCTGAACGACGACGGCATCCGCGCCAGCGAGCCGCAGATCCACGAGAAACTCGATGCCATCGGCGGCGGTTATCCGCAAGTGGCTGCGGTGTCGATTTTCGGCACTAACGGCGACCTGCTCGCGAGCAGCCGCTATTCGCCGCCGCCGACCATGTCGATCGCCTCGCGCGACGACTTCGCCGGCATCCGCGACGGCCGCGTGCTCGACCACGTCTCGCGCGTGATGCAGGGCCAGGTGAGCGGCGAGACCGTGTTCAACATGGGCGTGGCGCGCCTCGACGAAGCCGGCGGATTCGCGGGTCTCGTCTCGGTCGCCTTGCGCCCCGGCTATTTCAGCTCGTTCTACCGCGACCTGCTCGGCTCCGGCTCGCCGATGTCGCTCGGCCTCGTGCGCAGCGACGGCACGATCCTCGCCTTCGATCCGCCCCCGCGCGTGGACGGGCCCACGATCACGCCGCACTCGCCGCTGGGCGCCGCGCTCCAGCGCGGCACGGAGTCCGGTGTCGTGCGCATGCATTCCGCGCTGCTCGGCAGCAACGTGATCCTCGCGTTCCGGCGCGTGGGCGCGTACCCCGTCTATGTGACCTGCGCGTATCGCACGCCCGCGATCTGGGCGGCGTGGTACCGGCACCTGAGCGTGCTCATCATCTCGATGTTCGTCCCGTCGATTGCCCTCTGGTGCGTGATCTGGCTGTCGCTGCGGCGTCTCGCCGCCGAAGAGGAGGCGTGGGAGCGCTGGCAGGCCGAAGCCTCGATGCGCCGCTCGATCGAATCCGCCTACCGGCAGTCGCGCAAGATGGAAGCGCTCGGCAACCTCGTGGGCAGCGTCGCGCACGACTTCAACAACCTGCTGATGATCGTCTCGGCCAACGTGCAGATCGCGCGGCGGCGCGGCGCGGCGGGTTTCGAGCGCGAACTCTCGGCGGTCGAGCGCGCGCTCAAGAGCGGCCAGTCGCTCACGCGCCAACTGCTCGGCGTGGCGCGCAAGCAGCCGCTGCGCAACGAGACGATCCACGTCGGGCGCTGGCTGCCGGCGGCCCGCGAACTGCTGCGCGCGTCGCTGGGCGCGAAGGTGTCGCTCATCGTCGAAGTCGACGACGACGTGTGGCCCGTGCTCGTCGATGTGGCCGAATTCGAGCTCGCGCTCATCAATCTCGCGGTGAACGCGCGCGACGCGATGCCCAACGGCGGCCGCTTCACGGTGCGCGCGCGCAACATCAGCTTCCGGCCCGACGAAGGCTTCCCGCTCGACGGCGACTTCGTGCACGTCACCCTCGAAGACACCGGCACCGGCATGCCGCCGGACGTGCTCGCGCGCGCGTTCGAGCCGCTCTACACGACCAAGTCGAAGGGCACGGGCACCGGCCTCGGACTGCCGCAGGTGTTTGCGTTCTGCGAGCGCACCGGCGGACTCGCCGCGATCGACAGTGCGATCGGCGCGGGCACGACGGTGCATCTGTATCTGCCGCGCTCGCTCGCCGAGCCGCCCGCGCCGCGTCCGAGCGAGCCGCGCGAGGAGAGCGCCGAGGTGCAGCATGGGCTGAACGTGCTGCTCGTGGAGGACAACGACGAAGTCGCGGCCGGCACCGAGGCGCTCCTGCAGATGATGGGCCACCGCGTGACCTGCGCGAGCGACGCGGCGAGTGCGCTGGAACGGGTCGAAGCGCCGCCTGCCGAGGGCGAGCCCACGCCGCGCTTCGACCTCGTGCTTTCCGACATCCACATGCCGGGGACGATGAACGGCATCGATCTGGCCGAGGCGCTGCAGGGGCTCGAGCCGGACCTGCCCGTGATCCTCGTGACGGGCTATGCGGAGGAGCTCGAGCGCACGCGCAATGCCGATGTGCGTGTGCTATCGAAGCCCTTCGACATCGCGCTGCTGGAGAAGATGCTCGAGGCGATTCGCGAGGACCGCCAGGCGCGCGCGAAGCGCGAGCACGATGCGACGCTCCCGAGCCCGCGAGCATGACAAGTCGCAGGAACACGCTTCGCGGCACGAGGCTTGCGACAGCCAGCACGACCCGCAGAATCAGGCGGTTAGACGTCGCGCGCAGCATGCGCCAACCGATGCACGAGCAAAGCACAATCGGCGCATGATGTAAGCAGGCGTCGCCATCTGGCGAAGGAGGCTGCCATGAAACAGACCGTGACCGGCGTTTTCCAAACCTACGAGGAAGCACGCCACGCGCAGGACGCGCTGCTGCAGCGCGGCTTCGCGGCGGGCGACATCGACCTGCCGGCGCGCACCGAGGGTGTGCTGGCCGGCATCGAGCGGCTCGTGGGAAGTTTTTTCTCGTCGACGGGCGATGCGCGTCGCACCACCGAGGCCCAGACGGGCATGACGCCGCCGCCGGGCGAAGCGGTGCGCATCGGCGTGCATGTGAGCGACGAGGCGCACGCCAACCTCGCGTACGAGACGCTGCGCGAAGAGCATGCGACGGAAGTCGCGCTACGCGGCACGCCGTGGGCATGGCCCGCGACGGACCGTCCGGTCGCGCGCGAGCACTCGGCGCTCGACGAACTGGGTCTCTCCGAATTCGCCGATGCCATGCGCCGCCGTGCCGCGCAGACCGAAGCCGCGCGCGAACAAGCCTCCGTTGACCCGACCGTCGAACCCACTGTCGAACCGATGCGGCCGACGAGCGAGGCCGAAGCGACCGTGCTCACATCGGCCAGTGCACCGGGCGCTGGTGCGGTGATGGGCGCGCATCATGTGGACGTTCCTGGCGCACCCGAAGCGACGCGACCCGCAGCAGGCGTCGCGCCGCAAATTCCGGACGAATTCCTCGAATACGAGGAAGATACGCCCGAGCACCACAAGGACATGCCGGGGCAGCGCCGAACGTTGCACTGAAGCCCCTCGCGCAAATGCCGCGTGGGTTGCGTTTCAGGCGTCAGCGGCCGAGCTGGCGCTTGACCCAGGCCACGTACGTATCGACGAAGCCCTGCAGGAACTTGCGGGTGTCCTCGTTGACGATCTCGCCTTGCTCGTTAACGCGGCTCGGGTCGTGCTTGATGAACATCTCGGGCTGACCGAGCAGCGGGACGTCGAGATAGGCGAGCACGTTACGCAGATGTTGCTGCGAGAGCGCTGTGCCCGTTGCCCCCACCGACGTGCCGAGCACCGCGCCCGGCTTGCCGCGCCACGAATTCGTGCCCCACGGCCGCGAACCCCAGTCGAGTGCGTTTTTCAACCCGCCCGGAATCGAGCGGTTGTATTCGGGCGTGACGAACAGCAGGGCGTCGACCGCTTCGATCTGTTGCTTGAAGCGGCGCGCCACCTCGGGATAGTCGGCGTCGTAATCCTGGCTGTAGAGCGGCAGCACGCCGATGTCGAGATACTCGAAAGTAAAATCGGCGGGTGCGAGCGAAGTCACCGCGTGTGCGAGTTGCCGGTTGAATGAATCCTTGCGCAGACTGCCGACTACCACTGCGATCTTGTAGGCCATTTCGGTTTCCTCGGAAGCGCGCGCGAAGCGCAATGGAAGGAAACGTCATCATAGACGTATGCGCCTTCCGGCGATGCGCAGACGCTCGCTCGGGTCAGCCCGATATCGGGATCGGCGAGGCGTTGTGGATAACCGTGGGTAACGCGAATTTATCCACAGATTTTGGGCATAAGCTTGTGGACAACTTGCGCGAAGAGCCGATGAACACGGGCCTCGCGTCGGATTCGTCTGCAGGTTAGCAAAGATGCAATTTCCATGCGTGCATGGCAGGGATTGCACCTCGTCCATGCACGCGGGCGCTCGCGCTCGCGATTCGCTCGCTTTTGGCGCGTGAGTACCCCAACGCATGCATCCCGGCGATGTCAGCCAAACAGTGCGGCAATGTTTTCGGTCGGGCGCCCGATCACGGCGCGGCCATTGCGCACGACGATGGGTCGCTGCAGCAGAATCGGATGCCGCACAATTGCTTCGTAGAGCTGATCATCTGTAACGCCAGGCGCATCGAGGCCGAGTTCTGCGTACTCGGTTTCGCCGGTGCGAATCATGTCGAGTAGCGGGCAGCCCAGCATCGCGTGCAGCGCTTTGAGTCGGTCGACGGTGAGCGGTTGTGTCAGGTATTCAATCACCTCGACTGACTCGTTTGCCGTTGCAGTGGATACCAGTTCATAAGCCGCGCGGGACTTGGAGCAGCGGGGGTTGTGGTAGATCGTGATCATGACGTCGCAATTGCGAGAGAAGAGTGGTGGTGGGTGAGCCTCGGTGAGACTGGGGCCTCGCTGCGATTTTACCGGGGGCGCGCTGGCACGCGTAGGCCGCTTCTGCGGACCATTCCTGACTCTTGGTGCCGAGGTTTGCTGCCATGGGGGCGTCATGTGGATTCGCGGTGAGATTTTCCGGTCGCGCTTTGTGTGCGACGGGGAAGCGATGGAGTGAGGCGCGGACTTTATGCGCATAAAGCCGTGAGTTGCGCCGATGTCATCGTCCGGTGTGCCCGTTAGCAGATCGACGCCATGCATCGAAGGCATTGCCGAGGCAGATTTCAGTGCCGCGCGCAAACGCTAGCGGCGTTCCCACGCCCCTGTGCGAGCTTTATGCGCATAAACCTTGTCCGAATGGCTAATTCGACTGCAAATTACGCCAAAAATCATTGAACTGAAAAACATTCCAGGTAAAATCCTAAGCTAATAGCAAAAAGGAGAATACCAATTGGCAGCAGAGATAATCGCAGTCACGCAGCAAAAGGGCGGGGTCGGCAAAAGCACGATCGCGATGCATCTCGGCGCGGCCTTTCACGAAAAGGGGAAGCGGGTTCTCGTCGTGGATGCCGACGGCCAAAACACGCTGGTCCATTGGGCCAGTGCGTCAGCCGATGGTGACACCGGCATCCCGTTCCCGGTCGTCAATCTTTCCGAAGCCGGTGGCCAGATCCATCGGGAGATCAAGAAGTTCGTCAACGACTACGACGTGATCGTCGTGGACTGCCCGCCGTCGATCACGGAAAAGGTCTCGGGTGTGGTGTTGCTCGCTGCGACCGTCGCCGTCATTCCGACTTCGTCTTCTCCGGCCGACTACTGGTCGAGTGTTGGTCTCGTGAAGCTCATCCAGCAGGCTCAGGTCATGAACGAAGATCTGCGCGCGGTATTTCTGCTGAACAAGACCGAGGAGAAGCGCATGCTCACCCGCGAGCTGAAGCGCGCCCTCGAAGAGCTTGGTTTCCCTCTGCTCAGAACGCAGATTCCCACACGTGAGGCGTACAAGCAGGCGATGGCCTTGGGCCAGACCGTTCTGCAAATGAACGATCGCGGCGCTCGCCTCGCCGCGGTGGAAGTGCGCGCATGCGCCGACGAGATCGCGGCCATGCTCCCCTGACTTTATGCGCATAAAGGACCCTGAATGAAACCCTCCCAATTCGCCAAAGGCTTTCAGGCTCGTCCGGATACGACGAGCAGCGAGAAGCGCACTGCGCTCGACCGTCTCAACGCCATCGACGGCCTCGTCCAGGACAAGCCAAAAACGCGCGAAGTTGCTGGGCGCTCGAGTCAGCCTGCGCTTGTGACCGGCCTTGAACCTGCCGTCGAGCCGATTCTCGACGATGCGCCTGGCCTCGAAAATGAATCGGTCGAATACCGCACCTGGCGCATCGCTCAAGGCTACCGTCCGGGGCAGATCATCGAGTTGCCGCTCAAGGACATCAAGCCGAGCCCCTTCAATCCGCGTCACTTCTATCTGAAGGCATCGATCGCTGAACTCGCTGTCAATCTTGCGAAGCAAGGGCAACAGCAGGCGATCCATGTCATTCCCGACTATGCGGCGCCGGGCAGCTACTACGTGAGCGATGGCGGCCGTCGCGTGCGGGCACTGAAAGAAGCGAACAAGGAAGTCGTCAAGGCAATCGTCGTCGACCTGCCGATCGGCATTCAGAGCTACAAACTCGGTTACGACCTGAACGTCCAGCGCGATTCGCAGACCGTTTTCGATAACGCGGTGGTGTGGAAGCGATTCATCGACGAAAAGCATTTTCTGAGTCAACGTGAACTTGCCGACCACCTCGGCCTCGACGAATCGACGGTGGCGGTTGCGCTATCGATCGGCAAGTTGCCGGAATCGGTCATGCAGGAAATGGTGGCACGCCCGGACCGCTTCGGCTCGAACATGGCCTATCAGGTCGGGCGCTATCACGGCGCGCGCGGCACCGATGCCACGCTGCGTCTCATCAACCGCATCGTGGCCGACGACCTCAGCACGCGTCAGGTAGCGGATATCGTGAAAGGCCGGGCGAGCGCGCAGGAAAGCCCGAAACCGGCTGGGCGGCAACGCTACGCACAACGGCTGGAGATCAAGCTGGACGGTGTCGCCGTCGGCGACTTGAAGTCTTATGGCGACGACCGGCTCGAGTTGCGCCTGAAGGGACTCACCAAAGATCGACGGGACGCGATTCTTCAGCAGATCGAACAGATCCTGAAAACGAAATAACCTTGGAAAATGTGTCGACGGCTGCCACGCACTGGCGGACCGTCGACGATTGAGGCACGATCGTTTCATGCCTCACAATCGCCCGAACGGTCACACCCTCACCGCCCCGCATTGCACGGGCCGGCCATAACTGATGCTCAGGCAGCGCGCGTTTGGCTCAGCGTGAACGCGAGCAGATCGCCGTCGGTCGGTTCGCCCCAGGTCTTGCGCGCGAGCCAGTCGAAGAACGCCGTATCGGCCAGTTTCGATTCCAGCCCGCGACGACGCCAGTCGTCGCGCAAATGCGATCCCAGTCCCGGCAGTTCATCCGTCTCAAACGACTGACGCGCCAGTTCGCGCTCCATGTCGCCCTGCTCTTCATAGAGCGAGCGCGCTTCCTTGCGCCGATACGCCGCGTATTCATCGAGCAGCCGCGCCTTCGGATCGTCGGCTGAGACCGCTGCCGCCGCACCGCGGCCAACGGCCGGTGTGGCGCCTGCCGCGGTCTCGACCGGCGGCGCATAGCCCTTCTTCAACGCGTCCTTGAACAGCGCCGCGGCGCTGCGCACCGGCGGCAAGCTCGTACTGCGCATGCGCTGTTCGGTCAGCTGCAACGCTGCGCGAATGCGGTTTTCCTCGCTGTCGGCGTAAAGCGACTGCGCTTCCTTGAGCGGAATTCCGATCTTGACCATGCGGTCGACGAGCGTGCTGTCGAATACATTCGGATGCTCGTCGAGCGCGAGCATCGGCTGTTTGCGCTCGGTCACGCGAAACTGGATCTCGGCGACACGGCGCCCTTCGCGATGCTCGATCAACTCGACGAAGATGTTCGTCACCGCGTTGACTTCGGCAATTGCGGGCCGCAGATAATCGCGCTTGAAATACTTGTACTCGCGTTTGGCTTCGTCGCCGGCTTCGGTGTCCGGGGTACCGGAAAGGATTGGGCGCCACCACTCCCAGGTCTCGCGCATCGTCAGATGGCTGGGGTTGGTCAGATAGCGCACGCAGATCTCGTAGAGCGCCAGCCCCGCGCTGCTGCGCAACTGACTCTGGAACTGCAGGCTCAGGCGGGCGTACTGGACCGGATCCAGCAGCTTCTTTTTGATCTTCGGCGCGAACGAGAACTCCACCCAGACGCGACGAGTTTGCGGATCCTCGAGAATTTCCGCGTCCGCAATCAGCGTGGAGATGCCCCACTTGCGGCCGGGCTTCTGGCTCGACGTGCCCTGGCTCCATTCGACCTGCACCGACACCATGCGGCGCAGGTGCTCCTTTACGAGCGCCGTATCGTTCGAATCGAACGCCGAGTTGGCGACGATGTCGGACAGTAGCGCACGGTAGGTATCGCCAGACTCGTCGGCCTGCTGGGCGACGGCCAACAGGACATTGAACAGCTTGCGGGTCAGCAGGGTGATCTTGCCGCTCTTCGGCTGGATCGCGATCGCCTCGACGGCCTTGCGCAATTCCGCCGAGCTGGGGCTTACCACATCGGTCTTTTTCACGCGCTTCGTGGCCATGCGTCGGGTCGAGAAGAGAATTTCGCGAAAGGATACCGTCTGTGGTGATAGGCGTCTATAGGGCCTCCCTCACCATTGCCGGTGATGCGCATCTCGCGCGCGCCGCTCACCGCGGCACCCTCCCGTATCGCCTCACCTTTGGTCAGACGCCCATCCAGTGGGGCGCTTTGCGTCATGCACGCTCCGGCCGGATCCCGCATTTCTGCCTGAGTACCAAAGGTCGCCATCGGCTCCCGTATTCGCTCACCTTAAATATTTTCGTGCTGACGGTGAAAAAAAGTCCGTCGACGTCGCGAAATCCTGGCGACCAACCGGTTGCCGGCTAAAAAATCCACAACGGTGCGATCGCACTGCACCAAAGCATGGCCCGCCGCACGGACAAAACGATCGGAAAGTCCCACTTGTGGCGGCAAAAGCTGTCCGACACGGCGATCGAAGCGCCAAATCATCAGCGCGTTACGAGGGAGTGCCCCAGATATCCCGAAAATCCTCACCTGTCGTCGTGCAGGCCAAAGTTATTGGCGCGCTCCCGAAAGCCGACGCTGCGGCTGTTACGCCGGAATTGCTCCCGAAAAACCTCACCTTTTGCATCCGGTCCGGTTGCGCTGCACCTTCGTGGCGCCTCCCGGAAATCCTCACCGCTCATTGCGCCGAAAAGAAAAAATCAATGGATTCCGTAACTTATCCACATGTGCGGCAGGCAGGGGAAGGCGATATCGGCTCCCGCATTCCCTCACCTCAGATCGAGACACGAGATTCAGGCATATGCGAGTTTGCCGAGAAAAACCTCCTGAATATTCTCACCCATACCGGATGACAACCGGGAGTAACACCCTCCGCGAGCCCGTATTCTCGGCGTCTGCAGCGCAGTGAACGCCAACTTTCTCCCGAAACTGCTCACCTTCGGCAGGAAATATGCCAAAAAATGCTCCCGAAAAACCTCACCTTAGCTAAAGAGCGTCGGCGGATCCTGAGACTTTCGCGGCACTGCGGCAATCTCCCGAAAATCCTCACCCTATGTCGCGTAAAGTCTTCGGGAACGTCCTTCGCGCAGCCGGAAGATCCGTGCGGTTCGATGGCAAGCCCCCGAAAAAGCTCACCTCTGGGCCCCGAAAGTGCCCATTTCGCCCGATTTCGGGCGTTGGCTCCCGAAAAACTTCACCTTCGAACTGCATTTTTTCCCGATCCTTCTCACCGCACGCATTTCAGCCCCTCGATTTAGCCAAAAAATGGCGCCAATCGCCGCTCCCGAATCCCCTCACCGTTGCATTTCCCGTAACATCGGAGCCGGGCCCGGCCGTGCGTGATATGCCCGGCCGTGGCCTCCCGTATCGCCTCACCCTTGCCGGGAAGTCAAGAATCCCCCCGCTCCTGAACCCGCTCACGTCCTCTCCTGCAGTGGCTCACCGGCGTTCCCGAAGCCCGCCACCGAACTGTCCCGCAGGCGCTCACCCAAGGTCCCGTAAAGCTTCACCTGATCGGCCGGAAACCCCCGCCAGGCAAGGATTTGCCGTGGCGTTAACGTTTTTAACCGGTATCAAGGGTGTTTACTTTTATATCTCTCAAGCAAGAATCCTCCCGCGAGCTACTCGAGATATCCACATTCCTAACCCACCACCGCGCCACCTCCCCGAGGCGGCTCGCGTGAAACAACGGATCGCAGTAGAATCAGGTGAGAAATTCACGCGTTTACAAGGGCTTATGAAACAAAGTTCGATTTGTTTCACGGAAAACCCGCGCTGATCTCTTCTCGTGACGAGATAGATGGCCCCTTGACGGCCATCACCCTACCGCTGGCAAGCTCAGGACTCAAAAACGTAGCAAATAGAACGTAATTTGTTATTATTCGTCCACTCCACTGCCGAGAAGACGAATATGCGAGACCAGGACCGACAGGCAATCCGCGAAGAAATCGAGGATTTGCGAAAAAACGGAGCACGCAGGCAGGAACTGTCCTTACACGCCTGCAAACGCTTGTTCTTCGATTTCGAGATCAAGCCCTCGATGGCTGCCGTCCGCGAGCTGACCCAAACCGGAAGCGCCAGCGACATCCCCAAGGATATAGAGCTTTTCTGGCAGCGCATTCGCGCGACCTCCAAAGTGCGTGTCGGCGCCGGGGCAATTCCGCCCGCACTGGAAGAGCGCGCCGGCGAGCTGCTGGGCGCGCTTTTCGAGGAAGCGCTCGCGCTCGCGGGCGAAGCCCTGCAGGCGGAACGTACGGAATTCGAAGCCGGCCGCCTCGATGCCGAGCAGGCGACCCGGGAGGCCGAGGCCCGTCGTTCAGCCGCCGATGAGATGCTGCAGCGCAGCGAAGCGCGCGTGGAAGCGGCCTATGAGCGGGTGCGCGAACTCGAAAGCCAGCTCGCCGCGGCGTCCGCGCAGGGCGTCGCAGCGCATGGCAATCGGGAAGTGCTGGTACAGCGTCTGGAGATGGAAAACGACGCCCTGCGCAAGCGGATCGAGGCGGAGCAGACCACCAACGCGGGGCTGCGCGACCGCATCGACGGCTTGCACGAGGAAATGCGCAAGAGCACCGAGCACTACGCGCAGCAGATCAAGGACGCGCTCGCCGAGGCCGAACGGCGCGTGAAGCCCATGCTGGTCGAACTCGATTCGCTGCGCACCATGTCGTCGACGTGGCAGGCGGCCCAGCGCGATGCCAGCAAGAAGGAATTCGATTTCATCCAGCAGTTGGCGACGGCGAAGGCCCGCGCCGACCGGCTCGACGCCGTGCTGCGCGAACGGTCCGACGAAGTGGACGTGCTTACCCGGCAGGTCACGGCATTACGCGGGCAGCAGGGACTCGATACCTCGGTCGCGTCGTTGCTGTGTTCACTGGCTGCCGCGGGCCGGCTGGGCGCAGCCGAACTGGCGAGTCTCGGCACCGTAGTCGACGGTCAAGTCGCCTTGCCGGCGCGTTGTCCTAACTGTCACGAAGGGGAACCGGAGTTGTCCGAAGTGGACGATGGTTTCGAATTCACTTGCCCGGAGTGCGAGCACACCTCGGGCACGGGCGCGACGAAGCTTGCGGCGTACGCGCGCTTCATGGCCGGCAAGCATTCACACGAACAGGCTTGACGTGAGCTTTTACGGGAGGCGCGCACACGCCTCTCAAACGTTCAATCGCCGGCCGACGCGACGTTTCATGCCTCGTCGTTTTGCGCCGATACGTGCTGCGACGCCTCGCGTTCCGCCCACGTCTTCCATGCACGATGGAGCCTCCCCGCAGAGATCGGCTGCAGAAAGCCGAGCCACTGTCCTACCTGATCGATATCCGCGCCGCGCTCGAACAGGTCTGCCGCGAACGTGTTACGCAAGGTCTGCGGACTCGCGCGTTCGGCGCGCGTTTTCGCCACGCCCGCCGCGTCCATCAATGCGTCGATGGCGCGCAGCACTGTGGCCTTGTGCATGGGGCGCCCTGAGGGCGAACCCGGAAACACCAGCTGCCCGGGCAGTCCGGCCAGGCGGCGCGCTTCGAGCCAGGCGCCGAGCACGTCGACGGCAAATGGCGTCAGTCGCGTGACGCGCGTAAACGCCGGATTGGCGGCTTCAATCGTGACCCACTCCGAGCCGATCGCCACACAATCGAGCGTGAGCGCGATGGCGTCTCCCGTTTTCAATCCGCCGCCCAGGAAGATGGCGACGAGCGCACGGTCGCGGCGCTCGCGCCATCGTTTCGCAGCCGATGGCTCGACGAGCGGCGAGAACAATTGGCCGATGATCGCGGCGCGCTCGGCGGGCGTCAGGAAGCCGGTTGGCTCGTTTTCGCGCGCGTTGCGCCATGCGGCTTCGCCGTCCTGGGCGATGAAGCGCGCCGGATTCGTGGAGGCGAGTTCGATTTCGCGCACGTGATCGAGCACGCGCTCGATGAGCCGCAGGTAGCGAAGCCGCTGCGGTTTTTTTATATCGAGGCTAGCGACGAATTCGGCGATCGTGCCCGTATCGACGGTCATGATCGTCTTGCGCTTGAGCGCGAGCCATTCGAGGAAGCGCCCCCATTGCACGCGATAGACCTCGGCGGACGAACGGCGCAAGTCCTGCGAGGCGAGCCAGGCGTCGAACGCTGCGACGGGGTCGCGCTGCCAGTCCTGGCGTTGCTGGTCGAAGAGGTCGCGTGAGGAAGTCGAAGACGCCATCTCTATCATTCCGTTAGTTGCGTTACACGAACATTATAGCGATAGCTCGATGATCAGCCACCCCAAGCCCTCGCACGCCGTACCGCGTCGTGGCGTCTTGCCTGCCGGCGGGACTCTTCCGCGCCTTGTGCGGCGCGTTCGTAGGCCGACACCGCGAATGCAAATACCGCCGGCAACGCGTTGGAGTGTCCGAAGTCGACGGCCTCGTCGGTTTCTGGCCAGGCGAGGTCGCCCGGCCGCTGAAAGAGGCCAAGCATCAAGGCGTCGTGGCGGCTGGCAAAGCCGAGATCCGCGAGGGCTTCGGCCTCGATGGCATGCAGCAGGCGCCACGTTAGCGGCACCTGCCGCGCGATATAACGCTGCGCGATGTTGCGAACGATGTGTTCGAGGTCGCGTGCGGCGGCCTGAAAGCGCAAGGCCGCCAGAGCGGGCTCACGCGGTAGTTCGGTTGGGAGGGACATCGACGGCTCCAGTCGGACTTTCACTGTATAAATATACAGTAGTCGGACCGATCGCGCAGCCTCGTCCGTTCGGTCAGCGCCAGCCGTGGGGCGGGCCGTCAGCCGTGAATCACCACCAGCAGCGCGCGTGCTTCACCCTTGCCGGCGTTGCGGATCGCATGCGCCTGATCGGCAATGTAGCGCGCCGTGTCCGCGGCCTTCAGACGCTGCGTCGCGCCGGCCGCCTCCACCTCGATGCTTCCCTGCAGCACAGTGAGATGCTCGCGCGTGCCGGGTTCGTGCGCGGCCGAAACCAGCGCCCCGCCGGGCTTGAGCGTTAGCTCATACCATTCGAAGTGGCCGGCCAGCTCAATGGGTCCCCACACGCGCAACTGGTAACCCGCGTCGTGGCCGTGCAGCGTTGGGATGTCGTGCGGCCCGGCCACCGCGATCGCCTCGGGCGCCTTCGGGGCGGCGAACAGCGAATCGAGTTTGACGCCCAGCGCGTTCGTGAGCCGCCATGCCACGGCAATGGTCGGGTTCGCCTTGTCGCGCTCGATTTCCGATAGCATGGATTTTGAGACGCCCGCGGCGCGCGAGAGGTCGTCGAGCGTCATCTTGCGCTCGGTGCGCAGCCGCTGGATCTGCTCGCCCACGCGCGGCGGCGCGATGGCCGGCATGGCGGAAGCAGGTAGTACGTGAGTTGCGGCCGACGCAGGGGCGTCAGGAACGGCGCCCGCCGGGGCGGATCGCGGTTTGCGGGTGCTTGCCATTCACGGCCTCATCGATTAGAGTGCGTTCGACATATCGAACTCGGGTTCGAAATAAAGGAAATTTTCGCCAGCGGCTGACGGCGACTATAGCAAACTGCAGACAAACCGCAGGCCTGTCGCAGCAAAACTGCGGCAGGCCGCAGCGATGTGAGGAGCACGATTCATGCGTACCCCGTATCTCGACCACTTGCGCGCGACGCTCGACCAGATTCGCGCCGATGGCTTCTACAAGAACGAGCGCGTGATCGCCACGCCGCAGTCGGCCGACATCCGGCTCGCAGACGGCAGCGACGTGCTCAACTTCTGCGCAAACAACTACCTCGGCCTCGCCAACGACGCGCGTCTCATCGCCGCCGCAAAGGACGGGCTCGAGCGCGATGGTTTCGGCATGGCGTCGGTGCGTTTCATCTGCGGCACGCAAAGCGTGCACAAGCAGCTCGAAAGCGCGCTCGCCACGTTTTTGCAAACCGAAGACTGCATTCTCTATTCCAGCTGTTTCGACGCGAACGGCGGTCTCTTCGAAACGCTGCTCGGCGAAGAAGACGCCATCATCAGCGACGAACTCAATCACGCAAGCATCATCGACGGCGTGCGCCTTTCAAAGGCGCGCCGCTATCGCTACAAGAACAACGATCTTTCGGATCTCGAAGCAAAGCTGAAAGAAGCGGACGAAGCCGGCGCGCGCTACAAGCTCATCGCCACCGACGGCGTGTTTTCGATGGACGGCATCATCGCCGACCTCAAGGGCATCTGCGATCTCGCGGACCGCTACGACGCGCTCGTGATGGTCGACGACTCGCACGCGGTCGGCTTCATCGGCGAGCATGGGCGCGGCACGCCGGAGCACTGCGGCGTCCTGCAGCGCGTGGACATCATCACCGGCACACTCGGCAAGGCGCTGGGTGGCGCGTCGGGTGGCTATATCGCGGCGAAGCAGGAAGTCGTCGACTTGCTGCGCCAGCGCTCGCGCCCCTATCTTTTCTCGAACACGCTGACGCCGAGCATCGCGGCCGCCACGCTTGCGGTGCTCGAGTTGATTGAGAGCGACGAAGGCGCACAACTGCGCCGCCAGGTACGCGAGAACGGCGCACAGTTCCGTCGCGAAATGAGCGCGCTCGGCTTCACGCTCGTGCCCGGCGAGCACCCGATCATTCCGGTGATGCTGGGCGACGCCCAGGTCGCCTCGAAAATGGCCGACGCGCTGCTGCACGAGGGCGTCTACGTCATCGGCTTTTCGTATCCCGTCGTGCCCAAGGGCCGCGCGCGCATTCGCACGCAGATGAGCGCCGCGCACACGTCCGCACAGATCGGCCGCGCCGTCGAGGCGTTTGCGCGGGTCGGCAGGCAGCTCGGCGTGATTTGACAAGGATTGCGAATCAAATGAAAGCACTCGCCAAACTCGAACGCGCGCCCGGACTCACGCTCACGCGCGTGAAGAAGCCCGAAGTCGGCCACAACGACGTGATGATCAAGATCCGCAAGACCGCGATCTGTGGCACGGACATCCACATCTGGAAATGGGACGACTGGGCGCAGAAGACCATTCCGGTACCGATGCACGTGGGCCACGAATACGTGGGCGAGATCGTCGAAATGGGCCAGGAGGTGCGCGGCTTCCAGATTGGCGATCGCGTATCGGGCGAAGGGCATATCACCTGCGGCTTTTGCCGCAATTGCCGCGCGGGGCGGCGTCACCTGTGCCGCAACACCACGGGCGTCGGCGTGAACCGCGAAGGCGCGTTCGCCGAATACCTCGTGATTCCGGCCTTCAACGCGTTCAAGATTCCGCCCGAGATCTCCGACGATCTCGCCGCGATCTTCGATCCGTTCGGCAATGCCACGCACACGGCGCTTTCGTTCAACCTCGTGGGCGAGGACGTGCTGATTACGGGCGCGGGGCCGATCGGCATCATGGCGGTGGCGATCGCGAAGCACGTGGGGGCGCGCAACGTCGTCATCACGGACGTCAACGACTACCGGCTCGAGCTTGCGCGCAGGATGGGCGCAACGCGCGCCGTGAACGTTTCGCGCGAGTCGCTGCGCGACGTGATGAACGAACTGCACATGGCCGAAGGCTTCGACGTGGGCCTCGAAATGTCGGGCGTGCCGAGCGCGTTTACGGCGTTGCTCGAGTCGATGAACCACGGCGGCAAGGTGGCGCTGCTCGGCATCCCGCCCGCGCAAACCGCCATCGACTGGAATCAGGTCATCTTCAAGGGGCTGGAAATCAAGGGCATTTACGGCCGCGAGATGTTCGAGACCTGGTACAAGATGGTCGCGATGCTGCAGAGCGGGCTCGATCTCTCGCCCATCATCACGCACCGCTTCGGGGTGGACGACTACGAGAAGGGCTTTGCGGCCATGCTCTCGGGCGAGAGCGGCAAGGTGATTCTCGACTGGACCACGGCCTGAATGCGCATTGATTTGGAGAGGCTGTTACGGCGCTCCGCCCGGCGCCGGCTGTTCGAATTCGGCCTCGATGCGCACGTCGATCTCGTCGCCCACGGCGGGATACCAGCTCGTCAACCCGAACGCCGAGCGCTTGAAATGGCCCGATGCGGTGAAGCCTAACGTAGGCTGCTTGGTGAGCGGATTCGGCGCGTAGCCATTCAAGGTGACGTCGAGCGTCACCGGTTGCGTCACGCCGCGGATCGTGAGATTACCGGTGAGCGTGCCGCGCCCTTCGCCCGTGCGCTCGAAGTGCGTGCTCGTGAAGCGGATCTGCGCATAGCGTGCTACATCGAGCATCTGCGGTCCTTTGACCATGGTGTCGAGCGCACTGACATTGGTGTCGAGGCTCGTGGCGTCGATGGTTGCGTCGACCGCGGCCGCTTCGAGGCCGCCTGCCTGCCAGTCGAGCGTCGCCTGCGCGCGGTCGAAGCGCATGACGAAGCGCGTGTAGTGGAAGTGATCGACGTCGAACACGACGCTCCAGTGATGCGCATCCATCACGTAGTGTCCCGCCGGCACGTCGGCTTCCGTGCGGCTCACGCTGTGCGTGACCACGCGCAGCGGCGTACACGCGGCGAGACTCGCTGCGCACAGCGCCATGCAGAAGGCGCGGCGCGAGCCGCGAACGAGGGGCGCAAGCGATACCAGCGGCCGGTCTTTCATCTCATCTCCCTTTGACTCGTCGACACCCGTAAGGACGTTTGGCGACGTGCGTTTCTTCCATCCGGTTCGCGAAGCATAACGCGACGGGGCCGGATCGCGGCGACCCGCGCAGTTTCTCGTCCAGGTCACGCGCACATTGCGCGCCGCGCGAAACTCGGGTCTCATACGCCGATTGGAGCCCGAACGAGCGGAGAGCCGACTATGCCAGCCACGAACCACGCCGTGCGTTTTCACGCCACGCTCGTGCGCGACGTCGACGCGATGACGGCCGCCACGGCGCGCGCGTTCGGGCGTCACACGCACGACCAGTACGGCATTGGCGTGATCGATCGCGGCGGCCATGTCTCGCTCAGCGATGCGGGCCAGGTCGAGGCCGTGCCGGGCGACCTCATCCTCGTCAATCCGGGCGAGGTGCACGACGGCCGCCCGCTCGACGCCGCCGGGCGCACGTGGCGCATGTTGTATTTCGAGCCGCGCTGGGTCGACGCGCTGCAAGCCGACATCACGCAAGGTGAGGACGCCACTTTTGCGCTCCACGCGCCGGTGATCAGCGAGCCGCGTTTGCGCGCGCTGTTCGATGCGGCTTTCACTCATGTCACCGACCCAGGCCATGACCTCTCGCAGATGGCCTTCGACGCCGCCGCGCTCGAGGTGATCACGCGGCTCGTCGAGGCGCTCGGCCACCGGCGCGTGCTCGCGCAGTGCTCACCGGCGTCGCTCGCGCGCGTGCGCGACATGATCGACACCGACCCGGCCCAACCGTTCTTACTCGCCGAACTCGCGCAGGCGGCGGGGCTGAGCCGCTTCCAGCTCCATCGCGGCTTTTTGCGTGCGTTCGGTGTCGCGCCGCACGGCTACATCCTGCATCGCCGCGTGGCGCTCGCGCGGCGCCTGCTCAAGGCGGGCCATGCCCCGGCGCAGACCGCGCTGGCCGCCGGTTTTTGCGACCAGAGCCACTTGAACCGCGCGTTCGCGCGGCAGTTCGGCGTATCGCCGGGGCGTTACCGGCTTGCGCGCGGCATGAGTCGCACGCGCATCATCCGCTGACGCACAACGATCCAAGACGGCGCGTCGTCGTGAGCCTATACAGGCGTATCACCACGAGGAGCGCTCCATGTCGAACCGATTGCCGTCGCACGAAAACGCGCGGCGCTTGACCCTCTCCCCCCGATCCGTCGCGCAGGCGCAATTGACGGCGGCCATGCTCACCGTGGGCAGCACGGTCATTGCGAGCAAGGCCATCGGCGCCGGGCTCGATCCGCTGCCGGCCACCGCGCTGCGCTTCGGGATGGCGTTGCCGGTCTTTCTGCTGCTCATGCGTCTGACCGGTACGGCGTTTCCGCGTCCCGGCCTGCGCGACGCGCTGTTGCTCGTCTCACAGGCTGCGATCGGCAGCGTCGGGTATACGGTCTTGCTGATCGCGGGCACGCAGCGTACTTCGGCGAGCGATGCCGGCATCATCCTCGGCACGCTACCGGCGGTCTGCGCGTTGACGGCGGCGCTGGTGCTCGGAGAGCGGCTGCGCGCAAGGACGCTCGTTTCGGTGACGATCGCGAGCCTCGGCGTGGCGATGATCACACTCGCGCCCGGCGAGCATCGCGATGGCGCTCGCTCGCTCACGGGCGACGCGATGATCCTTGGCGCCGTCGTGTGCGAAAGCCTGTTCGTCCTGCTGAACAAACGGCTGTCGCAACCGTGGCCGCCCCTTGCGCAGGCGAGCGCGATGACGGGCATCGGCTTCGTCGTAGCGGGCTTGTGCGCGCTGCCCGGCTGGTTTGGCGCGGCTCACACCGTGCAGTTGAACGCCTTGCTCGGCGTGGCGTATTACGCGCTCGTGCCGACGGTGGCCGGATTCTGGCTCTGGTATGCGGGCGCGGCGCGCGTGCCGGGCGGCGAGGCCGCAGTCTTTACCGCGGTGGCGCCGGTGTCGAGCGTGGCGCTGGCCACGGTGCTGCTCGGCGAGCCGCTTACGCTCACGCGCGTGCTCGGCCTCACGCTGGTCGTGGTCGCCGTGTTCGCGGTCTCAGGACGCGGGCTGTGGGATCGCGTTAGGGCGCAGCGCAGCGCACGCGACAGCAAAGTGTCTTGACTTGGGAGAATGATCGTTCTACATTGCGGACTGGGAGAACGATCATTCTCCCGCTGACCTTCGCAATCCCGCCGCAATCGCGCCCAACGAGACTAGCCATGAGCCCGCCCGCCGTAACGAACACCGAAGCGAACGCAGACGCGCCGCAGGCCGATGCGCGCGAGCGCCTGCTCGAAGCCGCTGAGGCGCTGATCTACGCGGGCGGCATTCACGCAACGGGCGTCGATGCGATCGTTCGCGCGGCGGGGGCGGCGCGCAAAAGCTTCTACACGTATTTCGAATCGAAGGACGCGCTCGTCGCGGCTGCGCTTTCGCGGCGCGACGAGCGCTGGATGCGCTGGTTCGTCGCCGGCACGCTCGCGCGTGGACGCACGCCGCAGGCACGTCTTGTCGGCATGTTCGACGTATTGCGCGAGTGGTTCACGTCCGAAGGCTTTCACGGTTGCGCGTTTCTCAACGCCGCCGGCGAGATCGCGTCGCCTGCCGACCCCGTGCGCGTGGTCGCGCGCGAACACAAGGAGCGTCTGCTCGACTTCGTGCGCGAACAGAGCGAGGCGTGGGCCGCAATCGTCGGCGTCGATCGCCGGATCGCCGCCCGTCTCGCGCGGCAATGGCTGATCCTGATCGATGGCGCGATCGGCGTCGCGCTCGTCAGCGGCGACGCCGATGCGGCGCTCGACGCACGCGCGGCAGGCCGATCGTTGCTCGACGCCCTCGCACCGAAAAGCGGTTCCGATTCCCCAAGCCAATCCCAAAACCGATCCCCATCGCGCGCACCGCCACGGCGCGCCGCCCAACGCAAGGAGCAAGACCATGAGTGATTCGCCCGAAGTACGTCCGCCGCTGCCGCCGTTCACGCGCGAGAGCGCCATACAGAAAGTGCGCGCAGCGGAAGACGGCTGGAACACGCGCGACCCGCAACGCGTTTCACTTGCATACACGCCGCAAAGCGTGTGGCGCAATCGCGCCGAGTTCGTGACGGGCCGCGGGGCCATCGTCGAACTTCTCACGCGCAAGTGGGCGCGCGAACTCGACTATCGCCTGATCAAGGAGCTATGGGCGTACACGGACAATCGCATCGCGGTGCGATTCGCCTATGAGTGGCACGACGATTCGGGCAGCTGGTTCCGCTCGTATGGCAACGAAAACTGGGAATTCGACGCGAACGGCCTGATGGCGCGCCGTCACGCATCGATCAACGACCTGCCGATCCGCGAGGCGGATCGTCTCTATCACTGGCCGCTCGGGCGCCGTCCCGACGATCATCCGGGCCTCTCCGACCTCGGCCTCTGACGCTTCGCTTTCATCGGGACGACTCGCTACGCTGGCACCATGCCGGCGGCGAGCGAGTTGCCCGATCCGAGCCTCGACTCCATTGCGCACGCTTCGGGTTGCGGTACAGTTCGTCATTCACCGCGAACCAGCAATCAGAAAACTGACGATCCTCAAGCGGATCGGCGCAAGAAAGGACGGAGAGCCCATGCGGTTTTGGCAGAAGCAAGGTGACGCAGCAACGATAACGACAACGGCAGCGACAAAACTGGCGAGGAAAACGAAACGCGGCGCGGCTGCCGCCCTGTCGCTCCTGCCGGTGCTGCTGTTCGGCACGGCGCAGCCGGCGCACGCGGCGAACTGGTGTAGTTCGGGCCTGTGGGTCGATGCGATGGTGGGCTCGTACCACATCCATCCCGACAAGGACTTCGAACAATTCAATCCGGGCCTCGGCATCGAATGCTGGCCTGGCGACACGTGGGCCCTTACGGCAGGCGGTTTTCGCAACTCGTTGCGCCGGCCCTCTTATTATGGCGGCGCAGTGTGGGCGCCGGAGTTTCTGCACTGGGGCTTCGTGCGGCTCGCGGCGATGGGCGGCATCATCTCGGGCTACAACTATGGCAACTGGGGCCTCGGCCACGACCATACGATCGGGCCCGTGGTCGCGCCTATCGTGATGGTCGCGTACAAGCGCGTGGGCGTGAACTTCATCGTCATTCCGCCGATACCGTCTGACGATCTGCCGTTTACCATCGGGTTTCAGTTGCGGTTCAAGTTCTAGGGTCCAACGTCCTCCCGCAAACTCTCACCTTTGCTGCGCACCTGACGCCTTTGCCATATTGGCGTCAGTGACGTGCCACGGCCCGAACCTAAGATACGAGCCTTCGCTTCACAGACTCGCGACGTGACGCGCTATCCAGTCAGAGGGAAAGAATGAAGAAGTTCACACGCATGCTGATCGCTGCAGGCGCGCTGGCAATGAGCGCCGGTGCTACGGCCGCCGTGGCCGCTGAGCCCACCTGGTTGCCGGCAACGGCGGCTGCAAGCTTGCAGAATGCTAGTGCGGTCGTCGAAGGCGCGAATGGGCCGAACGTGAAGTCGACGCTTTATGTCTTTATGGACCCAAACTGTATTTACTGTCACTTAGTGTGGAAAGCGCTGCAACCGTATGAAGCGGTCGGCCTGCAGGTGCATTGGATTCCTATGGGCTTTCTGAAGCCCGATTCGGCGGGCAAGGCAGCCGCACTGCTGGAGGCGAAAGACGGCGCTGCGCTGCTCAAAGAACTGGAAACGCACTACTCGGAAAAGGACGAATCGGGCGGCATCGCCCCGCTCGCGCACATTTCCGCCGCCGACAAGAACAAGCTCGACGACAACATCAAGCTCTTTCAGGACCTCGGTTTCGACGGTACGCCTACGCTTGTTTATCAGGGCTCGGGTGGACGCTGGGCCAATGTCAGCGGCTTGCCGAAGCTGAACGACTTGCCGGGCATGCTGAATCTGCCGGCGCAACCCATCACCGATGCCGAGTTGCAGAAGTATCGTTGAGCGCGCGCGGCGGTGAGTCATTCACCGCATCGTGAGTTCACCGATACAACGATAGGTGAGGAGTTCCAGGAGTCGAATGTCGTGCGCTCCTCCCGAAAAGCCTCACCTTTGTTCTCGTAGCCCAGGTTTCAGAACTTGTAATCGGGATTCTTCGGATCGAATGCTTCGTCGTCGAAGGATTTCGGCGTGATGCTGTCGATGACGATTTTCTCGAACATCTGTCCGTCGTCGCCGTAGGCTTCGACGGTGCGGAAATACGGATGCCGCAGGTCCAGCCCCAGCGTCTGCTTCTTCGCGTAGAACTGCGGCTTGCCGCTCGGCGAAACGTAGGTCAGCGCTACCACACGCACGCCGTCTATCGTTTTTACCTCGACTTGCGGCTTGTAGGACGCGCCCACTTCGACGTACTTCTTCGCGTCGGTCATGAACTGGCTCACGATGAATTCGGTGCCGAGATCCGTGATCTTGTGATTGGATTGCGAGCGCGCGAGCGTGCCGTCGAGTGCGGTCCACATCGGCATCACGCCGAGCAGGCCGCCCAGGTGTCCGTACATTTCGTCGCTGCGCTTCGAGGCGTCGTAGATCACCTCCTCGCCCGAATGATCGCCGTCGGGCAGCCATTTCGCGTAGATGCGCAGCGGCTCGTGCTCCAGCTTCACGAGCATATGCGCGGGCTTCGCGGGCCACTTGCCGTTCAGGCGCTCCCAGCGCGACAGCACGAATTCATATGAGGGATAGCCCGCCGGGCCGAGCTTGATGAGCGTGGGCACGACGAGCGGATCGAACGCCTCGAAGAGCGCAGTGAGCTGCGCATCGTCCATCTTCGTGAGCGTGTCGTTCTTCTGTGCGCGCTGCAGCCAGCGAACCTGTTGATCGACGCTCAGTTTTGCGACTTCGGCGGCGGACGTTGCGCTTTGCGATGCGTCGCTTGTTTGCGCGCCGTTGCCTTGCGCGAATGCCGTGCTACTGGCGAGCGCAAGCGCCGCACACGCGATGAACGTCCGCGCTTTCTGAATTTTCATTTTCTGTCTCCCTTGATGAATGCTTGCGGCCCGCGCGTTCGCACGCGGGCCGACGCATTTTTCGGCTTCGCGATTTCCTCTTCACGCAGCGCACGCCGTGTGGCGAGGCCGGCTAAGTCACAGACGGATTGCCCAACACGCCCGGTGCCGGCGAACCGATGTCCGTGCGCGACTCATCCGCCTCGATCGCGCGCTCGTGGCTCGCGTGCACTGTGCCCGAGAGCGCGGAGAGCAGCCAGTCGTAGGTCGTGGACGGCGCGGTGACGGGCAGCATATGGCCGCCGCTCATCACCTTGAGCGTCACCTGGCTCGTGAGGCGGCTGAGCGCCTCGCCGTGTCGGGTCCAGTCGAGCACGACGTCGTCACGGCCAAACAGAACATCAACGGGAACGCTCAGTTCTGCGTAGCGTTGTTCCATCTGCACGAGATCATCGGCGTCTTCAATCGCGACGAGATCGGCGGAGGCGTTGTAGAAGCCGCTGGGCCGCAAGCTCAGGAGTCCGCCGCCGCGTGTGCGGAAATCGCCCGGTACGGCCTCGGGCGCGAACACCTGCTTGAGGACCGCGGAACTGGTCGCGAGGCCGATGGGCGTAGCGAACGTGCACGCCACGAAGCGGCGCACGGCGTTCGAGCGCAGCACGAGCGCGCGGAAGGCCTTGGGCACCTCGGTCTGCACGTGCGTGAGCGGCGCGATCAGCGCGAGCCGCGAAACGGCGTGCGGATGATCGAGCGCTACGGCCAGCGCGATCGCGCCGCCGAGCGAATGCCCGACGAGCACCGGCGATTCGAGACCCAGCGCTTCGATGAAGCGCGCGACCGTGCGCGCCTGCGCGCGGATGGTCGCCGATGCGTGCGGCCCGCGTGTGGAGTAGCCGGAACCCGGGCGATCGATGAGTATCACGCGATGTTCTCGCGCGAGCGCCTGCATGGGCAGCCACGCGAAGTTGCGCATTTGTCCGCTCAGGCCGTGAATGAACACGATGGGCGGCCCACTGCCGAACTCGACGTAATGAATCCGGTCGCCGTCGATGTCGACCAATTGACCGTCCATCGGCACGGCGGCTTCGATGCGGCGCGTGGCGCGTCGCGTGAATGCGGCGAGCGCGGCGAGTGCAGCGCCGGCTGCAACGACCGCGGCAGGCAGGGCAAGTGGGTTCACTGGCGGTCCTCTGGGGGCAGGTTGGGTTCGAAGCCTTGTGCGCGTGACGAAACGCAAGTGGCAAAACGCGTGAAGCGCGCCGCGATCTGCCGCGCCTCGCTCACCACGGCCCAATGCGGCGCGGCGATAATTTCGCGCTGATGTTGTCCAAGCCAGCGCTCGATGCCTTCGGACATGGCCGGCGTCACATAGCGGTCGAAACGCGGCACGATGAACTGTACCGGAATACGCGTGCTGCGCTCGCGCGGGCGCCGCGCACACGCAAGAAAATTCGCGCGATAGAGTTGCAGCCCGTTGAGCGCGTTGCGCAACTGCCGGGGATCAGGCTCGACGCGCACGCGCTCGGTCTTGCGCAGCCACCACGGCCACAACGCCGCGCCGCCAAGGCGCCAGGCGAGTTCGGGCACGAACGGCAGATGAAAGAACGCGATGTACCACGACTTCAGCAACTGCGCCGGGACGCGCGGCTTGAGAAAAACATGGTCGAGACACGGGCCAGATATCGAGGTGTACGAAGCAATGCGCGAAGCGTTCGCCGGATCGGTCACGGCCTCCCAGCACTGGATCGATCCCCAGTCGTGCGCCAGCAGATGAAACGGCTGCGCGCCGCAGGTGGCATTGGCGACCGCAAACAGATCGCGCGCGAGTTGCGCGAGCGCGTAGCCAGACTGCGCACGCGGCGCTTCGGAGGCCCCCATGCCGCGCACGTCGTAGGCGATCACGCGAAAGCGCGTCTCCAGTTCGCTGCGCAGCGCGCTCCAGATGCGCGCCGAGTCCGGGTAGCCGTGCACGAGCACGACGGGCGGCGCATCGTTGGGCCCGCCGACGTAGACCGCGAGGCGCACGTCGTCGGACTGGACGAACACGGGTTCGGGTGCGCCGCGCATGACGTGGCTCACACCGCGCGCGGCGTTGTCGCCGGATGCAGCGGCACGCGGCGCGGGGCGGCGCGCGAGGCGTACTGCGCGTTGGTCTCGTCGATCTGCGCAACGAGGCCGTCGATGCGCGCGAGATGGCGCCGGTTGTCGTGATCCCACGGATGAAAGCCGGGCTTGAAAAAGCGCAGCCATTCGAGCGCGATGCCGGGAAACACGCCGTGACGCGGCCCGTAGAGAAACTTCACGAGCTTCCATGTGCCGCGCACCTTGCCCTGGCGTCGGCGGTGCGCGCGCAAAAGCGCCAGATGATAGTCGAACACGATGAGCCAGAAGAGAACCGTGGTGGCGAGCATCGTACCGGTTCGCATGAAATAGCGCTTGACGCCTGGCTCGATCACGAGATTCCAGACATCGAACGAGACCGACTTGTGCTCGGTTTCCTCCAGCGCGTGCCAGAGCCACATCTGCTTGTAGCCCGCCACCGAGCCTTCGATGCGCGTGCCCGTATCGGCGAGCAGCAGGTCGGCGAGCATGGCCGTGTAGTGTTCGAGCGCCACGGTTTGCGCGAGTTGCAGCGAAGGCGGCAACACCTTGCGCGCGAAGTTGAGGATGGCCCACAACCGCTTGTCGAGCTTGTGCGCAGGCAAGCCCGCCGCCTGCAGCAAGTCGTTGTATTCGACATGTTCGCGCGTGTGCATCGCCTCCTGCCCGATGAAGCCCATGACCTGCTTCTTGAGTTCGGGGTCCTCGATGCGGTCGCGGTAGTGCCGCACCGAATCCATGAAGAAGCGCTCGCCCGCGGGAAAGAGCAGCGAAAGCGCGTTGAAGAAGTGGGTGACCGGCACGCCCTCGACGTGCCAGTCACAGGCCCTTTCGGGCGGTAATGCGAAGCGGATGTCGCGCCGTATCGGCATCATGTTATGGCTCCCTGTTGTGTGCCTGCTGTTATTCATTGCGTGGCGGCGGACCCGCGCGCGGCGCGGCGGCGCGCCTTCGCGGCTTCGCGCCGCGCGCTCATCACGACCAGCGCCTGGTACGCGGCGGGCAGCGTGCGCGCGAGCCAGTCGGCTGCGCGCGCGTCGCGGCCAATCAGTACGCGCCGCGCGTTGCGCCTCACGCCGTTCAGGATGATGCGGGCAGCGTCGTCGGCAGTGGTGATGAAGAACTTCTCGAAGTCGTCTTTGCCTTGCTGCTCGCTCGCCACCATAAAGCCGACCATGTTGTGCGCCACGCGGCTCGATTGCGCGATGTTCGTGCGAATGCCGCCCGGATGCACGCAGGTCGCGGACACGCCGCAGCGCATCATGTCGAGTTCCTGGCGCAGCGCTTCGGTAAAGCCGCGCACGGCATATTTGGTCGCGTTGTAGCCGCTCATGCCTGGTTGTGCGAAAAGACCGAACACGCTCGACGTATTGACGATGTGTCCGTCGCCGCTCGCCTTCAGATGCGGCAGAAATGCCTTCGTGCCATGCACGACGCCCCAGAAGTTGATATTCACGATCCACTCGAGGTCGCTGTACGCCATGCCTTCGATGGTGCTCGACAGCGCGACGCCCGCGTTGTTGAAGACGAGGTTGATGCCGCCGTGCGTGGCAACTGTTTCGTCGGCCCACGCGAATACGGCGTCGCGCTCGCTCACGTCGAGCACGCGCGTGCTCACGCGTACTGAAGGGGCAAGCGCGCCCACGATGCGAGCGGTCTCCTCGAGCGCCGGGGCGTTCCGGTCGGCGAGCGCGAGATGGCAGCCGGCACCGGCAAGCTGGAGCGCGAGCGCGCGGCCCATGCCCGAGCCCGCTCCGGTGATGGCGGCGACCTTGTTGTCAAAGCGTTTCATGGGCGGCTCCGGGTGGGACGATTGCGCCTGTTCAGGCGGCCTCGGTGGGTTGCGTGGCCACGGCGAGCGGCGCTTCGTGCTGTGCGGCATGCGGCGCGCGATAGACCTGGTAATCGGCGAGGGAGAAGTGCGCGGTGGCGCGGCGAAAGCGCCAGGTGAAACCGGGCCACAGTGTCGTGTTCCTGCCGTTGCGCGGGTCGAGGTACCAGCTCTTGCAGCCGCCCACCGACCAGATCGCGCGGCCAAGCTTGTTCTGGATGCGCTCGTTGTAGCGCGCTTCCACATAGGGCCGCACATCGATCGAATCGGCGCCGTCGCGCTTCATGGCGGCGAGCGCGCCAAGCACATACTCGATCTGCGATTCGATCATGAACACCATCGAGTTGTGGCCGAGGCCGGTGTTCGGGCCGACCAGCATGAAAAAGTTCGGATAACCAGGCAGACTCGTGCCGAGGTAGGCATGTGCGCCGTTGCGCCAGGTCTCGACGATATCGATGCCGCCGCGGCCCACGATCGTGCCCGGCGGGAATGGATCGGCCACCTGAAAGCCGGTGCCGTAGATCAGGCAATCGACTTCGTGATGCACGCCGTCGGCGGTCACGACGCCAGTGCGGTCCACGCGCTCGATTGCGTTCGTCACCACCTGCACGTTCTCGCGTGAGAGCGCCGGATAGTAGTCGTTCGATATGAGCACGCGCTTGCAGCCGATCGTGTAGTCGGGCGTCACGGCCGCGCGCAGTTCAGGATCGGGCACCTGGTGGCGGATATGGCGCAACGCCAGCTTCTGCACGTTCTTCATGAGCGCGGGATGCACCGCGAAGCCGAGCACGCGCGTTTCGAGCATCCAGTAAAGGCCCGCGCGAGCGAGCGCCTGCGTGATGGGCAGCGTGCGGAACAGCCATTGTTCGAAGCCCGAAATGGCGCGGTCGGGCTTGGGCATGATCCACGGCGGCGTGCGCTGGAAGAGCGAGAGTTGCGCCACGCGCGGCGCGATCTGCGGCACGAACTGAATAGCGCTTGCCCCCGTGCCGATCACGGCGACGCGCTTGCCTTCGAGCGCATAGTCGTGGTCCCAGTGCTGCGAGTGGAAGGCCTTGCCTTCGAAGGTGTCGAGTCCCGCAATCGCCGGCAACGCGGGGCGCGAAAGGCCGCCCATGCCCGAAATCAGCACGCGCGCGGTGAGGCGCCGGCCATTGGCGAACGCAAGGCGCCAGCAGTGCGCGGCTTCGTCCCATGTCGCGTTCGTGAGTTCGTGCCCGAAGTTGAGCCACGGGAAAAGCCGGAAGCGATCGACGCAGCGATTCAGATAGGCGCGAATCTCGGGCTGCGGCGCGAACATACGGGTCCAGCGCGGATTGGGTGCGAACGAAAACGAGTACACATGCGATTGCACGTCGCAGGCGCAACCGGGGTAATGGTTGTCGCGCCAGGTGCCGCCCACGGAGTCAGCCTTCTCGAACACCGCGAAGTCCTGGTTGCCGCTTTGCAGCAGGCGGATCGCCATGCCCAGACCGGCAAAACCAGTGCCGATGATGGCGATGCCGATCGCGTCGCCGGTACGGGCGGGTGCATTCATCCGGAGCGTCTCCCTGTTGTCCATCCATCTATGACTGTGACATTGATGGATGTAAACATAGTGCGATCGACGCCAATGCGCAAGGGGCTAGATTCAGCGCTCTAACACATCAACAGCAGTAGGGGCGCAAGGGGAGGCCAGCGCGTGAAAGGCCGCCTGGCGGGGCCTTTCACGCGCTCGGGGAAGCAGAAACGAGGAGAGACGACGCGCGCGTTTAACGCTTCTTGAGCGCGGTTTTCTTCGCGGGGCGAGCCGGTTTTGCGGCAGCCGGCGCGCGCGCGGCGCTCTTGCGAGGCGCGGCTTTGGGCGCGCGCTGCTTCGCGGCGCTGGCAGGCGCGGAAGCGGGCGAAGGCGCGGCCTCGCTTGCACGCTCGCGGCCGAGCGTCTTGTCGAGGATCGTCGCGACCCGGCCGCCGAGGTAGTCGCTCGACTGCGCTTCGAGCGCGCGCAGGATCTCGTGCTCGACGAACACCGTGGAAAGCGGGCGCAGCCGCCAGATCGCGTCGACGAGCGCGGGCATGTCCGTGGCGGGCGGCAGCGCGCCCTGATCGTAGCGATCCAGATGGCGCACGACCATTTCCACCAGCACGCGCGCAATGGCGTCGAAATGCGGACGCGTTTCTTCGAGCACGTCGAGCAGCTCGCGTGCGGGAATGCCCTCGCGCACGGTGGCGGCCGCGGCGTCGAGCATGCCCGGATTGCGCGAGACGAACGACAGTCCCTGGCGTTCGAGCAGCCCGAGGTCCGCGAGACGCGAAAGGCTGCTCGGCGCTTGCGGCCCGAACAGCTTGATGAGCTGCGGCAGCGAATACGTTTTCGGCCGCGTATGCGACCAGGGACCGCCGATCGCATTCTCCAGGCCGAGGATCGAGCGCAGGTCGCCGCCGTCGTCGATCGCCAGGATGAGATCCTGAATGTTGGCGAGCGTGTAGCCGCGCGCCAGCAGGTGGTTGATGAGCTTGAGCCGCGCGACGTGCGAATCGTTGTAAATGCCGACACGCCCGCGCTTCTCGGGCGGCATGAGCAGGTCGCGGTCCTGATAGGCGCGCACGTTGCGCACCGTCGTGCCCGCCACGCGAGCGAGTTCGTCGACGGTGTATTCGCTGTCGGTGACACGCTCGGGCGCAGAATCGGTCACGGGGGCTTTGGGCGTTTTCGGCATGCCGCGATTTTAGCGCGAGCGGCCCGGCCCACGCGAGCGCACGGGAGGGTGCATGCTTTGACGCGGGCGTTCTCGCCCTTACGCGCATGCGCCTCCTCGCCGTTGCGCCGGCACGACGCGCCCTTAGAAGCGGTAAGAAAGCGCGAGGAACGAGATGATCGGATCGGCCTTGAGGTCGGCCCGGCTCACGCCGAGCTCGCTGCCGTCCGCTGCCTTGACGATCACCGAGGACGTCGTTTTCAGCGGAATATAGGTGACCGACGCAACGATCCCCAGATGCTTCGTGACGTTGTAGGTGGCCCCGAGATTGAAAACCGGCGACCACGACGACGACGCCTTCGCGCTGATCTGCGTTTGCCCCGACTTGCCGGCGCCCGCTGCGAGCACGGAGCCGAGATCGTCCTGGGTGGCCTTCACGAAGTTCGGATTGAGCTGGATGTCCGAGAACCAGTTGTACGACACGCCGATGCCGAGGAACGGGCGGAATTTCGCATCGGCGTCGCGAAAGTAATACTGGAAGATCAGCGCCGGGCTCCATTGGCGCACGCTGCCGACAATGGGGTTCGTTGCCGGATCGCTGAGATTCTGGCTACCGAGCGCGCCCGCCGGGCCTGGCGGCTTGATCGTGCCGTGACCATAGAGCTTGAACGTGGGCGGCACGCCCGCCACCGAGGTGAGCGCGATATGGTCCGTGAAGAAGTGGCTGATGACGAGGCCGACCGTATCCGCATTCGATGCCGAAAGCCCCGTGCCCGCCGAAGTGAACGAACTGGGCAGCCGCAGCGGCGTGTTGATCGGCACGGGCGCGACGTCCGTGGTGAGCGGCGTGCTCGAATGCTGCGTCGTGACGTGAAACCAGCCGAGTGCGACGACGTTGTCGCCGGCGTGCTGTGCATACGCACTCGCCGTCAGCCCGGCGGTCAGCGCCGCCACTGCAATGCGTTTCATCATGTCCCTCCCAGGAACGGGTGCGCCTTACCCGCGCGCGGGACGGCTCGATGCATGCTTCGGGATGTCCGGCATGCGTCGTCCGCCTTTGCTGCGCGCGCCTTTGTGGCCCGGCCGCCGCCGCGTTGCGCGACGGCCGGGAGTGGCCACCTCGTGAATGGCGCGGTTTGCCGCGCCGGTTATTGTTCGATACGTTGCTTCGTCATCCTTACTGAACGAACGCACCAGCCGTGAAGTACGGGTCCGACGGCGTCGTCATGTCGAGGTAGCCGAACACGCCGCCCGTGAAGATCATCTTGCCGGTGGGTGTCGAGCCGGTGGAGGCGCCCACATGCGTGGTCGTCACCGTGCCCGGTACGGTCTGGGTGAAGTTCAGATCGAGGGCAGTGGCGAGCGCGGCCTGCGAGGCGTTGAACGGATCGAGCAGCGTGGCCTGCGTGCCTTCCAGCGCGAGCGTGCGATAGTCGAACTGGCTGTCCACGCCGATGTATTCGCCGTTCTGCGAGCCCTGCGCGATAGCCGTTTGCGGCGCGAGCACGGAGATGCCCGATTCGTCGTCGGCCACCGGGCCCGTGGCGCCGCTTTGCGGATCGACGCCAACCTGCGGATACGCCACGCCGGTGCGGACGAGCACGGGCACGAGCTGGCCGCGCAACTTGCCGACGATCATGAAGCCCTTGCCGGCCGGCTCCGTGGTGACGAGCGTCGGCTTCACCTGCCCCTGGAAGTGATCGGTTTCGAACGCGCCGCTGCCATCGGCCGACTGCGCGAAATTCGTGCCGGGCTGCTGGCATTTGCCGGCGTTCACGCCCGTGTTGTCGCATTCGGTCCAGGTGCCGTTGGCGTTGATCGTGATCTTTGCGTCGACCGCTGCGGGCTGGAAATTCTGCGAAGGCACCTGGTGATAGCCGAGCTGGCTGTACGTGCCGGCGACATTCGCGAGATTCGTTTCGATCGCGGAGAAGCCGATGAACGGGTAGTACGGGAACGTCGTGTCCGGCACGACGCCAATACCGCCGGAGCCCTTGTACGCGATCTCGGCGCCCGGAATCGTGCCGCCGGCCACGCCTTCGCCGATGAAGACGCGCGCCGGGCGGTTGGGGTCGAGACTCGCGCCATTCAGGCGGAACGCGCACTGGTTGAGCTTCGCCGTGGGGAGCCCGGTTTCCGCCGTCAGCGTGCCGGTGGCGACCTGGCCTTTGCGCGTGGGCGTCACGGTGCCGGTGGTCTGCGGGATCGGCGACTCGACATAAGTGATCTGCCAGGTCATTTTGGCCGTGTCGAGCTGCAGCTTGACGAGTTCGCCGTCGCCGCCGCCGCCGGTATATACCGTGTTGTAGTCGAGCGAGGTGGGGCAAAGCGCTGCTTCCACGAGCGGAGGGCTACTGCTGCTGCCGTTGCCGCCACCGCATGCGCTGAGCGCTGCGATCATCGGTGCGGCAATCGAGAGCGCCGCAAAAAGTTTCCATTTCATACCGCGTCTCCAGAGTCTTGTTGTTGGCGAGAGCGACTGACAGTCATTCGCAGTGCGAAATTAAGGCGGTCGTCAACGATCAGGATGCCGCGACCGCCTGATGAACTACTGTGGCTGGATCAGTGCACCGACACCGAAGTAAGGCTGATTGGGCGTGGCGCTGTTCGCCGAACTGGCCGTGACGCCGCCGTTCTCTTCGCCGTTGATGAAGATGCCGTAAAGGCCGCCCACCGCAATCAGATTGCCCGCTTTGCCCTGGGTATCGGTTACGCCGATCAGGCCGGGGTGCGTCTGCGTGTAATCGAGCGTGAACTGGCTCTGCGTCGTCATCGTCGAGGGCTTGAGGAAGCCGGCTTGCTGGCCGTTGATGAGCGTTGCCGTGTAGGCGAAATTCGAGTCCGCGCCAATGTAGCTGCCGTCGAACGCGCCCGACGTGAGCGTCGTCGCGGGCGCGAGCAGGGCGATGCCGGACTCGTCGTCCACGGCGATCTGATTGCTCAGGCTGATGGTTTCGTTCACGTAGCCGGTGCGTACGACCACGGGCACGATGGCCCCATTGAGCTTGCCGAGGATGAGGTGCCCGGCGCCGCCCTGGCGGCTGACGATGACGTTGTTGCCGAGGTTCAAGGGGAACGGCAACGGTGTGGGCGTCTCGATCTGCGGTGCGTCGGTACTGTCGAAATAGCTGCCGCTCGTGCTCGCCGTCCATGC
The DNA here is from genome assembly GCF_040948675.1 of Paraburkholderia sp. BR14312. Classification (NCBI taxonomy): domain Bacteria; kingdom Pseudomonadati; phylum Pseudomonadota; class Betaproteobacteria; order Burkholderiales; family Burkholderiaceae; genus Paraburkholderia; species Paraburkholderia sp. BR14312. The sequence goes on from NZ_JBFPKI010000012.1 coordinate 49,306, forward strand.
GTTGGCAGCGGTTGCGCAACTCGTGTTGGTCGCGCCAGCCGGCACGCTGCAATTGCCGCTTGCGTCGTACTGCTCCTGCGTCACCTTCGCCGCCGGCGCGAAACTGCTGGAAGGCAGGATGTGATAGAGCAGCGCGTTATACGAGCCTTTGAGATCGGCGAGGCTCGTGCTGACCGACGAAAAGCCGATGAACGGATAGAAGTCGAACGTGCGCGGCGCCACCCCGCTGAAGAGCAGATTTGCAGTGGTGTCGCCGTCGATGTTCACGGTCGCGCCCGGAATGCCGCCGCCCGCCACGCCAAAGCCAACATAGATCGTGGGCGGATTGTTGGCGTTGTACGCCGTCGTGTAGGTGCTGCCGTTGATCGTGCCCGTGCCCGCCTGAAGCTGGAACGCACACGTGATCTGCGCGGCGGTCGGCAGCGAGCCCGCGGGCGGATGCTGCACGGCGCCCGTGATGGTGAGACCCGCACGCGTGTTCTGCACCGAACTCGCGGCCACGGGAATGGGCGAGGCGAGGAACGTGAGCTTGTACGTCATCTTCGTCGGGTCGATGTTCAGGCTCACGACCTCGCCACTGCCTGCACCGCCCAGATACGTGTTCGCCGCGATGTCCGCCGCGGCGGGACACAACGCCGTGGCGGTCGGTGCGCTGCTGGGCGGACCCTGGTTCGCGCATGACGAACCCGAGCATTGCGCCGGGGTGATGGGTGCCGGATTGCTGGCGGTACCTCCGCCGCAGGCGACCAGCAAAGGGGTCGCGGCCGCGGCCAGCATCAAGCTGCTGCGGACAATGCTCTCCATGATTTGTCTGCCTCCCTGTGTCGTATTTATGCGCAGAAGATTGGATCATGACATTGGCCACTGTCAATTGAACGAACCGTCTAAAACGCGTGACGAGGTCGCTCTTGCTTGATGCTTCGCGGTTTGCGCACCCAGCAAGCGGGGTTTTTCCCGAGGCCGTCGTGCACGCGCCGTGCGCCCCTGCGCAATTGGCATGCCTGAAACGCCTCGTTGACATGTCATCGCGATTCGTTGCGTCCGCGACGGTCCCTGAAAGGCAGAGGAAAGCTGAGGATGGGATCACGTTAGCGAGGCAATTGATTCGGATTGCAGATCAAGACAGCGCGTGCTGTCTGATGGTGAGGATATTCGGGAGCCGTCATCGCGCCGCCATGCTCGACGGTGAGTGCATACGGGAACGGCCGGGATGAAGCACTGCACAAACCTGCGTAGCAAGGTGGGCGCTCCAAAGAAAACCAAAGGTGAGCGTGTGCGGGAGCGCAAGTTCACTGCGGTGTGCGCCGCACGGGTTTTCGTTGCACCGTTGCGCATATCGGAGGCCAGGTTCAGGTCTATGTGGCGCACGTCACGCAACTCAAAGGTGAGTGTTTCCGGGAGCATGAACGCAACGTGAGGCGTTGCTGCGTTGCGGCAGTATCGCCGCGGCCGGGTCGTGATTCGCGGTATAGTCATTCGCGACAAGAGGCCTCGTTGTGCGCCCTGCGCTTCACCGCCGCCGCGTCCGAGCGGTCTGCAACGGAGTTATCGATGGGTATCCTGGAAAGGCTTTGGCCGCGCGCCCGCGCGAAGCAGGCGCCGCAATCGCCGCAAATCCAGACGCTGATCGAGCGTCTGCTCGTGCTCAGCCCTACGCTCAAGCTCGTGCCCGAGTGGCGCGAGCGGCTCGCCCCCGCGCTCGCGCAATCGGTCGCGTACGTGCGCGAGGTGGTGGACCGCATGCCACCCGCGCGCGAAGCGAACGCCGCCACCTGGTCGAGCGACCCCTATATCCACGCGTTTTTCGCTGCGCCCGACGAGGTCGGCCATGTGCTGAGCCGCTCGCCTGAACTGCATGCCTGGTTCGAGGCTCATCCACTTGCGCGCGAGACTTACGCGGTGCTCGGCATGGCCCTGAACGAGCGGCATGCCTTCGGTGCCGAACAGCATGGCGACGAGGTGCACACCGATGTCATGCAGACGACGCTGAGCTTCGACGACCATCAGGTGCGTGTATGCGGCGAAACCGAGAGCGACCTTCGCGAGCAGATCGTGCAGCGCGTGGTCGAGCAGATCGCCCTGGAAGGCCTCGAGCAGATCGGCGCCGACGAGTCGCGCCGCGACGTGCTGGAACAGGAGCGTGCGCTGCTCAGGACGCGCCTGCAACTGCTCACGCGCCACGGCGCGGGGACGCAACGCATGCTCGGCGAGCACGCCGTGCCAAACGTCGCCGAAGTGGCGAAGGTCGAGGCGCAGATTGCGCAGAACGAGAGCGAGATTGCCGCACTCGGCCTCAAGAGCGAAGCGCTCGAACACCAGCTCACGGTAATCTGCAGGGTGCTCGCGAATCCCGCGCAATACACGAACGTCGAAATGCGCGAGATCTGCCTGAGTCCGATGAATGTGCTGCTCGCGAACGGCGGCCCGGGCAACAGCGCCTCGATCACGTTCCCGCTCGCGCGGCTGCCGTCGAGCCCGCAAGGTCTGCGCGCCTTCTCTCTGGTGCGCTTCGCGCGCACCGACCTGCAACCGTTGCCGCGTGTGCTCGTGGAAGACAGCCGCTTCATGATCTGAGCGTGGCGTCGCGGTCATAGGTGAGAAGATCCGGGAGCCGCGCGCGTGGCATTGCGACGGTTCGTGAACGAAGCGTGCCGAAATCACCGTCGCGCGTGATCGGCTGCGGAAGTTTCGTGATCCCGATGGACAGGAGAACCTGGTTCCGGCGCGCAAGATTTTCCTGGTAGTCCCAGGTTAAGGGATGCGAATATTGCCGACTACCAGGTGTTGGCAGTCGAAACCTTGCGTGTCCGAGCGCGAGACGCCGAAAGGTGAGCGTTTTCGGGAACCGTGAGCAACGGTGCGAAATGGCGCATCGGATCGCTAACCGCTTATGCAAAAAGCCCCTTTAACAGGGGCTATTTTGTCATCAGCGGCGACACCGCTGCTGGGTATGTCGCCGCGAAAGGTGAGCGTTTTCAGGAGTGGTGAATCAGGCGCCCTGCGACGCCGGCCAGGCGAGCACGCCGTTCGCGTCGATCGAGAAGCGCAGCTCGCCGGCATGCGATGCCGGCGCATCTTCTGCGGCGATATCGAAGGTTTCTCCGGCGATCTCGACGGTAACGTAGCGGTCTCCGTGACGCAGCGACGTGCCGGCAATACGCCCTTGCCACGCGCCTTCCTGCGTCGCGACGAGCGCGCGCGGCGAGACCCGCCACATCACGCGCGTGCCCACCGCAAGCGATGGATCGGCGCAGGGCAGGCGCAGTCCCGCCGGCGTTTCGATCGCGCCACCGGCACGCACGATTCCCTCGCCGACGTTGTGCAGGCCGAGCAGTTCGGCCACGCGCAGCGTGGCGGGCCGCCGGAACACGTCGGCCACGGCGCCCGCCTGCAGCACGCAGCCCTGTTCGATCACGAGCACTTCGTCGGCGAGCAGCGCCGCCTCGTCGGGGTCGTGCGTGACGATCACCGTCACTGCGCCTACTTCGCGTTGCAGCGCCCGCAACGACTGCTGTAGACGGCGGCGGCGCGGCGTGTCGAGCGCGGCGAACGGTTCGTCGAACAGCAGCAGTTGCGTGTGCCGCGTGAGCGCGCGCGCGAGCGCCACGCGCTGGCGCTGGCCGAACGAGAGCTGCCGAGGCAGGCGTTCGGTGAGCGTGTCGAGGCCGAGGTGCGCGAGCCAGTAGCGGGCGCTGGCCGCGTCGGCATCGACAGGAAACGCGAGTTGCTGCGCCACTGTCATGTGCGGGAAGAGCCCGTAATCCTGCGGCATGTAGCCGATCTGGCGGCGCTCGGGCGGCAGCGCGCCGAGGTCGGTTGCCCCGAGCGTGACAGAGCCCGCGTCGTTGCGCTCGAGCCCGGCGATGATGCGCAGCGCGAGCGACTTGCCCGAGCCCGAAGGGCCGATGATCGCGAGCCGGCGCGTTTGCGGCTGCCACGCCACATCGAGCGTGAACGCGCCGAGATGCCGGCGCGCCGCGAAGGCAAGACGCAGGCCGGCGTTTTCTGCCGCGGTGGCGGCCGGCGTGATACTGGTGAGTTCGTCGCCGTTGTCCAGGCTCACCGCCGGCGTCGGGCGTGCGCCGCGGCTATAGACGGAGAGCACCGCGCAGATGATCGCAATGCCGAGCGTGGGCAGCAGGAGCGGCATCATCGCGGGCAAGCCCTGGCCGCCGAACACGACGTAGGTATACACAGGCAGCGAATACGGGTGATACGCGACCATCACGGTCGCGCCGAATTCGCCGAACGCGCGCAGCCAGGCGAGCGCGAGCCCCGCGCGGATAGCGGGCCACGCAATGGGCAGCGTGACGCGAAAGAAACGGCTGGCGGCGTGATGGCCGAGCGTGGCGGCAACGTCGTCGTAGACGGGATCGACGGCGCTGAACGCCGAGCGTGCCGCGACGATCAGGAAGGGCGCCGCCACGAAGGTCTCGGCGAGCACGATGCCCGTGAAAGAGTCGGTGAGCGAGCCGCCGAAGAGCTGGCCAATGCCGCTATACGGCCCGATGAGAAACAGCAGCAGCACACCGCTCGTGAGCGGCGGCAACGCGAGCGGCAACTGCACGACGAAGCCGAGCAAGGCAATGCCGCGCGCGCGCGAACGCGCGAGCCAATAGCCGAGCGGCACGCCGCCCACCAGGATGACGAGTGCGGCCACGCTCGCGCTCGCGACCGACACGCCGACCGCCGACCAGGTGGCGTGCCAGTCGACGCCGGCCCAGTCCGCCTGCCCGATCTGCGGAATGCTCGCAACGAACGGCGCGCACAGGTAGACCGCGAGCAGCGCGCCGAGCCACCAGAGCGGCTGGGAGCGTTTCACGGCAACCTGTTCGGCACGTTGCGCGGCTTGTGTCATTGCTGTGCGGCGTCGATTACGGCTTGCACCGACGGCGGGATCGCCTGGATCTGACCGTTGACGGCAGGCCTGGTCACATCCACGCCGTGCTCGGCGAGCAGCTTGCGGCCTTCCGCCGAAAGCAGGAAGTTCACGAAGCGCGCGGCGCCGGCGCTGTTGGGGGCGTCGTTGAGAATCGTGAGCGTGTAGTTCGCCTTGATCTTCAGTTCGGGCGCGGGGTGGATCGCCGGAATCTTCAGGTCGGACGTTTCGGTCGAGTAGAAGAAGCCAGCGTCGAGCTGACCCGATTGCAGACGGCCAACGAGCGTTTCTTCCGGCAGCACCTGCTCGGGATTCTCCGGCGTGCCAAGTGTTTTCTGCACGAGATCAGGCTGGTTGTACGCCTGCGCGGCCTTCGTCATGAGTTCGACGGTGAACGCGCCCTTCGGGTCGAGCTTCGGATCAGTGCGGCCGAGGCGGATGCCCGGTTCCTGCAGGACCTGATCCCACTGCTTCGTTTTGAAGTCGGCGGCGAAACGGCTCTTCGGGTTATAGCCGATCAGGAGCGGCGATTCGGCGAAATTCACGTACCACGTGACGTGATTGCCGCTGGCCTCGCCCATGAGGCTCGTGTTGACCTTCGGGCTCGCGCTGATGAACACATCGCCGCGGCGCAGCTTGCCCTTGATCTCATTGGCGATCTTGTTCGAGCCGGCTGCGTAGCCCTTGAAATGCAGGCCCGTTTCCTTTTCGAACGCGGGGCCCACGCTCTTTTCCATGAGGTTCACGAGCGAGCCTGCATAGAGCACGTTGACATCGGATTCGTCGGCGAATGCGTTGGCGCTCGCACCCATCGCGCCCATCACACCGCTCATCACGACGACTGAGGCCGCCAGCTTGCGGATAAACATGTTCGACACCCCGTTCGTTATAAAGGCCCATATATTACGATGGACTGCTGTATTCATGTGCTTGCGACATTCGCTATTTTGGCGATCCATGCCTGTGCGCGTCACAGTGACACGGCTAAACTGAGGCTCCGGTTCTTTGCCGTTTCATTGTTCTGTTCAATTGTGGAGGTCCTTATGCGTACCAGCGCCCGCAACCATTTCTCCGGCCAGATCAGCGCGGTCAAGGCCGGCGCTGTCAACGACGAAGTCACGCTGCGCGCCGACGGCGGCCTCGAGATCGTTGCGATCATTACGCATGGCAGCGCCGCTTCGCTGGGTCTCGCCGCTGGCAAGCCGGCCTTCGCGCTTGTGAAGGCATCGTCGGTGATCCTCATGGTCGGCGGCGATGCGAGCAAGGTGTCCACGCGCAATGTGGTGGCGGGCACGGTTTCGTCGGTCACGAAGGGCGCGGTGAACGCGGAAGTCGTGCTCGCGGCCCCGGGCGGTGCGCAGATCGCGGCCATCGTAACGAACGACAGCGTCGATCGTCTCGGCCTCGCGGCGGGCAAGCAGGCTGCGGCGCTCTTCAAGGCATCGAGCGTGATCGTCGGCGTAGACGGTTGATGCGCTCCAAACTCGCGTGAATGCCATGACACACGGTAGTCAGGACTCCGGCGCGCCGCCGCGCGATGTCGATGCGCTGGCCGCCGCGCGCTGCGATGCCCTGACGGGGGCGCCGGAGGCGCCGCGCACGCCCGACGCCTGGCTCTTCGCGCGGCTCGTTGCGGCGCGCGAGGTGCGCGGCGAATTGCCGTTGCTCGGTCTAACGCGCGCGCAGTTCGACGCGCTCGGTGCGCGGCACTTCGTGTGTGCGGTGACGAGTGATGCGCCGCACACGCACGTGATGGCCGATGCGTCGCATGCTGCATTCGCCACCGCAATGCATGACTTTCTCGTTGCGCTTGCCGCGCCGCAAGCCGACCCCGACGACGTGCGTTGCCTCGCCGCGATCATTGCCCACGCGTGCCTGCGTCCCGATCATCTGTGGCGCGATCTCGGCCTGCGCGGCCGCGATGACGTGACAGGCATGCTGGAGCGCTTCTTTCGCGAGGTCGTGGCGCGCAACGTGGAAGGCTTGCGCTGGAAGAAGCTGCTGGCGCGTGAACTCGCGCTGGCGTTGGGCGCCACGCCAGGCCCTGCGCCCGGTTGCCCCGGCTGCGAGGACTTCGGCTTCTGCTTTCCCGCCGGGCGTTAGCCATGCAGAGGGGAACGGCGCGTAGCACGCATCGTGTATGCTTGCGCGCATGACCAAGTCCCCCAACGATCAACCGCGCGCAGACGCTCCCGCGCCCGCCCAGGCGCAGAAACCGGGCCGACCCGAGGTGCGTTTTCGCATGCGCATCCTTCAGGATGGCACGATCGCGCTCGGTCCAGGCAAGGTGTCGCTGCTCGAAGCCGTCCGCGAACATGGCTCGATCTCGGCTGCGGCGCGCAGCATGAACATGTCGTACCGCCGCGCGTGGCTGCTGATGGATGAACTCAACCGCGCGCTGGAGTCGCCGGCCACGGTTTCGGAGCATGGCGGGCAGAGCGGCGGCGGTAGCATGCTGACGCCGGTGGGCGAAGAGATCGTGCGCCTGTATCGCAGCATCGAGGCGCGTGCGGCGGCGGTCTGCGAGGCCGAGATCGAAGCCCTCGTCAAACTCGTGAAATCCTGACGCGATGTGACGTGATGTGCCGCGGCGGCGCACTGCCGCCAACGCCAGGCGCCTAGCCGTGGCGCAGGCAGAAACGCGAGACGGGCACCGCCGCGAGCGTGGGCGGCGCGTTCGCATGGAGCCGCATCATCAACTCGACGAAGCTGGCGAGACTCGCCGTTCGCAATGGGTGCCACGTGACCTGGTGCCGTTCGCACACGCGCCTGAGCGTGCTCATCGAATCGTGGTCGATGCAGTCGACGGGAAACACCGCGAGATCCGCGTTGGCGAGGGCTGCGGCGAGCAGGCCCTTGCGATCTTCCACACCGCCGTCGTGCACGGTCAGCTCGCCTCCCGCCGACTCCACCCAGCGCCTGAGCGCGTGATTCGAACCCGGCCTGCCACCCACGTAGACGATCCGGCGGCCCTTTAACGCATCCTCGGGAAGCGTGCGTTGGGCTTGCGGGTCTTCGTGTGCTTGCGTGGTCTGCTCCATCGCGTGAACTTCGGCGCGCAAGGCGTCGATCAGCGCGTGGGCTTCGTCGAGCTGCGCGCGCAGCGTGTGGAGTGCGGCGGCATCGGCATTCGCGCGCTGCTCCGCGATCTCGCGGCGGCTCGTGTGCAGCGCGACCCGCGCGTCGCGTGCCGCGAGCGCCTCCTGCAGCGCCTCGAGCTGCGCCTGCTGCGGGGTGTTTTCGCGCTGCGCCGTCAGCTGTGCGGTCTGCGCGTCGAGGGCTTGGCGTGCGGCGTCGCGCTCACGGCTCATCTCGTGCAGGCGCGCCTGCTGGCGCTCGATCTTGGCCCGGAGTTCGGCGTTTTCCGCTTCCAGCGCCACGAGGCGGCGCAAGTCCGCGCGATTGGCCGCGCCAACCAGGTGCGAGAGCATGTGCAGCTCGCCGAACGCGGCCTGGCGCACTTCCATCGTCGTGGCCGGATGTGTCATCACCGCCCAGTACGCGGGCGGGATGTCGCCGTTCGCGAGCGCGTCGTTCCAGAGCGCGAGCACGGCCTGCGTGTCGCGCGCACTGGCGAATCGGCGCACCGCGCCTGCATAGCGGGTGTCGAGAGCCTTTTGCAATGCCTTGCCGCCTGCGCCGCCTTCGATCGCCAGTTCGACCGCGGCGTGATGGATCTCGAGATCGCTCGCGCGCTGGGCGTCGAGCCGGGTGAATTTAGGGACGAGCTTGCGCAGCTCGTGCGTGCTCAGGCAGGTGCCGATGATGGAGCAATGCAGATGGGCGTCGAGTTCGACGAGGCGCGTGCGCTGACGCGCGCGGGCGAGTTCGGCTTGCGAAGGGCCGCAGCAGTCTGCGCTCGCCATCGCGCGCAGCGTGGTCTCTTCGGCAGATGTGCCGCCCGGCGTGCGGGCGAGGCGGAACGGCGGTGCGTGCATGGTGACCTCTGATCCACTGCGGAACGGGGGGCTGTGCATGGCGTGAGCGGCGACTGCGCCTCGACCCGGCTGGGCGCCCCCGGCTGGGCGCCCCCGGCTGGCCGCGCGTCGAGAGCGCAATATACCATGGAATATAACGAAGGCCGGATAACGGCCAGGAACGCAGTTCAGGTGGCGGTTTCGCGCACGAGCGTCGTTGCGATGCCGGTGACGGCGACGGCATTGGCCACTGACCAGCCTGCGGCCGCCCCGGACGATTGCGCTTCGGCCGCGTTCGCGTGCTGCGCAAGCACATGTTCGACGCCGAGCCCGACGAAGGCCGCATCGAGCCGCTCCAGTTCGGCCACGGTGCGGCGCAGCGCTTCGGTGTCGAGACAGAACGCGTCGCTGAAAAGCGCATCGCGCGTCTTGTCGAGGCGGCGCGCGTCGCGAATCGCGCGCTTGAGTTCGCGCTGACGGGCGAAGCGGGCCACATCGATGCGTCGCGAGAGCGCGACGAGGAGCGGCTGCAGCGACACCCCGGCTGGCGATGCGTGCGCGTCAGCCATGCCGCCACTGCCAGCGCCGTCCCCACGCGCGAGCATGCGCTCGAAGCGCTCGATGCTGTTGCGCAGCCGCCGGAACGCGTCGATCAGGTCGCGGATCAGCTCCGCGCGCTCGTGCCCCGACGCGGGGCGCAGCGTGGTGATCGTGGCCGCGAAGCCGTTCGCACCGGCCGGCGCGGGTACGCGACGCACCTGCGGTATCGATATTGCCGTTGTTGCGCTTACGAGGCGCCGACTACTCGCCAATTCCTGCCTCCGTCTGCTGGATGGTCGTTCGATGTATTCTATAGGATACAACGATTGGGAGACGGAGCGCATGAATCGCGCGGCGCCCGTGTTCCTGTGGCGCCACGCCGCATGAACTAAAATTACCGCTTTGCGCCTCGCTTATTGCCTCGTTGCGCGCGCACCCGATTTTTCGCTTTTTCCCGCTGTTCAATGACCACACCTTCTCCGGAGGCGGCGTCCGACGACCCGCCCAGCCTTTCGCGCAATCGCGGTTTCCAGCGCTTCTATGGCGCGCGCGTGCTGTCGTCGCTCGCGTTCCAGATGCTCGCCGTCGCCATGGGCTGGCACATCTACGCGCTCACGCATAGTGCGTTCGCGCTCGGTCTCGTCGGCCTCGCGCAGTTCCTGCCGATGTTCTGCCTCACGCTCGTCGTCGGCCACGTGGCGGACCGCTACGACCGCAGACGCATCGCCTCCGTCTGCCAGCTCATCGAATGCGCCGCCGCCCTGACCTTCGCGGCCGGCACGGTCGGCGGCTGGCTGAGTGCGCCGCTCATCTATGCGCTTGCCGCGTGCGTAGGCGCGGCGCGCGCGTTCGAGTCGCCCGCCATTTCGTCCTTGCTGCCGGGTGTCGTGCCGCGCTCGCAGCTGCCGAACGCGACCGCGTGGTCGACCTCGGCGAACCAGACCGCGAACATCGTCGGCCCGGCGCTGGGCGGCCTGCTGTACGGCATCGGCGCGACGCCGGCCTACGCGGCCTGCTCGCTCGCGTTCGCGGCGGCCGCTACGCTCTCGGGCACGATCCCGCTGCGCGCCAAACCGCCCGCGCGCGCCCCCGTCACGCTCGAATCGGTGTTCTCGGGCATCGCGTTCATCCGTTCGCAGCCCGTCATTCTCGGCGCGCTGTCGCTCGATCTGTTCGCGGTGCTGTTCGGCGGCGCGACGGCACTCTTGCCCGTGTTCGCCCGCGACATCCTGCACGCCGGGCCCATCGCGCTCGGTCTGTTGCGCTCGGCGACGGCCGCGGGCGCGCTGGCGGGCTCGATCTGGCTCGCGCATTTTCCGCTTCGGCGCCGGCCGGGTCTCGCGATGTTCGGCGGCGTGATCGTGTTCGGCTGCGCGACGATCGCGTTCGGGCTGTCGCATGACATCGTCGTGTCGCTGATGGCGCTGGCGGTGCTGGGCGCTTCCGACGTCGTGAGCGTGGTCGTGCGCACGTCGCTCGTGCAGCTGCGCACGCCCGACGAAAAACTCGGCCGCGTGAGCGCGGTCAATTCGCTGTTCATTGGCACGTCGAACCAGCTTGGCGAGTTCGAGTCGGGCCTCACCGCTGGCTGGTGGGGCGCGCAGCGCGCCGTGCTGGTGGGCGGCGTGGCGACGATCTGCGTCGCGCTGCTGTGGATGCGGCTCTTTCCGGCCCTGCGCGACACGCGCTCGCTCGAGCGCGAAGAGGCGCACGCCACCGCCAGCGCGAACTGATCGCGCATGCGGCAACCCGCGGCGCCCCGTTTCGCCGCTGCCGTGCGCCGGGGTTTGCCGTTATCCTTTCGCGAGGGCCCGCTCGCAGCAGCGGAAGTAGCGGACCCCTGTATTTCTCATCCACCCATCAAGTCATGCATCCATCGACCATCGTCCCGAGGAGCGCCGCATGCGCGTAGGCCGCCCCGTCAAGGCGCTGCCGCAGCCGCTGTGCGATTACTGCGGCGCGAAAGCGGTGCTCGCGCGCTTCGCCGACGAGGCCTACCCGTATCGCGACGATCACGGCCCGCTATGGGTCTGCACGCCCTGCGAGGCCTGGATCGGCGTGCCCGCGCGCAGCACGCGCAACGTGCCGCTCGGCCGGCTTGCCAACGCCGCCCTGCGCGACGCCAAGAGCCGCCTGCACGACGCGCTCGAACCGCTGGTGGCCGCGAAGATGCGGCGCGACAAGGTCAACGCCTTCGAGGCACGGGGCAAGGCCATCCGCTGGCTCGGGGACGAACTGGGCTTCGACCTGCCCAATCCGTCGATCCACCTTCTGAGCCTCGAGCAGTGCGAGCGGGCCATCGCGCACATCGAGGCGTTCATGGCCGCGCGACGCGCCGACGGCGGGGGCGAGCGCGAACCGCGCTGAGCCGGCCGCCGCCAGCCGCTTGCCCGCCTGTCAGGCGATGCGCGGCGCATGTCTGTCACTGATAGTTACATTCGATTTGAGGGTCGGCGCTTAACCTTCGGCGCGCCGTGCCGTTATTGCACGGAACAGACTCTTACTTGCCCTTCCATGGCCAGGACCATCCCTTTCCCGCAGCGCTCGCAAGCCGGTCGCCCCCGACGCAGCAAGTCGATGCTGCTGCCGATCCCGCGCGCGGTCGCCAACGAACTCGCGCTGCAGGTGCATCTCGCGCTCGCCGCGCTGCGCCGCGGCGGCACCGGCGACGACGCACGCGCGTTGCTCCATGCTCACGTGCTCGCGCAATCGATTGCGGAGGCCGGATATGGCGCGCTCGAGCCGGAACAGGTGCGAGCGGCGGATGCCGCGCTGATCGCCTGTTTCGAGAGCGGCAACACGGGCGGCGGCTGGCAGCTGGACGATGCGGGATTCGAGGCTGTTGCGCAACTCGTGAATGTGTACGACCGCCAGTTGCAAGGCGCGCCGCTGTGGGCGCTGACCGAGGCAAGCGAGCGGCTCGAGCGCATGGGCGCAGGCGATGCCAGCCAGCACGCATTGCGCAAGAGCGCGTGACGCGCGCGACGCCGGGTACGCACATTGCGGCCGGCTTGGATGACCGTCGCCGCACAGACCCAGTAGTTAGCAGGCAGTATGGTGAAGTGAACGATCCTCTTTGAAAGACGAGCCGGATCGAGGCGACAGACGGAAGGCCGCCGGCGGGCGATGCATCCCCAAAAAATGCATGGCCGCGCCGATCGAGCCAGGGATGCGCTGTGGCGAACCGGGCGCGTGCCCGAGCGGGCCGCCGGTGCGCGCTGTGGTGACATTGGCACGAGATTTGACGCGGGATGCGAATCGTGTTGACTTCGGACAGGTGGCGCGCCTAAAATTCGCCCGTCTTAACAAAAGGGGCTGACGCCTTGGACAGTAGCAGTTGTCGATCTTCGAACAGTTTCGCTGCCTGACCGGCAGGACGTCCGCGCTCCTTTTCTTCCAGCCGCCGTCTTGCCAGCCAGGCAGATGGTGCGCGTCCAGCAGTAAATCCTCGTGCACTCTTGAATAGCGTCGACCGACGCCGCAGCGCCTTGACCGTATCGAGCGCCGCGGATGGCCGACATCGCGCCGTAAGCCCGCCCTGATCGATGCGCGCTTGCGGCACGGTTCGTTCGTTGCGCCCTGAGCGCGACGCGCGGATCGACACATGCGCGCTTTGAAGCCCTTGAAGCCGCTTCGCGTTCGAGCTACCGACTCGATGCAAGCCCTGGGCTCAGCCGCCGTGACGATAAGGAGTTCCGATGTCTGACAGTGACAGTTATCCGTTATGCCGCTTCCTTTCGAATTGCACTGAGGAAAGCGGGCAGACGCGAGCCGCCGCGCGCTGAAAGATTGCGCCCTGCCGGTCTGCTGGCTTTCCTCCCCAACGCGTCCCCCGCGACGCCAGGAGAACCAGTATGAACTTCGGCCTTCTTTTGCCGCATCTGTCGCAACTGCAGCAAACGCAGCACACCTTCCATCCCGATCTGCTCGGCGCGCGTGAGCGCGCGAGCGCCCCGCCGCCCTGCCGGGAATCGCGACTCGCCGCGCGCTGGCGAGACCTGCGAGCGCGCGTGTTTCGAGTCTGAATCAGACAAGCAGTAACGGATCCCCGCGCGTATGCCCTGCCGGCCAGGCCGGCCCTACGCGCCGCGCGAGGGATTCGCGCAATAACCCATCGCCGGTGCTTCGACATGAACCAGTTCAACCACACATTGCGAACGACCCGCCGCGCAGCGCGCGCCTGCGCCGGCGTGCTCGTGCCCACGCCAGTACTCGCTAACGGAGGCCGCTAATGGAGTTCAGCTTCAACCTGAACCGCACGGCCAACGCCTCGGCGTGGCGCGTGCTGCCGAACCGCTGGGACTTCGTGGCGTTCCCGCTGATGATCGGCCTGATCGCAATGGCGGCCGTGGGCTTTCACGAAACGATGGCGCCCATTGCCACGTTGAAGGCGCAGCCCATCTCGCTCGATCCCGCGAACCTGCCCGAGTACGCCATGCGCACCACGCTGCGCATGCTTGCGGCGATGGTGGCCTCGCTCATCTTCACGCTCGTGTACGGCACGCTCGCGGCGAAGAGCCGCCGCGCGGGCCAGGTGCTCGTGCCGATTCTCGACATCCTGCAGTCGGTGCCGGTGCTCGGCTACATCTCGTTTACGGTCACGTTCTTTCTCGCGCTCTTTCCCTCGCGCGTGCTGGGGGCCGAGCTCGCGGCGATCTTCGCGATCTTCACGAGCCAGGCGTGGAACATGACCTTCAGCTTCTACCAGTCGCTGCGCACGGTGCCGCGCGATCTGGATGAAGTCTCGCGAGGTTTCCATCTCACGGGCTGGCAGCGCTTCTGGAAGCTCGAAGTGCCGTTCTCGATGCCGGGCCTCATCTGGAACATGATGATGTCGATGTCGGGCGGCTGGTTCTTCGTGGTGGCCTCCGAAGCGATCACGGTGGGCAACAACACGATCACGCTGCCGGGTGTCGGCGCGTATCTGGCCCAGGCGATCGCGGAAAAGAACCTGCACGCCGTGGGCTGGGTGATCCTCGCGATGGTCGTCGTGATTCTCGCGTACGACCAGTTCCTGTTCCGCCCGCTCGTCGCGTGGGCCGACAAGTTCCGCATGGAGAACACGAGCTCGGGCGACGCGCCCGAATCGTGGCTGCTCGACCTGATTCGCCGCACGCGTCTCATTCACCGTCTGCTCGTGCCGATGGGCTTCCTGCTCGCCACGCTCGCGCGCATTCCGTTGCGCGTGCAACTGCCGAAGTCGCTGCCCGTCGTCACCACGATCAGCAAGCGCTCGCGTATCGGCGACATCGTCTGGGCCGCGTTCGTGATCGCGCTGACTGTGTTCGTGGTGTGGCGCGTCGTGGCCTATGTGCGCACGGGCGTCACGCTCGATGAAGTCTGGCACGTGTTCGTGCTCGGCCTCATCACGCTCTTTCGCGTGCTGCTCTTGATCGCTATCGCTTCGGTGATCTGGGTGCCGCTCGGCGTGCTGATCGGCCTGCGTCCGGCGATTGCCGAGAAGGTTCAGCCGCTCGCGCAGTTCCTCGCCGCGTTCCCGGCCAACCTGCTGTTCCCCGTGTTCGTGATCGTGATCGTGCGCTTTCACCTGAACCCGGACATCTGGCTCTCGCCGCTCATCGTGCTCGGCACGCAGTGGTACATCCTCTTCAACGTGATCGCGGGTGCCAGCGCCTATCCGAACGACTACAAGGAAGCGGCCACGAACTTCCGCATTCGCGGCTGGCAATGGTGGAAGAAGGCCATGCTGCCGGGCATTTTCCCGTACTACATCACGGGCGCGATCACGGCTTCCGGCGGCGCATGGAACGCGAGCATCGTCTCCGAGTTCGTGCAGTGGGGCGACACGAAAGTCGTCGCGCATGGCCTCGGCTCGTACATCGCCCAAACGACCGCCGCCGGCGACTTCCCGAAGATCATTCTGGGCATCGCGATGATGTCCCTGTTCGTTACGTTGTTCAATCGCGTGCTCTGGCGTCCGCTGTACACCTACGCCGAGTCCCGGCTGCGCCTCGATTGAGATGGAGTGACATCATGCTGAATCCGAAAATCGTCTCTTCCGACCTGCTGCCGATGCGGCCCGCTCCCGGCCAGGAAGTGCTCGCCGTCAAGCATGTTTCGCGCGGCTTCGCGAAGAAAGAGGACGAGCGTCTCGTGCTCGACGACGTGAACCTCACGCTGCGCGAGGGCGAGATCGTCGGCTTGCTGGGCCGTTCCGGCTCGGGCAAGTCCACGCTGCTGCGCATCATCTCCGGGCTCATCGAGCCGACCGAAGGCGAGGTGAACTGGCTCGGCAAGCCGCTCGAAGGGCCGGCCGAAGGCGTGTCGATGGTGTTCCAGACCTTCGCGCTGTTCCCGTGGCTCACGGTGCTGCAGAACGTGGAAGCGGGCCTCGAAGCACAGGGCGTGGGCGCGCGCGAGCGTCGCGAACGGGCGCTGGCGGCCATCGACCTGATCGGTCTGGACGGCTTCGAAAACGCCTATCCGCGTGAGCTTTCGGGCGGCATGCGCCAGCGCGTGGGCTTCGCGCGCGCGCTCGTGGTCGACCCGACGCTCCTGCTCATGGACGAGCCGTTCTCCGCGCTCGACGTGCTGACCGCCGAAACACTGCGTACCGATTTGCTCGACCTGTGGACGCAAGGCCGCTTGCCGATCAAGTCCGTGCTGATCGTCACGCACAACATCGAGGAAGCGGTGTTCATGTGCGACCGCATTCTCGTGTTGTCGTCGAACCCTG
The DNA here is from genome assembly GCF_040948675.1 of Paraburkholderia sp. BR14312. NCBI lineage: Bacteria > Pseudomonadati > Pseudomonadota > Betaproteobacteria > Burkholderiales > Burkholderiaceae > Paraburkholderia > Paraburkholderia sp. BR14312. The sequence continues at coordinate 65,339 of NZ_JBFPKI010000012.1, forward strand.
GGCGCGTGTCGGCAGAGATCAAGGTGCCGTTCAAGCATCCGCGCAATCGTCTCGATCCGGCGTTCCGCAAGCTCGTCGACGACATCTACGCGAAGATGACGGCGCGCGAAGCCGCCGAGGCCACGACTCGCCGTCTCGAAGTGGGCAGCCGCCTGCCGGACGTGTCGACCAACATCATGGCCGGTCTGATCGAAACGCTGGCGGCCGCACCGTATCACGGCCGCGCCGACATGCCGGAAATCGCGCGCTCGCTGCATCTGGAAGTCGACGACCTGTTCCCGATCGTGGAAATGCTGCAGCAGCTCGGCTTCGCCGACGTGCGCGAAGGCGATGTGCTGCTCACGCCGCCCGCCCGCGTGTTTGCGGAGATGGGCACGCAGGCGCGCAAGCTCATGTTCGCCGATCACCTGCTGCGCAACGTGCCGCTCGCGGCGCGCATCAAGAAGGTGCTCGACGAGCGCCCGGGCCATCGCGCGCCGCGCGTGCGCTTCGAGCAGGAGCTGGAGGACGTGCTTTCCGATGTCGACGCCGAAGAAACGCTCGATACCGTGATCGAGTGGGCGCGTTACGGCGAGGTCTTTTCGTACAACGACCAGTCGGAAATCTTCAGTTTCGAGGACGTCGAGGCGTAAGGCCTGTGTCCCTGCAAAAACAAGAACGGGCGGCGAGGATGACACCTCAACCGCCCGTTTTTTTGCCTGCAGAATCTGCTGGCCTTACTGGCCGATCCCGATCAGCTCGATTTCGAACGTGAGATCGCTGTTCGGCGGAATCGGGCCGACCGCGCGATCGCCATAAGCGGTCGCCGCCGGGCAGGTCAGCTTCGCCTTGCCGCCGACCTTCATCTTCTGCACGCCTTGCGTCCAGCACGGAATCACGCGATTGAGCGGGAAGGTCGCCGGGCCGCCGTGCTTGTCGGAGCTGTCGAATTCGGTGCCGTTCGCGAGCGTGCCGCGATAGTTCACGCGCACGACGTCGGTGGCGGTGGGCTGCGGACCGGTGCCTTGCTTGATGTGTTCGACGACGACGCCCGACGGCAACTTGTCGATGGGGTTGGCGGCGAACGCGGTCGTTGCAACGGTGGCAGCGGCGACCAGGGCAATCAGTGATTTCATGAGATGTCCTCGTTGAATGGCAAATCGATTATATCGGGCGCGCCGCGCAAGCAGAGGAAAGGTGAGCTTCTTCGGGACTCACCGCGCCGCGCGTGCAGCGCCTCATGCCACCGCTCGCAGACCCTTGATTAGACGGAGAACTTTACCCTGCCAGCGTTGCGCCGCGACGTTGCTCGCCCCGTATCGGTGAGACTTTTCGGGAGATCGATCGGGCGAAGCGACGGGTGAGGCCGGCGCGCGCGAGCCGCGCACCGGCCATGATGTCCACGCATCAATTCGGCTTGCCGCTCGACGACCCGTTACCGTCGCCCGACGCACCGGCGCGGCCGGCGCGCGGCTTGCCGCCTTGCGCGCCCGTCTTCGAAGCGCCGTGCGCCTGCGCCCGCGCGCGATCGTTGTCGGTGGCGTCGTCATCGTCGTGATCGTCGCCGTGCGTATGCCCTTCGACATCGTCACCGCGCGCCATGCCCACGAGGAAGTTGCGCTGCGGATTCGCCAGCTCGATGCCGCGCTCCGTGAAGCGCAGCAACACGCGCTTGTTGAACTCGCGCTGCACACCCCAGCGCGCCGAGTCCTTACACTGAATCTGCCCGACGAGCGTGACGGCCGCGCCATCCACCTGATCGACGCCCCAGTATGCGAAGTCGCTGAGAATGCCGTTCTTGAACGCGTCTTCCTTGCGGATCTCGGCGCCGATGTCCTTGAGCGTGTCGATGGCGCGCTGCAGATCCGCGCCATGCGCGATCTGCACCTTCACCGCCGCGTTGCCGATGCCGCGATTCGTGTTGTTCACCGTCGTCACCGAGCTGAACGGCACGGTGTAGAGCGAACCGTCGCCGCCGCGCAGGCGCACGGTGCGGATCGAGAGAAACTCGACCGTGCCCGAGACGCCCGCCACCGTCACCCAGTCGCCCACCTGCATGGCGTTTTCCGTCAACAGGAAGATGCCGGTGATGAAGTCCTGCACGAGCTTTTGCGAGCCAAAGCCGAGCGCCACGCCGAAAATACTCGCGCCCGCAATCAGCGGCGCGGTGTTCACGCCGAGCTGCGAGAGCGCGGTGAGCCCGACCACGACGAGGATCGAAACGAGCAGCGTCGTGCGGAACATCGGCAAGAGCGTGCGCAGACGCGCGGCGCGCACGAAGTCGCCCGCGTCGGTCCATGCGTTCAGGCGCCGCTCGGCCGCGCCGTTCGCGAACTCCCAGATCGCGACGGCGGCAATGACGGCGATCACGATAGTGAGGAGTGCAGAGCCCAGCAGATGCCCCATCGGCGCGAGCGCGAGAATGCGTGCGGGACGCAGGCCCCAGACGTGCAGCAGCAGGTCGAGCGAGACGATCCAGATCGCCACGACGACGATGCGCCGCAGTGCCGGGTAATAGCGATACGCACGGCGCTGGCCGAAGCTCATCTTCTCCTGATCGTCGCGCAAGCCGAACGCGCGGCTCAACGCCCCGAGCAGCACGATGGCGCTCACGCGCGCGGCGAGCAGCACGACGAGCGAGAGTCCGCCCGCGCGCAGCAGCGCCGCGTAGCCGCCGCGCAGATCGAGCGCCCAGACGAACCAGAGCGCGAGGACGACGAAGAGCGCCACGCCCACCCAGATGTCGGCGAACCATTGCATGAACCAGGCATACGAGCCATGGCGTGCGGCGGCGGCGCGCATGGCGTCGGCCACGGGGCGGCGCAGCTGCAGGATCATCACGGCAAGCGCGAGGTGGCCGACCAGCGTGACGACCTTCACGAGTGCGAGATGCGCGTCCTCGGTCATGCCGAGCGGCACCGCGCCGCCAATCGCTCCGCCCACGCCGCCGATCACGACGACGCGCACGAGCCAGCGCTGCGCGTAAGCGGCCCAGTCGTCGGGCAGCGGCACGAGGCGCAGCGCGGCGGCGTCGGGCGCGAACAGCAGCTTGCCGAACATCACGATCACGCGGCAGATCACATACGTATCGACGATCTGGCCCACGGCTTCGGCGGGCGCGGCGTCGTCGGGGCCGAAGAGCGACAGCACGCCCGCGGCGCACAGGCCGAAGGCGATCACGGGCACGACTTCGAGCAGCATCACGAGCAACGCGCCCGGCAGACGCTGCAAGAGGCGCCAGTGATGCGCGCCGCGCAGCGCGTGGTACGCCTCTTTCGCGCGGTCGGCGGCGGTTTTTGGCGAGGCGCTGGTGTTGTCCTCGGCTTGCGCCGCGACCACGGTGGCGCGCGCTGCCGCGTTGGCGCCCGCGTTCGCGTTGGGGCCGGCGTTCGGGTCGCTGTCCTTTTCATCCTGGCCGCTCTTGCCCTCGGCCGGCTCCATGCCGGCGGCTTCGCGCAGGGCGTCTTGTTCCGCGTCGGCCTTCGCATCGGCGGCTTTCGCCTGCGCGGCGAGCGCGAGGCTCGTGCCCGTCGCTTCAGGTGTTTGTGGCTGCGGCGTCGGCGTGCCGCTTTGCGCAGGGCCGGCGTCCTCGCGCTGTTTCGCGGCCTGATGCGCGGCAATGGCGCGCTCCGGCGTGGCGACGACGCGGCGCAGCAGCGTGGCGAGCGCGAGCGCGGGCACGAGCGTGAGCAGCAGCACGCGCAGCAGCGCGAGCATCAGCGCGTGGCCCTGCGGCGTGTTCAGATGGTCCTGCCACCAGTTGCGCGTGGACCAGAGGCCGAGCAGCGTCGCGAACGTATGGCTCAGATGCTGGCCCATCGTGCGCGCGCCGTGCGCCGCGTGATCGGCGATCTGCACGACCAGACCGTTGGAGCGCAATGCGCCCGCGAGCGGCGCCGAAGCGGCTGTGGATGCCGCCGCGCCGGAGGCCGCGGCGGGCGCACTGGCCGCCGCGCTCGCCGAGGCGGGCACGGCCAGCGCGCCAGCGGCGGCGATGGCGCGCAGCGTGTCTTCCATGTGGCCGCGCTGCACGGGATCGTCGAGAACCTGCAGGGCGGCTTGCGCCTGGGTGGGCGTGAGCGCCACGGGGGCGGCCGGGTTGGCCGCGTTGGCATTAGCGGCGGGCGCGGCAGGCTGGGCGGGATGCGCTGGGCTCGCGCCGGGCTTGAACGCTTCGGCGACGGTGGCCGGTGTCGCCGCCGCTGCACGCGACGCGCAGAGCGCGAGCGTCAGGCCGGCTGAAACGGCGAGGACGGCAACGAGAGCTTGCAGGCGCGACGCGCGCGGGAACCGAAAGGCAGAAGAAAGGGACATCCTTGTCATGGGCTTACGGGTCGCGACTGCGGCGACCCTTCAGTGGCGGCGGAGGAAAAGACAGCGGGACAAAACGCGCGGCTGGAAGCGCGTTGGCGCGGCGCATAGCCTGCCGGCGCCCGATTCGTCGGAACGTTCGACGCGCTGCCGCAATTTCGGTGCCCACTTTGTGCGTGGGTGGCCCGCAGGGCGTTTGCGGAACCGCCAAAAAATGGCGCGGCGCGCGAAACGTGAGTGCTGACTATGCCGGGAGTATGCCTCTTTTACCTTACGAACGCGGATGAGACGCTCATGCCGGGCACCGATAAAAGGGACGCTTCATTGCCATACGCGGTTCGCGGCGTACGCGGGTTTTGATCAGTGGCGCATGCGCCCGGGCGAATGCTACCGTTGCACGGTCAACATTCAGGCCCGCCAGAGGCCGACGAGGAGAGCCATGAACAGCGTCAGCATGACCGGAGTGCGCAAGGGCAAACTGAGCCGCACGCAGTTGATCGTCGCCGCGACAATCGGCAATGCGCTCGAATTCTTCGATTTCACCGTCTACAGCTTCTTCGCGCTGACCATCGGCAAGCTGTTCTTTCCCACCATGTCGAGCTACGGGCAGTTGCTGGCCTCGGTGGCGACCTTCGGCGTGGGCTTCGTCATGCGGCCGCTGGGTGGCGTGGTGATCGGCGCGTATGCCGACCGCGCCGGACGCAAGCCCGCCATGACGCTCACCATCTTCATGATGGCGCTAGGCTGCATGCTGATCGGCCTCGCCCCCACCTACGCGCAGATCGGGGTGGCCGCGCCGGTCCTGATCGTGTTCGCGCGCTTGCTGCAGGGATTTTCCGCGGGCGGCGAAGTGGGCGCATCCACCACGCTGCTGATCGAGGCGGGCACGCCCGTCAATCGCGGCCTGCTCGGCAGCTGGCAGTTCGCGAGCCAGGGGATGGGCGTTTCGCTCGGCGCATTAACGGCCGGACTCCTGACGACTTTCCTCGCCGCCGACACGCTGCTCGCCTGGGGCTGGCGCGTGCCTTTCCTCATGGGCGTGGCGATCGCGCCGCTCGGTATGTGGATTCGCCGGCGTCTTGACGAGCAGTTGCCGCCGCAGGCGAGCGTGGTGCGCATGCCGGTGCTCGCCGTGCTGCGCGATCACTGGCGGCGCGCGGCGCTCGGCATCCTGCTGACGATCGGCTCCACGGTCACGGCCTATGTCGTCACGTTCTATATGCCGACGTATGCGATTCACGAACTGAAGGTGCCCGCGCCCACGGCCTTGCTGGCGGGGCTCGTTTCCGGCGTCGTGACCTTTCTGGTGGCGCCCGTATCGGGCCTGCTCTGCGACCGGTTCAGCCGCCGCGCGCTGATCTTCTGGCCGCGCGTGGGTGTCTTGCTGTTGATCTACCCGGCGTTCCTGTGGCTCGCGAGCGGCCCGGATGCCGCGCGTCTTTTGATCACCGTAGGCGGCCTGAGCGTGCTGCTTGGGCTGCAGGCCGCGCCCTCCATCACGATGCTGCCCGAGATGTTCCCGCGCGCCGTACGCGCGACAGGCATGGCGATCGTCTACGGCATCGGCGTGGCGATTTTCGGCGGCTTCGCGCAGACCGTTGCCACCTGGCTCGTGAAGAGCACGGGCAATCTGCTCGCGCCCGCGTGGTACGTGATGGCGTGCGTGGCGATCTCGTGCCTCGCGTTGCCGTTTATTCGCGACCTTACGGGCAAGCCGCTCGAGGATTGACGGTTAGTCTTTCTGGCGCGCCGCTTCGAGATTCGCGTCGAGCTGCCGCGCCAGACCGTAGAGCATGCCGAGCGAGGGCGCCGCGACGCCCACACGCTGTGCCAGTTCATAGGGCGCGCCTAGCAGGGCTTCGACTTCGAGCGAGCGTTGCGCTTCGACGTCTTGCAGCATCGAAGTCTTGAACGCGCCTAGCTTGCGCGTGATCGCGTTGCGTTCCTCGATGGTCATCGCGAGGCGAATGCCGAGCGCTTCGCCGATCGCACGCGCCTCGGCCATGACCGCGCTCACGAGCTGCGCCGTGAGCGGGTCGTCGAGAATCACGTCGGCGGTCGAGCGCGTGAGCGCACTGATGGGGTTCATCGTCATGTTGCCCCAGAGCTTCGCCCAGATATCGGCCTGAATGGGCGCGGCTTTCGTGACCTCGAAGCCGGCCTGCGCAAGCAGATCGCGCGCTTCCTGCGCGTGCGCGGCCATGTGCGCCGAGCCCTCGCCGACGATCAGATGATTGCCGCCGCCCTTGCGGATCACGCCCGGCCCCGCAATCGACGACGACAGATGCACGACACAGCCCGAAGCCTGCGCGGGCGGCAGCGCCTTCGAGACGACACCGCCAGGATCGACCGCTTCGAGCGGGCCATTCGCAAGCGTGCCGCCGAAGCCGTGGAGAAACCACCAGGGCACGCCGTTCATCGCCGAGACGATATGCGTGTGCGGGCCCACGAGCGGCGCGAGCGAAGCGGCCGACTGGGCGAGCGCCTGACCCTTCAGGCAAACGAAGACGATGTCTTGCGCGCCGAGTGTTGCGGCGTCGTTCGTGGCGTTGACGGATTGCGTGTAGCGCGTGTCGCCTTCGACGATCGTCAGACCGTCGCGGCGAATCGCTTCCAGATGCGCACCGCGAGCGAGCAGATTTACGGCGATGCCCGCGCGCGCAAGGCGCGCCGCGAGCAGGCCGCCGATCGCACCGCCGCCGATGACGGTGATCTTCCGGTTCGGGGTGTTCAAACTTTCACTCCTGATAAGACGGGTCGATGCGCGTGACACGACGGACCAGCGCGTCGAGCACGTTCTGGCCCGCGCCGTGTTCGGGCGAGAACTGCAAGGCGTCGCGCGTCGAGCGTTCGGTAATGGCGGGCGAGATCGGCAGCGTCTGACCGCGCATCGAATCGGTCACGACCTGCACCTCGCACGCGCGATTGAGCGTCCAGAGCAGCGCAAAAGCGTGCGCGAGGGTCACACCATGCGAAAGCAGCCCGTGGTTGCGCAGAATGAGCAGCCGCTTGTCGCCCATCGACTTCAGGATGCGCGATTTTTCTTCGGCGTGCACGGTGATGCCTTCGAAGTCGTGATACGCGACCATGTCGTGCAGCTGCGCCGAATAGAAGTTCGTATACGCGAGGCCGCCTTCCATGCACGCCACCGCGAGCCCTGCCGTGGTGTGCGTATGCATCACGCAATGCGCGTCTGCCACGTTTGCATGTATCGCGCTGTGAACCACGAAACCGGCCGGATTGATCGGATACTCGCTCGGACTCAGGATATTGCCTTCGAGATCGATCTTGACGAGATTCGAGGCCTTGATTTCGTCATACGTGAGCCCGAACGGGTTGATGAGGAAATGCTTGTGCGGCCCGGGCACGCGCAGCGTAATGTGATTGAAGATCAGCTCGGTCCAACCCATGAGATGAAACACGCGATACACAGCGGCGAGTTGCACGCGCACCGCCCATTCCGTGGGGTCGCACCATTCGGGGCGCGTGCGCTGGATGTTTTCATTCATGAAAGTCTCCTCGTGGCGGGCTCTGATCTCGCCGATCCTACGCGCAAATAAATGCGTGTGCAAGCATCAAACTTTCCATGAAATGCCTGCAGAACAGCGCTTTCATCGATGCTATCCTGACGGCGTGGCCGCATTTCGCGGCCGGTGAAAACCAGGCGGGAAGATCCATGACGGGGAAGTACAACATCGCGGAGCTGTTCACCTACCGGCTCCATGTGCTCAAGAAGCAGACCGATCGCACGATGAGCGACGCGTTCGAGGCAGCGCTCTCCCTGTCGCTCACGGAGGCGCGGCTGCTGCTCAGCGTGGGCGCGTTCGGTTCGTTGTCGGTGTCGGATCTCGGGCGCGTGTCGAATCTCGACCGCAGCCAGGCGAGCCGCGCCACCGACGTGCTCGAACGCAAGGGCCTGCTCGCCAAGACCTCGAACGAGGCGGACGGGCGCGGCGTGCTCGTGGCGCTCACGGCGCAGGGGCGCAGCACCTACCGGCGCGCCACGGCGATCTCGAAGGCGACGAACGACGCGATTCTCGCCACGCTGAGCGAGCACGAGCGCGAAGTGCTGGCAAGCGTGCTGGCCAAGCTCATACAGAGCGGGGAAGCGGGCGAATGAAGCGCGCTTCGCGCGCGACGCGATGAACGCGGGATGAACGCGCGTTAGCCGCGCGCCGCAGGCTGGCGGAATTTCGCGGCCAGTTCGCTTGCGCTGCGTGCAAGCAACGACACGTCGCTGCCCACGGCGACGAACGTCGCGCCAGCTTCCAGATATTCGTTCGCAATGACCGGATCGGCCGCGAGCACGCCCGCGCCTTTGCCTTGCGCGCGCACAGTGCGAATGCCGTTGCAGATCGCCTCGCGCACCTGCGGCGAGCCTGGCTGGCCCAGCAGGCCCATCGAAGCGCTCAGGTCCGCGGGCCCGAAGAACACGCCGTCCACGCCTCCTGCCTGCGCGATGGCTTCGAGCTGCGCGAGCGCGCTCGCCGTTTCCACCTGGACCAGCACGCACAGTTCTTCCGCTGCGTGATGCAGATAATCCGCAGAGCCGTTCCAGCGCGAGGCACGCGCAAGCGCGCTGCCCACGCCGCGCACGCCGTGCGGCGCATAGCGCGTCGCGGCGACGGCGGCGCGTGCCTCCTCGGCGTTCTCGATCATCGGCACGAGCAGGGTTTGCGTGCCGATGTCGAGCAGTTGCTTGATGATGGCCGCGTCGTTGCGCACGGGCCGCACGATCGCGTGCGTGGGGTAGGGCGCGACGGCCTGCAGTTGCGCGAGCGTGCTGCGCAAATCATTGGGCGCGTGCTCGCCGTCGATCAGCAGCCAGTCGAAGCCCGTGTTCGCAAGCAGTTCGGTTACGTACGAGTCGGCGAGTGCGGCCCACAGGCCGATTTGCGGGCGGCCTTGCGCGAGCGCGCGCTTGAACGGGTTGGCGGGTACGGCCATGATGACGGCATCCTGATCAGATGAAATGGAAACCGATGCCGCCCAGCGGGCCGTAATCGGCATGGAACGTATCGCCCGCGCGTGCCGGAATCGGCGCCGTGAACGAGCCGCTCAGGATCACATCGCCGGCTTCCAGGCGCTCGTCGTGGCGCGCGATCTTGTTGGCGAGCCAGGCAACGCCGGTTGCCGGATGGTCGAGCACCGCGGCGGCCAGGCCGCTTTCCTCCACGGCGCCGTTCCTGTAGAGCAGCGCGCCGACCCAGCGCAGGTCCACGTCGAGCGGCTTCACCGGGCGGCCGCCCAGCACGACGCCCGCGTTGGCGGCGAAGTCGGAAATCGTGTCGAACACCTTGCGCGGCGCTTTGGTTTCGCGGTCGAACTGCTCGATGCGCGCGTCGATGATCTCGATGGCCGGCGTCACATAGGCCGTTGCGTCGAGCACATCGAAGAGCTTGACGTCGGGCCCTTGCAGTGGCCGGTTCAGCACGAACGCCAATTCCACTTCCACACGCGGCGCGATGAAGCGGTCCGCGCGAATCTCGCTGCCTGCGGGGATGAACATGCTGTCGAGCAGCGGCGCGTAGTCGGGCTCGTCGATCTGCGACGCGCGCTGCATGGCGCGCGACGTCAGGCCGATTTTGCGGCCCTTGATCGTGTGGCCCGCGGCGAGCTTGAGTTTGACCCACTCGCGCTGGATCGCGTAGCCGTCGTCGATTGTCATCTCCGGATGCAACCGCGAAAAATGCCGCAGCTGCGTGCGCGTGCGTTCCGCTTCGTCGAGCCGTGCGGCCAGCTCGCAGATGGTTTGCTGATCTAGCATCATGAACTCGCGTTTTTGAGCCGGGCGTGCAGGTTGTTGTGCTTCCACGCGCCTTCCTCGCTGAACTCGACGATTTCGAGCGAGAGCGCGAGGCCGTGTGACGCGAAGGCTTGTTCGAAGTGCTGCTTGATCGCCTCGAAGAGCGCATCGCCCGTCGCCCGTCGCACGGCCTGGGAGCGGCCCGCGCCGATCTTCAGGCAGCCGTGCAGAAAGGCGTTCCCGGGGTTGCCGTCGGCAATGAAGTACTGCTCGCAGCGCAGCGCACGGGTGCGAATGCCGCCGCGTGGATACACGCGCGCGCCGTTCTCGTCGCGTTGTGCATCGAGCACGTGCGCAAGCGATTCGCATAGCTGACCCATGCTGCTCGCATCCACGAGATTCGCGCTGTATTCGAGGGTGAGATGGGGCATGGCGTTCTCCCGTGTTTGAGCCGCTTAAGCCGGTAGCGGCATGACCGGCAGGATGGCGTTGATCTGCCCTGTGCCGGAGCTGCCGAAATACGGCGTGACGACTTCCGCCCGGCCTTCGTAGCGGTCCCACCCGAGCGCGCCGAGCAGCATGGCCGTGTCGTGCATACCGCCTTCACCCCAGCACTTTTCGTTGTACATCGGCAGCATGTCGCAGAAGGTTTTCCAGTCGCCACGCTCCCACATCGCCACGACGTTGCGATCGGTCGCTTCGAGAAACGGGTCCCAGACCTTGTGCATGAAGGCTTCGGCCGTGCCGTTGTTGGCGAAGTGGTGGCTCAGCGACCCGCTCGCGAGTATCGCCACCGTGCCGTCGTAGCGCTCTTCGATCGCGCGGCGCACGGCCAGGCCAAAGCGCGCGCTGGTGGCGAGGTCGTGCCACATGCACCAGCCCGCCACCGAAACCGTGCGGAAATGTTCGTCGCCGTTCATGTAGCGCATGGGGACGAGCGTGCCGTATTCGAGGTCGAGCGTCGTTTCGCTATGGGCGCGGGTCTTGACGCCCATTTCGTTCGCGACCTCGGCAATCAGATGGCCAAGCCGCGGATTGCCGGGGTACGCATACGGCATGTTCTTGATGAAATGCGGCAGCTCGTTGCTCGTGTAGACGCCTTCGAAGCGCGGTGCACAGTTGATGTGATACTCGCTGTTCACGAGCCAGTGCACATCGAACACGACGATCGTATCGACGCCCAGCTCGCGGCAGCGGCGGCCGATCTCGTGATGGCCGTCGATGGCCGCCTGGCGGCAGCCTTTGTGGGGGCCGTCCAGTTCGGAGAGGTACAGCGAAGGCACGTGCGTGACCTTGGCCGCCAGCGCGAGTTTGCCCATTACACGCCCCAGTGCGGAATGTGATGCGAGCCGAGCGAAACACACACGTTCTTCGGCTCGAGGAACACTTCGTAGCTCCATGTGCCGCCTTCGCGGCCGACGCCAGAAGCCTTCGTGCCGCCGAACGGCTGGCGCAGGTCGCGTACGTTCTGGCTATTCACGAAGCACATGCCCGCTTCGACGGCGGCGGCCACGCGCAGCGCGCGGCCGGTGTTCTCGGTCCACACATAGCTGGACAGACCATAGGCGATGTCGTTGGCAAGGCGGATCGCATGAGTCTCGTCGTCGAAGGGAATCAGGCACGCCACCGGGCCGAAAATTTCTTCCTGCGCAATGCGCATGCGGTTATCGACATCGACGAACACGGTCGGCATAACGAAGTTTCCATTCTTCACCGCGTCGGGCAGCGCCGGCGCGTCGAGGCCGCCGCAAGCGAGCGTCGCGCCTTCCTTCGGTCCGAGCTCGATATAGCTGCGTACCTTCGCGAGATGGCCCTGGCTGATCATCGGGCCGACGATGGTTGTCTCGTCGAGCGGATCGCCTACGCTGATGCGCTTCGCACGCTCGACGAAGCGCTCGGCGAACTTCGCGTAGATCGAACGCTGCACGAGAATGCGCGAGCCCGCCGTGCAGCGCTCGCCGTTGTTCGAGAAGATCATGAACACGGCGGCGTCGAGCGCGCGTTCGAAATCGGCGTCGTCGAAGATCACGAACGGGGATTTGCCGCCCAGCTCCATCGAGAACTTCTTGAGGCCCGCGGCCTGCACGATGCGGTTGCCCGTAGCCGTCGAGCCCGTGAACGAAACGGCGCGCACGTCGGGGTGCGCGACGAGCGGCTCGCCCGCTTCCTTGCCATAGCCGTGCACGACATTGAGCACGCCCGCCGGAATTCCGGCATCGAGCGCGAGCTGGCCGAGCATCGAGGCCGTGAGCGGCGATAGCTCGCTCATCTTCAGCACGGCGGTATTGCCGAACGCGAGGCAGGGCGCGACCTTCCACGTGGCGGTCATGAACGGCACGTTCCAGGGCGAGATGAGCGCGCACACGCCCACGGGATGAAACAGCGTGTAGTTCAGATGCGTGGACGTGGGGTAGGTGTGGCCGTCCACGGCGGTGCAGACTTCGGCGAAGTAGCTGAAGTTGTCGGCGGCGCGCGGCACGAGTTGCTTGCCGGTTTGCGAAATGGTCTGGCCGGTGTCCTTCGTTTCGGTCTGCGCGATTTCGGGCACGTTCTTCGCGATCAGCTCGCCGAGCTTGCGGATCGCCTTCGCGCGCTCCGCGGCGGGCGTTGCCGCCCAGGCGGGAAAGGCGTCTTTCGCGGCGCGCACCGCGAGATCGACTTCCTCTGCGCCGCCGCGCGCCACTTCCGCGAGCACGTCCTGGTTCGCGGGATTCACGGTTTCGAAGTAGTCGCGTCCGCTGTGTGCGCGGCCGTTGATCAGATGGTCGATTCGCATGTCTAACGTAGTCCGTGTTCGATTCGTTGGCGGATCAGCGCCCGTAGTCGGCGTCGCTCGCGACGGTGTTGACGAGACGGCCCAGACCGTCGATCTCGCAGACGACTTCGTCGCCTGCATTCACGTTGACGACGCCTTCGGGCGTGCCGGTCAGAACGACGTCGCCGGGGGCGAGCGTCATGAAGCCGCTCAAATACTCGATGAGTTCCGCGATGCCGGTGACGAAATCGCGCGTGTTGCCGTTCTGCTTGAGTTCGCCGTTCACGTAAGTGCGCAGGCCGAGAGCGTTGACGTCGGCGACATCGGCGGCGTCGACGAACCAGGGGCCCAGCACGGTGCCGCCGTCGCGGTTCTTCACGCGCAGGTTCGGGCGGTAGTAGTTCTCCAGATAGTCGCGGATCGCGTAGTCGTTCGCGATCGTGTAGCCGGCCACGTACTGCATGGCGTCCTCGCGTTTCACGTGCTGCGCGGTGCGGCCGATCACGACGGCGAGCTCGCACTCGTAGTGCATGAACGTGACGTCGGCGGGGCGGCGCGTGGTGCCGCGATGGCCGATCACGCTGCCCGGCCCCTTGAGGAACACGAGCGGCTCTTCCTGCTTCGAGAACTGCAGTTCTTTGGCGTGCTCGGCGTAATTGAGCCCGAGTGCGAAGATCGTGCCGGGCTCGAACGGCGCGAGCCAGACGACTTCATGTTCCTCGCGCACGCGGCCGTCGGCGAGCCGCACGCGGTCTCCTTCGGGCGTGGCTTCGTGGATGGCGCCTGCATAGGCAACGCGTGCGCGCATCATGCTTGTGCTCCCAGCGCCACGTCTGCCGCGACGAATTCGATTTCGAGCGGCGCCCAGTCTCCAATGGAGATCGCTGCACGCGCACCGGCCTGAACCACGGGTGCGCCATGCGGCACGCCGAGCGTGATGACGTCGCCGGGGGCGAGCGTCATGAAGTCGGTGACGTCGGCGAGCAACTGGGCGACGCCGCGAACGTTCGTGGCCGTCGTTGCACGGAAGGCCGCGCCGCCTTCGACGTTCACCGCAATGGCAAGCTCATCCGGATCGGCCGCATGCCGGCGCGCGACCACGGCGGGGCCGATTACGCAGAAGTTGTCGCGTGCGCGAAACCGCACCGAGGGGCGATAGACGCTCGCATGCGGCACGCTCAGATCGGCCACGAGCGTATACCCCGCGATGTAATCGAACGCTTCAGGTGCGGCGACGCGCGCGGCGGTGCGCCCGATCACGACGCCGAGCGATGCGCCCACCTGGACGCCCTCGCCGCCGGGCACGGCCACGCGCGCGCGGTGGCCTGCGAGCGTGTTGCGCGGCTTCAGGTAGAGAATGGGCGCGCGCGGCGGCGCCTTGTAAGGGGGCGCGTTCACGGCGTCGCCCAGCGCTTCGAGCGCGTGGCGGTCGTTGAGCAGCGTGCCGTAGACAGCGCCGCTCACCGGCGCCCGGCAACGCGCGCCGGTCGCGAGCAGCCCGCGCACGGCAGCGGCGCTGACGTCGCGCGGCAAGGCCTCGCCTTCGACGTGCAGCAGATGATCGGCAACGGAAAACATGGCTTGGATTGGCTTCACGGAAACACTAATATGTGAGTGATAGTGCGCTTGCTATGATCCGTCGTCAATCGTCGATGAGAACTTTTCGGGTTTCTCCTGGGCCTGTTCGTCGAATTCTTCGTTTAGCTGAAACCGCCATGTCCGATACTTCGCGCCCGACCACTCGCGTTGCGCACCGCAACCTGCCCATGCTGCTGCTGCGCGCGCGCGAAAAGATGATGGAACGCTTTCGCCCGCTCATCACGTCGCACGGCCTCACTGAGCAGCAGTGGCGCGTGATCCGCGCGCTCAATGAAAGCGGACCGCTCGAGCCGCGGCAGATTTCCGACCTGTGCACGATCTCCAGCCCGAGCATGGCGGGCGTGCTCGCACGTATGGAGACGCTCGGCCTCGTGACGAAGGAGCGTTTCGCCGACGACCAGCGGCGCGTGCTCGTCTCGCTCACGAAGAAGAGCCATCAACTCGTGAAAGCGATTTCGAACGAATTGGAGGCGCGCTACAAGGCGCTGGAAGCGGAGGTGGGGCCGGAGGTGGTCGAGCGTGTGTATCGCGCGATCGACGATCTGCTCGCCGGCCTGGAGGCGTGAGCGCGGCGGGCGCTTTCGGGCGCGCCCGCTGGCAAAGGTGAGGCTTTTCGGGAGCGGTCTGCGCCGATCGTTCGGACCGCGTAGGAGGGCGTGGCGCGACTACGCGAGCGAAGCGAACGCCTCGTCGAGTTCGGCGGCGTTTTGTGGACGCACCACGCGCGCGACCTCCACACCGTCGCGCAGGAAAATGAGTGTGGGCCAGAGCTTCACGCGAAACGAGCGGCCGAGCGCGCGGCCCGGTCCGTCTTCCACTTTCAGGCGACGCACCTGCGGATTACGCTCGAACGCCGCGCCGATCAGCGGTTGCGCACCCTGACAATAGCCGCACCAGTCGGTGCCGAATTCGACGACGGCGGCCCCGCTGAGCGAGTCGATTTCCTTGCGGGCGGGCGCGTTCGTGGCGTAGCTCATCATGTGATTCCTCGTATTGGCATCTGCAGACATCCACATACGATACCGCATCGCGCGGCAACGTTCAGGCATCGCACTGGACGCCCCAAATGGACAGTCGCGCGAGAGGTGAGGCTTTTCGGGAGTGAGCAGGTTGCCAACCGGTCACGCACCTTGAACGGAGCGGCGCGAGCACGCGGGACGTGCCGCCATGAGCAGAAGTACCTTGAAAACAAGGGTGAAATGCAAATCCGACGTGGGGTGCGGTGAGCGCGAACCGATCGGCAGACGCACTCGAAGCGGCGAGAATCCACGTTTCGAAGCGCAATGGTGAGCGTTTGCGGGAGAGGTCGTAACGCGCCATCGGCGCTCGTGTGAAGCGAGGCGAGGCACCTGCCGATCCATCGTGCGAAATCCACATTAGCCCTGATTTCAAGGCTTTTTTAGTCCCCGGGCGTGACGAAGCGACAAGCCGTCGCGCTCGCGGCTTCTGCGCGTGGGCGGCAAAGGTGAGAAGATTCGGGAGTGCGCTTTGCGTTGCTCCTCGCGCTGCCGGGCCTCGAATGGACGCCCGCACCCGATGGGTATATAACATTAAGTGCGTGATTCTTTTGACTACTGCTCACCAAGGGAGATCGAGTTCATCATGACGAGCGACGACAAGCAAAAGCAGGACGCTCAAAAGCCTGGCGCCGGTTCATCGCAACCGGATCTGGAGAGCCTGAACGCCGCCTTCAGCCACGTCGACGAAGGCGTGAAGTCCGGCAAGATCGCGGCGGGCGCGGCCAAGGGCCTCGTCTTCAGCCTCGTCGAAACGCTGGGCGCGCTGGTGGGCGACCCCGACCTGCCGCAACACGCGCGTTCGGGCTACGAAGGCTTGCTCGAAGCCGCGCGCGAACTGCGCGCCAAGCTGGAGCACTAATCGTTCTCAACGCGTGCGGCGGCTCTGCCGGGTCAGCAGTCGCACGCTCACGCAGCCAGCAGGGCGGCCGCGAGGCCGTCCGGTGCTGCGCCGATGCGTAGCTCCGGCGTGCCGTGCCAGTCCGCGCAACGCTGCAGCGCCCGGCGCAAGTCTGCCACCAGACGGCCGCTCGCGCGTACGCCGGGCTCCAGATGCAGCGATTTCACCTCGAACACCTGCTGCGCCCGATGCGCCTTTGCGTCGATGCGCCCGATCAGCCGTCCGCGATTCAAGATCGGTAGTGCGAAGTAACCGTATTTGCGCTTCGCGGCCGGCACATAGCATTCCATGGCGTAATCGAAATCGAATAGCGCGAGCGCTCGCTTGCGATCCCACACCACCGGATCGAAGGGCGAGAGCAGGGTCGTGACCGTGGAGGCGAGCTTGCCGCTCGCCGCTTCGCCGATGAGCGCCGCGTGCTCGCGATGCACGAACGCATCGTGTTTCCAGCCTTCTACGCGCACGGGCAGCAGCTCGCCCGCGTCGGCGAGTGCGTGGAGGGCATCGGCATACGGGCGGCGCGGCAGGCGGAAGTAGTCGGCGGCCCAGTCCGCGCGGATCACGCCGAGCGCGCGGCAGGAGCGCAGGAGCAGCGCGCGCTCCGCTTCGGCGCGTGGCGGCAGGTCGCGCGCATCGTTCCAGTGCGGCAGTACGCGCTCGGCCACGTCGTACACACGCTGGAAGTTGTGCCGCTGCGCCACCATCAGCGCGCCGGTTGCGAACAGTACTTCCAGATGCCGCTTCTCCGGCTTCCAGTCCCACCAGCCGCTGCCTTTGTCGCCCTCGGCGCGCGCGAAGTCGGCGGAACGCACGGCGCCCTCGGCGCGGATGCGCTCGAGCAGGGCGTCGATCTCGTCACGGTATTGGTCATGCCACTCGGCCGCGTATTTCCAGCCCATGCCGGAAGGGTCGAGCATGCGATGGCGCAGCAGCCCGTAGTCCTCGATCGGCAGGAAGCAGGCCTCGTGCGCCCAGTATTCGAACAGGCGCCCCTGCGCGAGATGCGCGTCGAGCCAGGCCGGCTCGAACGCGCCAATGCGGCTGAACAGCACGAAATAGGGACTGCGCGCGACCACGTGGATCGTGTCGATCTGCAGCTGCGCCATGCGGCGGATCGCATCGAGCACGTCTTCTTGCGTAGCCTTGCGGCGCGGCGGCGTGAGCAGCCCTTGCGCCGCGAGGTGCAGCGTGCGAGCCGCCGCGAGCGGCAGAACTAGCGAGGAACCGGCTTCGGCAACCGTGGGCGCTTCTGCAACCTCCACAGCGCGCTCACGCATGAACGCCCGCGACCACCGTCACCGGCCGCAGCGCAGCGAGCCGTTGATGGATCTGCGCGACCACGGCCGCGCCTTCGCCCACCGCCGCGGCCACGCGCTTGGTCGAGCCCGCTCGCGCGTCGCCGATCGCGTAGACGCCTTCCACCGAGGTCGCGAGGCTGCACGACTCGTTGTCGCCGGTCAGCACGAAGCCGTGCGGGTCGAGCTTCACGCCGCATGCTCGCAGCCAGCCGGTGTTCGGGTCCGCGCCCGTGAAGAGGAACAGATGGCGCGAATCGAAATGGTCGACGCCCTCCGGGCACGGCATCTTCAGGCGCACCGAGGCGAGGCCGCTCGTGTCTTCGTCCAGGCCGCCGATCTCGCTGTGCCCATGCACGCGCACGTTCGAGAGCGAAGCGATACGGTCGATCAGATAGCGCGACATCGTCGATTCGAAACCGGCCTTGCGGATCAGCACGTCGATCTGGCGCGCGTGCGTGGAGAGGTAGACGATCGCCTGGCCCGCGGAATTGCCGCCGCCCACGAGCACGATGTTCTCGTGCTTGCAAAGCTTCGCCTCGACCGGCGAGGCCCAGTAGTAAATGCCGCGCCCCGTATAGCGATCGATGCCCTCGATCGCGGGCTTGCGGTACACGGCGCCGCTCGCGATCACGACTGTATGCGCGCGCACATCGCCGCTGCAGGTTTCGAGCCGCCGCGGTTCTTCATCGCAGATCAGCTTGCGCACCGAGACCGGAATGGCCACGTGTGCGCCGAACTTCTGCGCCTGCACGAACGCGCGGCCGGCGAGCGCCTGGCCGGAGATACCGGTGGGAAAGCCCAGATAGTTTTCGATACGCGAGCTGGCGCCCGCCTGGCCGCCGGGCGCGCGCGAGTCGAGCACGATCACCGAAAGGCCTTCCGAAGCGGCGTAGACCGCCGTGGCGAGACCGGCCGGGCCCGCGCCCACCACGGCAACGTCGTAGACGCGCTCGCCGTCGAGCTCGGGCAGGATGCCGAGGCACGTGGCCAGTTCGGGCGCGCTGGGACGGCGCAGCACCGACCCGTCGGGGCAGATCACGAGCGGCAGGTCCTCGCAGCGCGCGGCGAAACGCTCGATTACGCCGCAAAGCATGCCTTCGTCGCGCTCGTCGAGCACGGAATACGGATGGCCGTTGCGCGAAAGGAAGCCTTGCAGCGAAACGAGCGTGGGATCGTCGTGCTTGCCGACGAGAATCGGGCCGCCCGCGCCCTTTTCGATCAGCGAGACGCGGCGCAGGATCAGCGCACGCACGATGCGCTCCCCGAGTTCGGCTTCGGCGACGATGGCCGCGCGCAGCCGCTCGGGCGGAATCAGGATCGCATCGACGGGTTCGAGCGCCATGCCGTCCACGAGCGCGGGGCCGCCCGAGAGCTGGCCCACTTCGGCGAGGAAATGCCCGCGCCCATGCTCGACGATGAGCCGCTCGCGGCCCAGCCCGTCGCGCTGGAAAACTTTGACCGAACCGGAGAGCAGCACGAACATGCCGGGGCCGGTTTCGCCCGTACGAAAGAGCAGCTCCCCTGCTGACCAGTGGCGCTCTTCGCCAAAGCGCGCGAGGCGCGCGATTTCGTCGTCGGTGAGCTGGGGGAACATCTGATGGCGCCGCGTGGAGAGCGTCGAGAACGGCGCTTCGGCGGGTTGCGGCTGCGTGTCGGAGTGGCGGCTCGCGGAAGGAAGTTCCTCGGATTCGGGAACCTCGGCTTCGGTGATCGTGCCCATCTGGCGGTTCTCCTCGTGCGGGCGGCTCGGGAGCGGGCCGCCCGGATCAGACAGCTTTAGGCGTGATGTTGACCGGGACGTCGGCGTGGGCGTGCATCTGCAGCGACTCGAGCGTGCGGCCGGCGTCGCGCCACGCATCGAGACCGCCCAGCAGCGGCACCACATCGGTAAAGCCGGCCTCGGCTAGCTTCTTCGCCATCCAGGCCGCGGAAATTTCATTGGGGCACGAGCAGTAGATCACGAGCTTCTGGTCGTTGGGGTACTTGCCGACGATCTCGTCGAGCTTGCGCTCGTCGGCGAACAACGCGCCCGGAATGATGTACGGATCGAGCTTGCGCTTTTCTTCTGAACGAATGTCGAACACGACCGGCGGCGGCTTGGCGCCCATCGCGCGGTAAAGGTCTTCCACCGTGATGCGCGCGTTCGCGAGCTTTTTGATGAGCTGGCGGCGGCGCTGCCAGCGGTAGGTCGCGTAAAGCACCAGCAGCACAGCCACCACGACGAGGGCGAAGCGGCCAAGCCGGCTTGCGCCGCTCATCAGCATGTCGATCTGCGGCGCGAACATCACGCCGACGAGCAGGCCGGTGCCGGACCACAGCGCCGCGCCGATGCCGTCGAAGCCGACGAACTGGCGGTAGGGCACGCCCATCGCGCCGGCCATCGGCACGGACACGAGCGACAGCCCCGGCACGAACTTGGCGACGGCGAGCACGCGCACGCCCCAGCGGCCGAAAAAGCGCTCGGTTTTTTTCACGCAGGTGTCGCGCGAGAGCGAGAGCTTGCAGAGCGTCTTGAGCGTGTTGCCGCCGTAGAGGCGCCCGGCCATGAACCAGACGCTGTCGCCAATCAGCATGGCGAAGATGGCGAGCCCGAGCACCGGTGCGACCTGCTGGCCGATCGAACCGGGATGCATGGCCGCCATCGCGCCGAACAACACGAGCGCGGGCATCGCGGGCACGGGCAGCCCAAGCGATCCGGCGAGCACATTGATGAACACCAGCGCAGGCCCGTATTGCGCGACGAGGTCATGTAGCATCGGCTTACTTCCGTTGCGCCGTCAGGCGAGGAACGGGAAAGATAGAAGGGTAACGTAAAGATTATGGACGTATTTCGAACGCGTGCAAGCGACCCCCTGCACGCGCGTGAGAATGCCTGCCGAGTAGGGCAGGCATATGAAAAAAGCGCCGGATTAAAAGAGAGAAACGCGAGGTGTTCGCGAGAGGCGCCCGATGAGTGGAAAGCGACAGTACGCGGCACACGAGACTGCGCGTGCCGCGTTCGTGCCGTCGGTTTCCGTGCGCTTAGCGCGTGTGTGATTCCCCGGGCAGCTCGGCGCCTTGTGCGCGAATGGCCGCGATCAGCTCGGCCGGCGTGATTTCGTAACGCACTTCGCGATGGATGCCCGGCTTGCGCTCGTCGACTTCGACCAGCAAGAGGCTTTTGCCGTCGGCCGCCGATTCGAGGCGCAGTGAACGCAGTTCGCGTCCGGTCGCGTCGTCATGCTCGGTGAGCAGGGTCATGTTTCCGGAAGACCCGGTCGTGCGCATTGATGTTGTCCTCGTGCGTTGGGTGGTCGAGCCATTGTACGGGGTCGGCTGCGCGGCGTGTTCATGCAAGTGAGCGCAGACACACACAGCGAGATCGCTGTGCCGCGACCCTGGCCAGCCAGTGTAACGCGACTCGCCGGCGCAACGCCCGTTTTTGCGCGCCCTGCAACGGGCCATGCGAAATGCGTTGCGCGTTGCACCGCTGTCATGGTTGCGAAGCAAAGCGATGCCAGGCGCCAGGCGTGCGCAACAGAAAAAACGGCCCACCCGGGCAGGCCGGGCGAGCCGTTGAAACGCCGTTGTTACTCGGATCAGCAAACCGGGGTACGGCTTGCTGACGGTTTTCATGGTGCCGCCCGCGCGCTGCACTGTCGAGATGGGACTAACGCCGATCTCTCAGACCAATAGACGAAGCCACCCGACTGCGTTTGCGGCGCGGCGTGCGAGCCGGTCGTTACGCTGCGATCTCCTCGGCCGCTTCGGCAAGATTGACGCTCTGGCGGCGCGCCGGGGTGCGGGCGGGCTTTGCGCGCTTTTCCGCTTCGGCGCCTGCCACGGTGAAGAGGCGCACGGCCTCGTCGAGCACGTCGGCCTGCTCGGCGAGCCGCTGCGCCGTGGCGGCGGCCTGCTCGACGAGCGCGGCGTTCTGCTGCGTGGCGCTGTCCAGATGCGCGACGGCCTGATTGACCTGGCGGATGCCTTCGGCCTGCTCGCCGCTGGCGTTCGCGACCTCGGTGATGATCGACGAGACGCGGCTCACGGCTTCGTCGATCGAGCGCATCTGCGCCGTCGTGTTGCCGACGAGACGCGTGCCCTCGGCGATCTCGTTGACGCTGGCGTCCACGACCTGCTTGATCTCCTTGGCCGATGCCGCGCAGCGCTGCGCGAGCATGCGCACCTCGCCCGCCACCACGGCGAACGAGCGGCCGGCCTCGCCCGCACGCGCGGCTTCGACAGCGGCGTTGAGCGCGAGGATGTTGGTCTGGAACGCGATGCCGTCGATCACGCCGGTGATGTCGCTGATCCGGCGCGATGCGTCGGTGATGCCCGTCATCGTGCGCTCCATCTGCGCGGCGATCGAGCCGCCCTCGGCGGCGGCGGACTGCGCGTCGCGTGCGAGATCGAGCGCGCGGGCGCTGGCTTCGGCGTTGGCCTGCACGGTGGTCGTGAGCTGATCCATCGTGGCCGCGGTTTCTTCGAGCGATGCCGCCTGCATTTCGGTGCGGCGCGAGAGATCGAGATTGCCGCTCGAGATTTCGTGCGCGGCGTCGAGCATGCCGTCGATCTGCGAGCGCACGTCGAACACGATCGCCGTGAGATTGGCCTGCAGCTGATTGAGCGCCTGGAGCACGTCGCCGAGATCGTCGTTCGTGGCGACCGCGAGCGTGGCCGTGAGGTCGCCCGCCGCCATGCGCGTGGAGGCCGTGGTCATCTGCGCGAGCGGTGCGCCGAGGTGGCGCGTGGTCAGACGCCAGGCGCCGAACGCACACAGGCAGGCCGCGCCGAATGCACCCCAGAACGGCAGCGGCGGCAGGCCCTGCCAGGCCGCGAAGCCGGCCGCGGCGAACACGGCGGGCACGGCGCCATAGCCGAAGGCGATACGCGTGGCGATGGGCACGCGCAGGACTGACTGCAATGCGCCCACGAGGCCTGTGCGCACCACCGAGCCGTGGCGCAGCCGCACGCCTTGCAGACGGCCCTCGCGCATTTGCGTGTAGAAGGCTTCTGCCGTGCGGATTTCCTCGCGCGTGGGCTTCACGCGCACGCTCAGATAACCGACCACCGTGCCCTGCTCGGAGACGGGCGTTACGTTCGCGCGCACCCAGTAGTGGTCGCCCGACTTGCGGCGGTTCTTGACGATCGCGGTCCAGGGACGGCCATCGCGCACGGTCTCCCACAAGTCGGCGAACGCTTCGGCCGGCATGTCGGGATGACGAATGATGTTATGTGCCTTGCCGATCAGCTCTTCTTTCGTGAAGCCGGACACCGCGACGAACGCAGGATTGCAGTACTGAATGCGGCCCTTGAGGTCGGTGGCCGAGACGAGCATCTGCGAAGCGGGATAGTCGAATTCCTGCTGCGTGACGGGTTGATTGTTGCGCATGAGATTCCTTCGATGGGGCCGCTTGAGACCCAACAACACAGCGAGGCATAACGGCATTTCCCTTACAAACTTTAGGGGTATGCACGCGTGAGGCAGGTCTGGTCCGATCCGCGCGCAGCGAGAAAATCCGTTGTGCTATCAATGGATTGGCGCGGATGTTGGGGGGTGTATGCACAGACTTTTCCCCGTTAACTGTGGACAAGTCCAGTGCCTCCAAAACGTGCAACTTCTCTGTCGCCTGGCGCATTGACGTTTGCGATCAGGGACTTAGGTTCGCTGTCCAGAAGTTGTGCACAGGGCTGCCAACAAAATCTGTGGAAAAGACGGGTGCGTTTCGAGGCGCTGCGAGACGGTGTTGCCGCGATTGGGACCGCCGTGGGTTAACCGAAGCGCATCAAGGACTTGATGCGGTCTTCCAACGGTTACGCACAGGGCTGCCAACAAAATGTGTGGACAAGTCATGGCGTGCGGAACGCTTCGTGTTGCCAACGAAACCGGCCTCGACGGCGCGCTTCGAACGACGCGCCTCACCGGCGACTTAACCTTGAGTTATGTCGTCGTAACCGATTTCAATTGCCGCCTCGCTGCAAGGCATGAATACTCGGGTGCGGCGCACGAAGCGCCGACGGACCATCCGGAGGAGACTAAATGAAAAAAGTTGCAACGCTCGCAGCAGTCGTCATGGGATGCACGTATCTCGGGCCGGCTCAGGCGCAGGACGCCACGAGCGCTACTCTGAAAAAAATCCGCGATACAGGCGTGATTGCCCTGGGCGTGCGGGAATCGTCAGTGCCGTTCTCCTACTACGACAGCGAGCAACACACGATCGGCTATGCGCAGGACATCGCGCTGAAGATCGTCGACGAGGTGAAAAAGGAGCTGAAGCTCGACAAGCTCACGGTCAAGGAAATTCCGATCACTTCGCAGAACCGCATTACGCTCGTGCAGAATGGCACGATCGATATCGAGTGCGGTTCGACCACGCACACGAAGGATCGCGACAACCAGGTCGCGTTCACGAACAGCTTCTTTCAGTACGGCGTGCGCCTGATTGCGAAAAAGGATTCCGGCATCAAGGATTTCCCCGATCTCGCAGGCAAGACGGTCGTGACCACGGCGGGCACGTCGGAGGACCGGCTGCTGCGCGAGATGAACAACGACAAGAAGATGGGCATGCAACTCATCGCCGCCAAGGACCACGCGGAGTCGTTTCTCAACGTGAAGACGGGTCGCGCGGTCGCGTTCGTGATGGACGAGCCGCTGTTGTACGGGGCGCGGGCCAAGGAGGCGGACCAGCAGGACTACGTGATCACCGGTACGCCGCCGCTCTCGGAGGTTTATGGCTGCATGGTGCGCAAGGACGATCCCGTCTTCAAGAAACTGGCCGATGGCGTGATCGCTCGCATGCAGACTTCGGGTGAAGCGCAGCGGCTGTACACGAAGTGGTTTACGCAGCCCGTGCCGCCCAAGGGGATGAACCTGAACTATCCGTTGTCCAACGAGAATCGGGCGCTGTTTGCGCATCCGAACGATCGCGCGCTCGACTGATCGCAGGTTTTCAATGCGGCGGCCGCAAGCGCGCGGCCGCCACGCATGGCCGCGTAGATGTGAAGGTTCGAAGTCCCGACGACTGCGCCGAGCTTTTCCAGCATGAAGAAAATCGATGTCGCCAGCGGTGTCGCTAAAAGCCAATTCCATTTGAAAGAAAATACAAAATATGGAATGATATCGATTCTCATTACCGTGGAACCCTCCCCAGCCCCAACCAGGTCTATGCGCTGCTCTTGAACCGCTGCGAAGGCGGCATGACGTCCGGCAGTCACGTGGATGGTGCAGTGCGTGTGCTGCCCAACGCCGTGAAAACTGCGCGCCGACGTTTCCTGCACGCTCTTTCTCTCGTCGCCGACGAATGCGACGGCGGCGAACCTGGCTTCACATTGCTGCTGCTGTTGATCGGTCTCGGCATGCAGGAACTGCTGGCGCGCCTGCCGTTTCTCACGCGCGCGCTCGAGTGGGCGGGAGTGGCCTTCCTGCTGTACGTTGCGACTCTGGAGTGAAACATGAGCTTTTCCGATACCGCCGAGATCGACGCGCCGGCAACGCCGCGCGCACGTCTCGACGCCGAACGGCGCGACGAGCGCGCGAAGCGCTCGCGCCGTGCGACCTTCATCAAGTGGTTGCGCAAGGTGCACGGCTGGGTGGGCCTGTGGGGCGCTGCGCTCGGCCTGCTGTTCGGCGCAACGGGATTCGTGCTAAACCATCGCGCCGAGCCGCTGCGCATTTCGCCGGGCGCGCCGCAAGTCTCGACGGTGCAGATCGCCGTGCCCGACCCCGCGCCCGAAACGCCGCGCGAGATGGTGAAATGGTTGCGCTCGCAACCGGATCTGAAACTGCCCGCGCGCATGGGCCGCGTGCAGAAGGAGCCCGAGCACAACGTGGCCTGGGGCGATCGCCAGGTCGTGCAGCCCGAGCACTGGCAGATCATGTTCACATCGCCCGGCGAGAGCGTGATGGTCGAGTACTGGCTGGGCAACGACAAGCTCACGCTCAAGCGCAACGACAACTCGCTCGTCTCGACGATCACGAACCTCCACAAGGGAACGGGGATGAGCGTCGGCTGGGTGCTGTTCATCGACAGCTTCGCCGGGGCGCTCATTCTGCTTTCGCTTACGGGCGTGCTGCTGTGGACTGAGCTCAACAAGCGCAAGACGTTGGGTGCCGTGCTGTTGTTCGGCTCGATTATCGTGGCGGTATGCGTGGGCCTGGCGTAAGCCTCAACGTGTGAACCCGGCAACGGGCGCGAACGTCGATGTTCGCGCCCCGTTCTTCTTTCAGTCTTTCACGCCGCGCTTGCGCAGCAAGTACGTGTCCATGATCCATCCGTTCGCTTCGCGCGCCTGGCCGCGAACACGGACGATCTCGTCTTTCACGTCTTCCAGCCGGCCCGCCATCAGGATCTCGTCCGGGGTGCCGACATAGGCGCCCCAGTAGATATCGAGTGCTTCGCCCGCGATCTGCGCGTACGCGTTCTGCGCGTCGAGCATGACCACCGCACTGTCCACGTCGTGCGGAAAACCGCCCTCCGCGAGCCGCCTTCCCGTCGTGATGCTCACCGGCTTGCCGATGAAGTTGAGCGGCACGCGGTGCTTCGCCGCGAGCGCCTGCACGCTGCTGATGCCGGGGATCACTTCGAAGTCGAACGCGAGCCGGCCATCGGCCAGGATCGAATCGAGAATGCGGATCGTGCTGTCGTAGAGCGACGGGTCGCCCCAGACGAGAAACGCGCCGCATTGGCCGTCGGTCAATTCCTCTTCGATCAGGCGCTCGAATACGCGCTGTTTGTCGCGGTTGAGCTCGTCCACGGCGGCCTTGTAATCGAGACCTTCGTCGCGGCGCCGCTCGGGGCTCGTGGCCTCCACGATGCGATAGTCGTGGTCCTTGATGAAGCGAGCGCAGATTTCCTTGCGCAGCGCGACGAGCTTGTCCTTGGCCGCGCCCTTGTCCATCACGAAGAACACGTCGGCTGCGTTGAGCGCTTCGATTGCCTGCACGGTCAGGTACTTCGGATCGCCCGCGCCGATGCCGATGATGAGGATCTTTTTCACGTTGCAGTTCCGGAATGGGAGTCGTCGGTGCGGCGCAATGATAGCGCGGGTTCGGCGCGGTGCCGCGCTCGCCGGGAGGGCAATTTTCTTCAATACGCCGGCGGCGCGCGCGTCTACCCTCGACGCATATTGATCGCCCATGAGCGTAGCGAGGAAAACCGTGAGCACTGCCTTGTCGATGGCCGCCTTCGCGCTGGCCACTTCCATCACCCCTGGACCCGTCAATATCGTTGCGCTGAGCGCGGGCGCGCGCTACGGGCTGCGCGCGAGCCTGCGCCACGTCACCGGCGCGACCGTGGGCTTCACGTTGCTGCTGCTGCTGATCGGTCTCGGCATGCAGGAGCTGCTGGCGCGCCTGCCGTTTCTCACGCGCGCGCTCGAATGGGCGGGCGTGGCTTTTCTACTGTACGTCGCCTACCGGCTCGCGACCGACGACGGCCGCATCGACTCTCCGAACGCGGCGCGCGGTCCCTCGCTGATGGTGGGCGCTACGATGCAATGGCTCAATCCCAAGGCGTGGCTCGCCTCGGTGGCGGGCATGGGCTTATATGCGGCTTCCGGCGAAAATGCGCTCGTCTGGCAGTTCGCCGCGATCTATTTCGTCGTGTGCTACGTGTCGATTGCGTGCTGGGCGTGGGCGGGTGCGTCTCTGCGCCAGGCTTTGCGCGAACCGTCGCGCGTGCGTTTCGTGAACCGCGCGATGGCGTTGTTGCTGGCGGGCAGTGCGGTTTGGCTCGTGCTTGCCTGAGCGCGCGGCGGCGACGTTAGCCGCGATACTGGCCCGGCGTTGCGGCAACGAACTGGCGGAACGCGCGCTGCAGATGCGCCTGATCGGCAAAACCCGCTTGCGCCGCAACATCGGCAATGGCGTGCCCTTGACGCAGTTGCGCGCGGCTGAACTCGATACGCCGGTTCACGACATACGCGTGCGGCGTCATGCCGTATTGCTCGCGAAACGCGCGAATGAGGTACGAGGGCGAAAGATCGGCGGCGGCGCAGATTTCTTCGAGCTTGAGCGTGCGCGTGTAGTTGCCGTCGATGAATTCTGCTGCGCGCGCGAGGCGCTCGTTCGGTTCGCGTGCGCTGACCGGCGCCGGATTCAGGGACTGCTGGAGCCTCGAGAAATACGCTACGACGGCGCATTCCTTGCGCAGTGCCGACTCATTCGTATCGACGAGCAGCTCGTAAAGCGCGTTGAGCCCGTCGAACAAATCGCGCTCCCAGCTCAAGGTCTGTTCGAACGGGCGAAAGGCCTCGTGCGCGCCGAAGCCCAGGTCGTGCTGCAGATTCGCGAGCCACGCCGTGTCGAGATAGAACATGCGGTAGGCCCAGGGCTCGTCGGCGGCCGGGTTACAGGCGTGCACGACTTACGGGTTGATGACCACCACCGCGCCCGCGCTGATATGCGAGAGCGTGCTCCCGTTCAGGTAGGTGCTGCGCCCGCCCGTGACCGCGCCGATCGAAAACGTGCTGTGTGCGTGACGGCCGTAGCGGACCTTGCGGCCGTCGGCGATCGCGCGCACCTCGATGAACGGCAGGTCAGCGTCGCGCCAGAAGTAAGGTTGTGCGTCGGACGTCGTGGCTTGCGGCATGGGAGACCCCGGAGTGATGCTGCGCGCATCGAGCGACGCAGGTGGTCCATCTTAGCGCAACGCGAGCAGGCAGGCGGGACGTGATAGGCTAGTTCGAATCGCAGGGCTCATTCCCTTTCCATGCCAGGCGCTGCACATGAACGAAACGAAGCCGACGAAGCCAACGCATACAGCGATTCGCCCGCTGACCGAGCAGGACGCCGAGGCGTTTCACGCCATGCGTTTGTACGCGACCAGAAATAATCCCGCCGGCATCGTCCCGACCTATGAAGAGGAATCGAAGCGCACGCCCGAAGAAAGCCGCGCCCGGGTGCGTGCCACGGAGAACCAGGTCGTATTCGGCGCATTCGTGGACGACACGCTAGTCGGCATCACCGGCCTCATGCGCGAGCCGCGCCGCAAGCTGGCACACAAAGGGCTCATTTGGGGCGTCTTTGTCGATCCTGCATGGCGAGGCGCGGGCATTGCGAGGCAATTGATGGAGGGCGTCATCGCTCACGCTCGTGCGCTAGGCTTGCTCCAGGTGCAACTGGTGGTGAGCGTGCTGAACCCCCGCGCCCAGGCGTTCTACCGCTCGTGCGGCTTCGTGCGCTACGGAGTCGAGCCCCGCGGCCTGTACCTCGACGGCGAGTACGCCGACGACGAACTGATGGTGCTCTTTCTCGACGACCCGGCCGTGCCCGACTGAGCGCCGCGGCGCGGCCGGACAATGCGCAACGCAGAGCGAACGTCAAGTGTGGCGTAACGCACAGTGCGCTCGGGCGAATTATGCGTAGTCATCATTTCGTCATACCTGAACGTCGATAATCCACCGCGAATAATTGGCCGACGTGTCCCGAGCTGCGCAACCATAGCGCAGCCGGCGCGACGAAGGCCCGGGGATTTCGACATGACCATTCGTCACCGCATCACGCTACTCATCGTCCTGATGTTCGTCGCGCTGTCCGCCATCGGCGGCTACGCGGCCTTGCAGGCCCGCCGCAGCGCCACCGACGTCCGCCAGGTTACCCAGGGCGTCGTGCCGAGCGCTCTCGCTTCATCTGACCTCGTGTCGCTCGTGAAAGACGTGCAGCTCGCGACCATGACGCTCGTCTACGCACCCGACGCCACGGTCGCGTCGCTCGCGCAAAACGAACTCAAGGACAAGGAAGCCGCGTTGCGCGCCGCGCTCGACGTGCAGCGCAAGGCGGCAGCCAGCCACGCGCAGGAAGGCCTCGTTTCGCAGGCGCAGGAAAGCCTCGCGAACTACTTCTCCGCGATCGACGACACCGCGAAGATGAAGGCGAGCGGCAAGAACGACCTCGCGCAGGCCTATCTCTTCGCGAACGTCGCGCAGTACCGCGACGAACTCGAAGGCATCGTGACGACGATGCGCGTGGAAAAGAACCGCCAGAAGGACGACGCGATCCGCACGCTCAACGGCACGCTCGACACCACGACGAGCGCGATCGCAGGCGTGACGGGCGGCGCGGTGCTGCTGCTCACGCTCATCGGCGCGCTGCTCTACCGCCAGATCACGCGGCCGCTTTCGCGCATGCAGGCCATGATGAGCGAGATCGCGTCCAGCCAGGACTTTACGCGCCGCGTGCCCGTGGGCCGCATGGACGAAATCGGTCATTCGATCGTCGCCTTCAACGGCATGATCGAGAAGATCCAGCAAAGCTCCGCGCAGCTCAAGCGCAAGACCGCCGACATTCAGGCGATGCTGCAGAACATGCAGCAGGGCATTCTCACGGTGGTCGAAGGCGCGACGATCCACAACGAATATTCGGCGTATCTAGAAGCAATCTTCGAAACGAACGAGATTGCGGGCCGCTCGCTGATGGACCTCGTGTTCTCGCACACGGATCTCGACGCCGACACCCTCGCGCAAATCGACGCCGCCGTGCACGCGTGCCTTGGCGAAGACGACGTGAACTTCGCCTTCAATCAGCATCTGCTCGTGAACGAAATCACGCGCACGCTGCCCGATGGCCGCGCGAAGGTGCTCGACCTGAGCTGGTCGGCCATCACCGACGAAAACGACGTGGTCGTGCGCCTCATGCTGTGCGTGCGCGACGTGACGGAGCTGCGCGAACTCGCGGCCGAAGCGGGCGAGCAGAAGCGCCGCCTCGAAATGATCGGCGAAATTCTCGCGGTGAGCGAAGAGAAGTTCCATCACTTTGTGGAAAGCTCGACGAGCTTCATTCACGAGAACGAGCACATCATTCGCCAGCACGACTGCGCGGACACGAGCGCGATTGCCGCGCTGTTCCGCAACATGCATACGATCAAGGGCAATGCGCGCACGTACAGCCTGCAGCATCTCACGGGCGTGGTGCACGAAGTCGAGCAGCGCTATGACGCGTTGCGCCGCGAGGACACGAGCCACGCGTGGGACCAGCAGGCGCTGATCGCCGATCTGGAGCGCGTGAAGACGGCGCTCGAGCACTATTCGAGCATCAACGAAGTGAGCCTCGGGCGCGGCCCGCGTGCGGCTGGCGCGCAAAACGGCGCGGCGAGCCTCACGGTCACGCGCGAAGCGATCGAAGAGACGCTGCGCATCGTCGATCGCACTGACGACAACGACCTGCCGGCCCTGCGTGCGATGCGCGCCGAACTGCGCGCTACGCTGCGCGCCATCGGCACCGAGCGCGTGGCCGATGCGCTCGCGGGCGTGACCGGCTCGCTGCCCTCGCTCGCCCAGGAACTCGGCAAGGTGGAACCGGTGGTGCGGATCGCGGACAACGGCTATCGCCTGCGCAGCGAGGCCGCCGGCACGGTGAAGAACGTGTTCATGCACCTGCTGCGCAACTCGCTCGACCACGGCATTGAAATGCCGGCGCAGCGCCGCGCCATCGGCAAGGACGAGTCGGGTCACATCGACATCGACGTGAACGTGCACGACGGTGCGCTGCAACTGACGCTCGCCGACGACGGCCGCGGCCTTGCGCTCGCGCGCATTCGCGGCATTGCGGTTGAGCGCGGCTGGCTGCAGGCCTATGAAGCGGTGAGCGACGACGTGATCGCGGCGTTCATTTTCCGCCCCGGCTTTTCGACGGCGACGAGCGTGACCGAAGTCTCCGGCCGCGGCGTGGGCATGGACGCGGTGCGCGATTTCCTCGAACGCGAGGGTGGCGCCATCGAACTGCGTTTCACCGATGATCGCGCGGGCGCCGATTATCGGCATTTCCAGACCGTCGTGCGTTTGCCGCAGCAGTGGGCCGTAAAGATGGCGGATGCAACACAGGCAAAGCAAGAGGAAGCGCTGGCGGGCTAGCGCATGGCGGGGGTGGAAGTGGTCTTACCGTATTTGATCGAAGGTGCAGCGCTTATCGCGCTGGCGGCCGGCGCGGCTGTCCTGTGGGGCAAGCGTGCGCAAACGCACGCACGTGAGGCAGCGCGCGCGCAGGATGCCGCGCACGCAGCCACGCTTGCACAGGCTCAAGCGCACCACACGGCGCAGCAGGAAGACGCCGCACGCGAACACGAGTCGCTGGCTGCGCAGATCGAGTCGCTGCGCGCGGAACTCGCGCAGCGCAGGTCCGTGGCCGACGCACTCGAAGCGGCGCTCGCCAGCGAGCGCGCACAGCGTGACGACGCCATGCAGCACGCGGCGCGCATCGCGAGCGAGGCTGCGCGCCTGAAGCTCATGTCGTCGACGTTCGAGCGCTGGCACGAGCAGATGATCTCGCTGATGGCGCAGAACAACGACATGCACAAGAAGAACCAGGAGCTGTCGTCGATCGTGAGCCATGTGCTCATCGTCTCGCTCAACGCTTCGATCGAAGCGGCGCGCGCGGGCGCGGCCGGCCGTGGCTTCTCGATCGTGGCGGGTGAAGTGCGCTCGCTCGCCACGCGTTCGCAGGAACTCTCGAAGAGCTACCGCGACAGCCTGAACCGCAACGACCTCATCACGGCCGCGACGTTCCAGGACATTCAGGCGGGCGGCAAGATGATCGCGGCGACGCTCGCGAGCGTGGAAGCGTCGACGCAGCAGCTGCATCACCAGCTCGAAGCGACGCGCGCCGGGGCGCACGCATGATCGGCACGCAAGCGAAAGACAGCATCGAGCGGATTTTTTTCGCGGCGGCGCGCATGCGTCTCGTGACCGACGCGCAGCACAGCTGTGAAATCGAGCCTCGTGCGGGCGACGCGCCCCAGGGCGAGCACCTGGTCGTGCTGACGATTTCGTCGATGCAGTTCCGCCTGCTGTTGCTGCTGCACTTCGAAGATGACGAGCGCACGCGGCGCTACTACGTGGGCGACGCCGCGCGTGCGCTCACCGAGTGCTTCATGGAGTTCGGCAATCTGTGCTGCGGGGCCATGAACCAGCGGCTGGTCGAGCATTTCCCCGACCTCGGCATGTCCACGCCCTATGCGCTCAGTAGTGGATGTCTTCCGTATCTGCGCGAACTGAAGCCGGATTACGTGCAGTCGTACGCGCTCACGATCGATCACGACGTCCGGCTTGGCGCCACGCTGTGCGTCTGCACGCAGGCGCCGCTCGATTTCGTGGCGAGCACCGCCGCAGTCGAAGTGCACGACAGCGCGGGCGAACTCGAGTTGTTTTGAAGGCAGAGAAAGGAAACATGAACACGAACAAGCCAGTCAGCAAGCTGTTGCTGCTGGAAAGCGATACGGCGCGCGCCGAGGCGATCGCGCAAACCGCAGCCGCACACGATTGCGTGTGCGTGTCGGTGCGACGCGATGCGCTCTCTGCGGCGCTGAAGACGCACTACGACCTGGGCGGCGTGCTGCTAGGCGAGGACTTTGGCGGCACGCTCGAAGCCGCGGCGGCGGTGGCCGTCGCGCTGGAAGCGGAGCGCCCCGAACTGCCCGTCGTGCTGCGGCGCGCGGCAAACGGGCACGGCGATGCGTTGCCCGAGCCGTTGCGCCGCCTGCCGTGCGCGAGCTGGCACGAAAGCGATCCCGAAACGTTGATCGCGGCGCTCGAAGCGCACGTGTTCTCGCACGACTATCCGGACCCGCTCGTGGACGGCATCACCGACATGACGCTCGGGCGCCTGCGCGGCCTCTTTGCCGGACTCGAGGTGAACTGGGACACGCCGAGCATCGTGCGCGACCGCATCATCTTCGGCGAGGTGTTGACGCTGATTCCGATCGAGACCGCATGGTGCCGCGGCTGGCTTCTCATGCAGACCGAGGAGGCGCCGCTGATCGAACTGCTGCCGCCGCGCGCGGGCCGCGATGAAGCGAGCGACTTCCGCGACGTGAACGGCGTGCTCGCCGAGCTCACGAATCTCGTGTGGGGTGCGTTCCGCAACCGCTACCTGGGTAACGCACACGCAGCCGGCGAGGCGGGTTGGGGCCGCGCGCAGGTGCAGGTGCCGCTGCTCATCAATCATCGGCGGCGCTATCTGTCGTTTGGCTCTGACAACCCGCAGCTGTGCATCAAGTACCGGCTCACGTGCCCGGATACGGGCCGCGAAGTGGTGATCGACCAGCGGTTCGTGTTCAGCCTCGGCTGGTCGCGCGAAGGGTTTGACGAGACGGCCGCTCAGGCCGCCGCCGCTGCCGTCGAAGAGCAGGCCAGCGGCGAACTCGAATTATTTTGATCAAATGCGCGCCCAACGCGGCGCAACAGAGAGGGACAGCATGGCAAAGATTCTGGTGGTGGACGATTCGAGCACGGTGCGCGACGAAGTGGCCGGCTTTCTGCGCAAGAACGGTCTGGACGTGGACACGGCCGTGGACGGCAAGGACGGCCTGGCGAAGCTGCGCTCGAACCCCGGCGTGAAGCTCGTGGTGAGCGACGTGAACATGCCGAACATGGACGGCCTCACGATGGTCGAGAAGATTCGCAGCGAACTCGCGAATACGGCCGTGAACGTGGTCATGCTGACCACGGAAAGCAGCCCGGCCATGAAGGAGCGCGGCAAGGCGGCTGGCGTGCGCGGCTGGATCGTGAAGCCGTTCAAGGGCGAAGCGGTGCTGGAAACGTTCCGCAAGCTCGCAAGCTAAGCGCAGCGCATGCAAAAACGCCCCGGCGCCATTGCCGGGGCTTTGGGATCAGACATCACGCCGCGATGGCGTGATCGATAGCCTTCGCCGGGGTCAGCAGGACCGGAATCGACTTCGAAGTCGGCGTGCCCGCGCCGTCTGCAATGGACGAAAGCGGCACGAGCGGATTGGTCTCGGGGTAGTACGCGCCGAGGCAGCCGCGTGGAATGTCGTACTCCACCAGCATGAAGTCCTCGACGTGGCGCTCGACGCCGTCGTCCCACACGCTCGTGATGTCCACGTGCTGGCCCGGCTCGAAGCCGAGCATCGTCATGTCTTCGCGGTTCGCGAACAGCACGCGGCGCAGGCCGTACACGCCGCGATAGCGGTCGTCGAGACCGTAGATCGTCGTGTTGTACTGATCGTGCGAGCGCGTGGTCATGAGCGTCATGAGGCGCGGACCGTGCTCGGCGCGCGCGCGATGAATGGGCGTATCGAGCGCGATGGCGTGCACGACGAACTGTGCCTTGGCGCTCGGCGTTTTCCACACGCGCTCGCGCGAGGCCACACCCAGGTGGAAGCCGCCCGGGTGCTTCAGGCGTTCGTTGTAGTTCTCGAAGCCGTCGAACACTTTTTCGATGCCGTCGCGGATCTTCGCGTAGTCGGCGGCGAGGTCGAGCCAGTCTACCTTGTCGCTGCCGAGCGTGGCGTGCGCCATGCGCGCGACGATCGCGATTTCCGAAAGCAGGTTCGTCGAAGCGGGCCGGTTCATGCCGTAGGAGATGTGCACCATGCTCATCGAGTCCTCGACGCTCACGCCTTGCGGCACGCCGTTCTGCAGGTCGATCTCGGTGCGGCCGAGCGTGGGCAGAATGAGCGCGTCGTGGCCGTGAACGAGGTGGCTGCGGTTGAGCTTCGTCGTCACGTGCACCGTGAGCGCGCACGCGCGCATGGCCTCCCACGTGCGCGGCGTGTCGGGCGTGGCGATCGAGAAGTTGCCGCCCAGGCCGATGAACACCTTCACGTGGCCTTCGAGCATCGCGTGAATCGTTTCTACGACGTCGTAGCCGTGCTCGCGCGGCGGCTCGAAGTCGTAGGCCTTGCCGAGACGGTCGAGGAACGCCTGCGTGGGTTTTTCCTCGATGCCCACCGTGCGGTCGCCCTGCACGTTCGAATGGCCTCGCACGGGGCATAGGCCCGCGCCGCGGCGGCCGATATTGCCGCGCATCATCATGAGGTTCGAAAGCAACTGGATCGTCGCCACCGAATTCTTGTGCTGCGTGAGGCCCATGCCCCATGTCGAGATGACGGCTTTGCCCTTCACGTAGATGTCGGCGAGCTTGAGCACCTCGTCGATCGGCACGCCCGCTTCGGCGACGATCGTGTTCCACGATTCGGCGCGCAGGTCGGCGGCGAATGCGTCGAAGCCCACGCAGTGTTCGGCGATGAAATCGACGTCGAGCACGCGTTCCGTGCCTTGCGCGAGCGCTTCGTCGTCGAGTTCGACCACGCGCTTGGCCACGCCCTTGATGAGCGCGAAGTCGCCGCCCACGCGCGGACGGATGAACACCGAGCTGATCTGCACGCCCTTGGGCGAGAGCATGTCGAGCGTGTGCTGCGGGCTCGCGAAACGCTCCAGCCCGCGCTCCTTCAGCGGATTGATCGAGACGATGGTCGCGCCGCGCTTCGCGCATTCGCGCAACTCGCCGAGCATGCGCGGATGGTTCGTTGCCGGGTTCTGGCCGAAGATGAGCAGGGTGTCGGCGTGCTCGAAGTCGTCGAGCGTGACCGTGCCCTTGCCGATGCCCACCGTGCCCGGCAGGCCGCGGCTCGTGGCCTCGTGGCACATGTTCGAGCAGTCGGGGAAATTGTTCGTGCCGTACATGCGCACGAAGAGCTGGTAGAGGAACGCGGCCTCGTTGCTCGCGCGGCCCGAGGTGTAGAACGCGGCGCGGTTCGGGTCGTCGAGCGCGTTGAGGTGCTTCGCGATCAGCTTGAACGCGTCGTCCCACTCGATCGGCACGTAGCGGTCCTGCAGCGCGTCGTACACGAGCGGATCGGTCAGGCGGCCGTGCTGCTCCAGTTCGTAGTCGGACTGCGCCATCAGTTCGCTAACCGTGTGCTCCTGGAAGAAGTGCGGCGTCACGCGCTTGCTGGTCGCCTCCGCCGCCACGGCCTTCACGCCGTTCTCACAGAATTCGAACGTGGAAGCGTGCTCGCGGTCGGGCCACGCGCAGCCGGGGCAGTCGAAGCCGTCGGGCTGGTTCTGCTTGAGCAGCGTGCGGTAATTGCCGCCCGTCACCTTCTCCTTGATCAGGTTGATGGCGACCTGCTTGAGCGCGCCCCAGCCGGCGGCGGGATGATGATACGGCTCGATGCGACCTTGCGGCTTCTTCATGATGCGGTTGGCTTTTCGTCTTCCAGGGCGGTCTGCCCGATGACTCAAGGCTACTGTGTTCCTGTGCTCCCGGAGATCACAGAAAAACCAAAAAGCAAGGGATACAGTTGCGGTGTTTTGTCATAGACTTGCCGGGATCGGCATCGGCCTCGCGCGCGTGGCTTTACCCCTTCGCCTGATTGAACATGACCGGAACGACCCGAACGTGACCCGCTACGAGCAACTCGCCGACGATATCGAAGCCGCCGTGCGCCGCGGCGTGTTCGGCCCCGGCGAGCGCATTCTCTCCGTGCGGCGCGCGAGCCAGCAGCACGGCGTGAGCATCAAGACGGTGCTGCGCGCCTATGCGCTGCTGGAAAGCCGCAGCGTGATCGAGTCGCGACCGCAATCGGGGTATTTCGTGCGCGCGCGCGTGGGCGCACCGCAAGGGCGCGGCGCGGCGGGCGTACAGGGCGCACAGGGCGCAGAGGGCAAGGACGCCGCCTCGCCGGGCAAGCCGCGCCGCGCCAGCGCGCCGAGGCAACCCGTGCCCGCCAACGTGGATGTGAGCCGGCTCGTGCTTTCCACGCTGCGCAGCATCGGCGCGCGGGACGCCGTACCGCTGGGCTCGCCGTACCCGGACCCGGCGCTGTTCCCCTGGCGGCGCATCAACCAGTACGCCAACGCGATTGCGCGCCGCCATGCGAGCTGGAACCTGATCGACGACCTGCCGCCCGGCAACCCGGAACTGATCCGCCAGATCGCGCGGCGCTATGCCGAAAACGGCGTGAGCGTCGATCCCGAGGAAATCGTCATCACCGTGGGCGCGACCGAGGCGATCAACCTGAGCCTGCAAGCCGTGGCCAGGCCGGGCGACACGGTGGCCGTCGAATCGCCCACCTACTACGCCATGCTGCACGCCATCGAGCGTCTGGGCATGCGCGCGATCGAAGTGAGCACGCACGCGGATACCGGCATCGACCTCGACGCGCTGGAGCGCGTGCTGGCGCGCCAGAAGGTCGCGGCCTGCATGGTGATGCCGAACTTCCAGAATCCGCTCGGCTTTCGCATGCCCGACGCAAACAAGGCGCGGCTCGTGGCGCTTGCCGAGGCGCACGACTTGCCCGTGATCGAGAACGACGTCTATCAGGAGCTGTACTTCGGGCAGACGCGTCCTTCCACGCTCAAGCAGTTCGACATGCGCGGCCTCGTGCTGCATTGCGCCTCGTTTTCGAAGAGCCTTTCTGCCTCGTACCGCATCGGCTGGGCGCTGCCGGGGCGCTACCGCGCGCAGGTCGAAAAGCTCAAGTTCCTCAACACGCTCACGACACCCTCGGTTCCCCAGGTGGCGCTCGCCGACTACTTGCGCCACGATGGCTACGACCGGCATCTGCGCCGCGTGCGGCGCTTCTACCGGCAACAGGCGCGGCTCATGCGGGCGATGGTCGAGCGCTTCTTTCCAGCGGGCACGCGCACCTCGGAGCCGCAAGGCGGCTACGTGCTGTGGGTGGAACTGCCGCCGCGCGTCGATTCGATGCGGCTCTATCAGGCGGCGCTCGCGCAGGGCATCACCATCGGGCCAGGCTACATGTTCTCGATGCGCAACGAGTATCACCACTACATCCGGCTGAACTACAGCTACCCATGGAACGCGCAGACCGAAGCCGCGCTGAAGACGCTAGGCGAAATGGCCGCGAAGATGGCATGAGGAGACAGACGATGAACGCAGATAAAGAACGCGAAGACGGCGACGCTGACGAGTTGGGCGTCGACCCGGTGCTGATCGCGGTGCTCGAGCAGTTGTGGCGCGCGGAATGCGAGAAACACGAGCGCCAGGGGCGCGCATGGTCGCTCGCGAAACTCTCGAAGCAGGCCGGCGTGCCGATGAGCGGATTGCGCAGACAATTGACGGCGCTCGTAGACGGCGGCCTCGTGGTGACGACGCAGGCCGAAGATGGGAGCGGCACGGCGAGTTTGTCGGACGAGGGGCGGGCGTTTTGTGCGGAGGTGTTCGGCGAGGGCGACTGAAACGCATTAAGCTACGCCAACACCATTCCCCTCACGACCATGGATTACATCGACAGCCTGCGGATCTTCCGCTCCGTCGTCGAGGCGCGCAGCTTCACGCGCGCCGCGGACATGCACAGCCTCACCACGCCTGTCGTCTCGCGCGCCATCGCGCGCCTCGAAAAGCGCCTTGGCAGCCGGCTCTTTCATCGCAGCACGCGCGCGGTGTCGCTCACCGAGGCGGCCGAGCGCTTCTACGAAGGCTGCTGCCGCGTGCTCGACGATCTCGATGCGCTGGAGGCCGACGCCACCGTGCAAACGCGCGAAGCGAGCGGCGTGCTGCGCCTGGTCGCGCACACCACGGCCACGGTCAATCGCCTCGTGCCGCTCATCGCCAGCTTCAAGCGCACGCATCCCAAGGTGACGCTCGACGTGATCCTCACCGAGCGCCCCGTCGATCTCATCGCGGACGGCTACGATCTCGGCCTCGTGCTGCCGTTCATGCTCAACAACGAATCGACCGTCACGCGCCTGCTCGAGCGCATTCCGCTCGCGCTCGTCACGACGCCCGCGTATCTCGCAGCGCGTGGCACGCCGAGGCATCCTGCCGACCTCGTCGACCACGTGTTCGTGCCGATGCCGCCTTCCATGCGCAAGCCCGCGATCGCGTTTCGCGTGGGCGACGAGGAAGTCGTCGTGCCGTTGCACCACGAAATCGCCTCGAACAATCCCGAGTTCAACCGCGCGATGGTGCTGCAAGGCTTCGGCATCGGCATTCTCCCCACCGCGCTCGTCGGGGAGGAACTGGAGGCGGGCAAGCTCGTGACGGTACTCGACGACTTCCCGCTCGTCGACATGCAGATCGAGATTCGCCTCGCGTATACCACGCGCACGCTGCTGCCGGCGAAGGTGCGCGCGTTCATCGACCACGCCACGGCGTTTTTCGATGACGTGACGCACGACGCGGCCCTGGAGGCGAAGGCTAATTGAAAGCATGGCCGCGATTATTGTCGCCGCGGCCATAATGTGATGCCGTGCGTAAGGCTTGTTCGGGGCCTGATTGCCGCCTACTCTGTGCATATGCACATCTACCAGTCACCCGAGCACGACGATTGTTTTGCCGTACGCCAGGCCGCGCGGCATCTGTCGCAGCTTTACGAGCGGCACTTGAGCGCGGCAGGACTCACGCCCACGCAGTTCAGCATTCTCGGCGCGCTGGGCCGTGCGTCGAGTCTCACGATGGCGGAACTCGGGCGCTCGATGGTGATGGAGCGCACCACGCTCGTGCGCGCCTTGCGGCCGCTCCTGCGAGGCGCGCTCGTGGCCGATGCGCCGGACGGCGGCGAACGACGCCGCCGTCTCGCGCTCACGCAAGCGGGCCGCACGCGCCTCGAAGCGGCGCACGACCACTGGCGCGCGGCGCAGGACGAATTCGAGCGCCGTTTTGGCGCACGACGCGCCGCGTGGCTGCGGCGCGAGCTGTTTCGCATCACACGGGCGGTTTAACGTTTTCGGTTGGATTTGTGGGTTGCGTCGCGCTTGTTCCCATCGCGGCGTTTTTTTCATCTTTAGTAGTGTATATGCACAGGTAAACGTCATGTCGAGTCCTTCCACTTCCGTCGTGGTCGAGCCCACGCAAGCGAGAGCGCGTACGCGCATCTCGCGCATGCGTCTCGCGCTAGGCGCGGTCGCTCTCGTGCTGGCGGCTGCCGCCGGCTATTGGTTCCTTGTGCTGCGCTTCGTCGAGACCACCGACGACGCCTACGTCGGCGGCAATGTCACCGTGATGGCGCCGCGCGTGAGCGGCTTCGTCGCCGAGATTCCCGTGCAGGACAACCAGCGCGTGCACGCAGGCCAGGTGCTGCTGCGTCTCGATTCGCGCGACTATGACGCGAAGCTCGCCCAGGCCAACGCGGAGCTGGCGAGCGCGCGCGCCGCGGTCGACGAGTTGCAGGCGAGGCGCACGTTGCAGGAAGCGGTGATCAACCAGCACCAGGCCGAAGTGCGCGCCTCGAATGCGGAACTCACGCGCAGCGGTCAGGACCAGACGCGCTACCGCGAACTGGTGAAGGACGACGCGGTCTCGAACCAGCTGGTCGAGCGCGCGGATTCCGACTACGCGAAGGCCCAGGCGTCGGTTGCGCAAAGCGGCGCGGCGGTGCTGGCGGCGCAACGCCAGCTCGACGTGCTGGCCGCGCAGATCAACGACGCCCAGGCGCGTGTCGCAACGGCCGAGGCCAACCAGCGCCTCGCGCAACTGAACGTCGAATACACGACCTTGACCGCGCCCGTGGATGGCTACATCGGCAATCGTACGGCGCGGGTGGGCACGCTTGCCAACGTGGGCGCGCCGCTGCTGACCGTGGTGCCTGCCACGGGCCTGTGGGTGGACGCGAACTTCAAGGAAGACCAGTTGAAGAAGATGCACGCAGGGGACCGTGCCGACGTGACGCTCGACGCGGCCAGCGGCACGCTGCACGGCACC
The DNA here is from genome assembly GCF_040948675.1 of Paraburkholderia sp. BR14312. Taxonomy (NCBI): domain Bacteria; kingdom Pseudomonadati; phylum Pseudomonadota; class Betaproteobacteria; order Burkholderiales; family Burkholderiaceae; genus Paraburkholderia; species Paraburkholderia sp. BR14312. The sequence continues at coordinate 106,324 of NZ_JBFPKI010000012.1, forward strand.
GTGGAGAGCCTCGCGCCCGCCACCGGTGCGACCTTCAGCGTGCTGCCGCCCGAGAACGCCACGGGCAACTTCACGAAGATCGTGCAGCGCGTGCCGGTGCGCATTCGCGTCGACGCGAATGCGCCGGCGGACCTGCAAGCCGCGCTGCGGCCCGGTCTTTCGGCGACCGTGAAAGTGCATCTCACGCAAGCGCATTGAAGGGGCCACGACGATGAACGCCACGACCAGCGCCGACCCGACACTCGCTCCCCATCTGCAGCCGATGGCGCAACGCGCCTTCGCGTTCGCGCTGATGTGCATCGGCTTCTTCATGGCCACGCTCGACATCCAGATCGTCGCTTCGTCGCTGCGCGACATCGGCGGCGGTCTTTCCGCGAGCCAGGACGAGCTCTCATGGGTGCAGACGGCTTATCTGATTGCCGAGATCATGGTGATCCCCATGTCGGGCTGGCTCTCGAAGGTGTTCTCCACGCGCTGGCTTTTCGTGGCCTCCGCGGTGGGCTTCACCATCACGAGCATGCTGTGCGGCCTCGCCTGGGACATCAACTCGATGATCGTGTTCCGCGGCCTGCAAGGCGCACTCGGCGCGGCGATGATCCCCACCGTGTTCACCACGGCCTTCGTGCTCTTTCCCGGCAAGCAGCGTCTCGTCGCCTCCACGACCATTGGCGCGCTCGCCTCGCTCGCGCCCACGCTCGGGCCCGTGATCGGCGGCTGGATCACCGATCAATGGTCGTGGCATTGGCTGTTCTATCTGAACCTCGTGCCGGGTATTGCGGTGGCTGCGCTCGTGCCGAAGTACGTGAACATCGACAAGCCCGATCTTTCGCTGCTCAAGCGGGGCGACTATCTCGGCATCGTGCTCATGTGCGGCTTTCTCGGGTGCCTCGAATACGTGCTCGAAGAAGGCCCGCGCAAGAACTGGTTCGGCGACGACGTGATCGTTGCCTGTACGTGGATCTCCGCGATCTGCGGCTTTCTCTTCATCGTTCACGCGCTCACGGCGAAGGACCCCATCGTCGATCTGCGCGCGCTGCTCGTACGCAACTTCGGCATTGGCAGTCTGCTTTCGTTTGTCACGGGCATCGGCATTTTCGTGGCCGTTTATCTCACGCCGCTCTTTCTCGCGGAAGTGCGCGGCTACAGTTCACTGCAGATCGGCTTGTCGCTGCTTTCGGTGGGCGTGTTCCAGTTGCTCGCGCTGGGCGTCTACGCCTTCGCCACGCGCTATTTCAGCATGCGCGCGCTGATGCTGTTCGGGCTGATCTGCTTCGGGTTTGGCTGCTACCTGTATGTGCCGCTCACGCACGACTGGGGCTGGCAGCAGTTCCTGGTGCCGCAGGCGCTGCGCGGCATTGGCCAGCAGTTCGCCATTCCGCCTATCGTCACGATGTCGCTCGGTTCGCTGCCGCCTTCGCGGCTCAAGTCGGCCAGCGGTCTCTTCAATCTCATGCGCAACCTGGGCGGCGCGATCGGCATTGCCGTGAGCGCGACGATGCTCAACGACCGGCTCAACTTTCACTATCTGCGCCTGAACGAGAGCGTGACCGGCGGCGCACCGCAGGTGCAGCTGCTGCTGGCGGGCCGTACCGCGTACTGGTCGTCCGTGGCGGGCAATGCACTCGATGCCGCCGAAGCGGGCCTCGCGCAACTGCACGCACTGGTTCTGCGCGAAGCGCTCGTGATGACGTTCTCCGATACGTTCTTCGTGCTCTCGCTTTGCTTCCTGGTCGCCATTGCGAGCGTGGCGTTCTCCAAGCCGATTTCGCTGGGTGGCCCGCCGCCCGACGCCCATTGAGGTGCCCCATGAAAACCCCTGAACGCTCATCGACTCCCATGCGTCTCGTACTCTCGCTGCTTTCGGCCGCCGTGCTCGCCGCATGCGCGGTGCAGCCCGCGCAGCATCCCGACCTGCCCGCCACGGTGCACGAAACGGCGCCGGTGGCATGGCGGATCGACGCGCCGCAGGACGCCATCGAAGCGCGCGCCTGGTGGGCGCAATTCGGCGACCCGACGCTCGATACGCTGCTCGCCACGGTGCTCGAAGGCAATCTCGACTTGAAGGCCGCCGCCGAACGCGTGAAGCAGGCGCAATCGATCACGACGCAAAAGCACGCGGCGCTGCTGCCGCAACTGGACTTCACCGCGCATGGCGCTTATACGCGGCAGAACACGCCGCCGCCGCTCGGCTATGTGAAGCAGGCGGGCGCGGGTCTCGCGCTGAGCTGGTCGCCCGACGTGTTCGGCGGCGAGCGGCTCGACCTGCTCGCGGCGCAAGCGAACCTCGTGGGCCAGAAGCATGCGCTCGATGCCGTGCGTCTCGCGCTGGCGGCGAATACGGCCTCGGCGTACGTCGATCTGCGCTATGCACAGGCAGAGTTGAAGATCCTTCAGGATAACCTGGAGATTCGCAAACACACCTTGCTGCTCACGCAAGACCGCCTGAAATACGGCCTTTCCACGCAACTGGACGTGGCACGCGCACAAACGCAGCTAAGCGAACTGCAGGCGCGCATTCCGCGGGCGCAGGCGAGCATCGATCATCAGTTGAACCTGATCGCGGTGTACACGGGACGCACGCCGGAGTCGGTGGCGCAGCTCGCGCTCGCGCAAACGGCGCCCATTCCCGGCGTGCCCGCGAGCGTGCCGCAGATGCTGCCTTCCGAAGCGCTGCTGCGCCGCCCCGACGTGCAGGCCGCCTACGCCACCGTGCAGCAGCGCGCGGCGGAAGTGGGCGTGGCGCGCGCCGAGCGTTATCCGAAGTTCACGCTCAATCTCACGGACGGCATTCTCGCGGCGTCCTACCTCGGCATGCCCACGCTCACGGATAACCTCTTTAGTGCGGCGATCGGCGCGACGAGTCCGATCTTCAACGCGGGGCGCATCACGGCCGACATCGACCAGAGCGAGAGCCGCATGCGCGAGTCGCAACTGAATCTGCAGGAGACCATGCTGCAGGCTCTGCGCGAAGTGGAAGACAGCCGCAGCGATCTCGTGAGCACGGCGAGCCAGACGCAGCAGTTGAACGACGCGCTGGCTTCGTCGGCGCAATCGCTCAAGCTCGCTAACCAGCTCTACAAGGGCGGCGCCACGGACTTTCTCGATGTGCTGAGCGCGCAGCAAACCTTGCTCGCCGATCAGGACCTGCTCAACGACGCGCAGCGCGAGCGCGCGCAAGCGGCGGTGGCGCTCTACCGGTCGCTGGGCGGCGGCTGGAGCCAGAGCGGCGACGTGGTGCTCGCGCAGGAAACGCCCGCGCACGGCGGCTAGACGGCACGGCCAGAAGCCATGACTTTGCGCTCAAGCGCTGGAAGCCGCCTCGCGCGCCAGCGAGCGCCACTGCGCCGGCGTCATGCCCACGTGGCGCTTGAAGCCGCGCTGGAACGCGGCGTCCGACTGGTAGCCGACGAATTCGCCGATCTCCGCCACGCTGTCGTTGCTCTGCGCGAGCATGCGGCCCGCGAGTGTCATGCGGATATCGGTCAGCACGTCGGCGGCCGAGCGGCCGATGGCCTCGTCGAAGTGCCGCGCGAAGGTCGCGCGCGACATGTGGCAAAGCTCGGCAAGCTCGGGCAGCGTCCAGGACTTGCCGGGCGCTTCGAACATGGCGTCGATGGCGGGTTGCAGGCGCGGCCGCTGCGCGAGCGCGAGCAGGCCGCGCGGCGGGGCGTCTCCGGCGCTGGCGTAGCGCAGTGTGAGCCCGAACAGCGCGCCCGACAGATGGTTCACGAGCGACTCGCTGCCCGGCGCCGCCTCATACGCTTCGTCGCGCAACAGCGCGATCAGGCGCACGAGACGTTCGGGCGCCTGCGTGCCGTCGCGCGCGCTATGCACGACGAGGCGCGCCGGCAGATTCTCTCGCAGCAGGCGCTGCGGCACGGCAGGCAGCAGGAAGCGGCCGCACAGGACGTCGGCGATGGCGCCATCGCCCACATTCGTTTCGATGCTCACGCCGTTTTCCATCCGCCTGGCAACTACGGCGGGCGCCGTGCCGCTGCCGTCGTGCAGCACGTGCGCGCTGCCCGAGGGAAACAGCACGATGTCGCCCGCATGGAGCGCGACGGGCGCGCCGTGCGCGTCCTCGACGATGGCGCGCCCCGCAAGCAGCACGTGATAGCGGATTTCACGCTCCTTCGCAGCGGGATCGTCGATGCGCCAGGGCGCGCCGAAATGGCAGCGCACGTCGAGGCGGCCGGCAACGGGCATCAGCGCGAGAAGGCGGCTCAGCAGATCCATGGTGGGCGAGTGAGACGATCGAGCATGAAGTCGCGCCATTCTGGCATTAAAAGCGCGACGGTGCGCGACTACACTGCATCCATGCCATCGACGATGGCAGCGCGACACAGACACCCGCTCGCGACCCGCAACGTTAAAGGAGCAAAACATGTCCCGTCTTTCCGCCATCAAGCCCGAAGCCGCCACCGGCGCCGCCGCTGAAATCTTTGCAAAGATCCGCAAGGCCGTGGGAAAGGTGCCCAACGCCTACGCCACCATCGGCACGCATAGCCCCGAAGCGCTCGGCGCGCTGCTCAACATGGAGGCCGTGATCTCCGCCGGCACGCTGTCGAAGCCCGACATCGAAGCGATCAAGCTCGCGGTGAGCGAAGTGGCGGGTTGTGATTACTGTCTCGCCGCGCACACGCTGGCGGGCAAGTTCGCCGGGCTCGCGCCGGAAACGATGAAGGCGGTCCGCGCAGGCGAAGCCACCGGCGACGCGAAGCGTGACGCGCTCGTGCACTTCGTCCGCCTGTTGGTGAAGACGCACGGCACGGTGCCCGAAGCGGAAGTTAGCGCGATTCGCGAAGCCGGTTATACCGAACGCCAGATCGTGGAAATCGCGCTCGCCGTGACGTCGATCACGTTCACGAACCTCGTGAACCGCGTCAACGATACGACGCTCGATTTCCCGGCCGCACCGTAACGTAGCGGCAACGGTTTTACCACCCCGCGTGCGCTGGACACGACATCAATCGTGCCAGCGCACGCGAGCGCTTGTTCCACAAAATCGTTTGATAGTGTGCATATGCATACATAGAATGGTAGTGGAACAGCGCATATGAAAGGAGAGTCGACCATGAGTACACGCGAGATCGTTTTGTGCCAGCCGGTGCGTACGGCAATTGGCGGATTCAACGGTGCGTTCAAGGGCGTGCCGGCTACGGAGCTAGGCGCGGCGGCGGTGCGCGAAACGCTCGCGCGCGCGAAGCTCGACCCGGCGCGGCTCGGCTCCGTGGTGCTCGGCAACGTGGTCCAGGCGGGCAACAAGATGAATCCCGCGCGTCAGGCCGAGCTTGGCGGCGGCGTGCCGGTTCAGGTGCCCGCGCTCACGGTGAACCGCGTATGCGGCTCCGGTGCGCAAGCCGTTGCGAGCGCTGCGCAGGAAGTGATGCTGGGTCTTGCCGACGTCGCGCTCGCGGGCGGCATGGAGAACATGGACCGCGCGCCGTACTTGCTGGACGGCGGGCGGTGGGGCTATCGCATGGGCAACGCCGAGATTCACGACAGCATGCTGCGCGACGGCCTCGTCGATGCGTTTTCGGGCCAGCATTCGGGCTGGCATACGGAAGACCTCGTGACGCGGGCCGGGCTCACGCGTGCTGAACAGGACAACTGGGCCGCGCGTTCGCAGCAACGCTTTGCTGCCGCGCAAGCGGCGGGGCGCTTCAAGGAAGAAATCGTCGCGGTGGAGATCAAGGGCAAGAAGGGCATGGAGCGCATCGATACCGACGAAGCGCCGCGCCCCGACACGACGCTCGAAGGGCTCGCGAAACTGCGTCCCGCGTTTCGACCGGACGGCACGATCACGGCGGGCAACGCGCCCGGCCTGAACAGCGCGGCGAGCGCCATGCTCGTGGCCGAGCGCGGCTTTGCCGAAGCCGAGGGGCTCTCGCCGATGGTCAGGCTCGTGGCGTGGGGCGTCGCGGCGGTGGAGCCGGGCCTGTTCGGTCTTGGCCCCGTGCCCGCCGTGCAACTCGCGTTGGGGCGCGCCGGCTGGTCGCTGGCTGACGTCGAACGCTTCGAGATCAACGAGGCATTCGCGGCGGTGCCGCTCGCGGTCATGAAGCAGCTCGGCATTCCCGAGGACATCGTGAACGTGGAAGGCGGCGCGATCGCGCACGGCCACCCCATCGGCGCGACGGGTGCGATTCTCACCACGCGCCTCGCTTGGTCGATGCAGCGCGACGGGTTGCGTCGCGGCGTCGTGACGCTTTGCATCGGCGGTGGCCAGGGTATCGCGCTCGCGCTCGAGAAAGTATGATGGCCGGGCCACGTGAGGCGCGTGGGGCTGAGATACGAACTGGGTAACAGGCGGGGAACACGATGACGAAGCGGATCACACGCGAGGAATGCAACTGTTTTGCGCTGCGGCAGGCCGCGCGTTTCGTCACGCAGCTTTACGAGCGGCACCTCTCGCAGGCCGACGTGACCGCCGCGCAGTTCACCATCCTCTCTCGCCTCGCGGGCCGGCCCGACGCCACGGCCGCCGAACTCTCCGACGACCTCGTGATGGACCGCACGACGCTCGTGCGGGCGCTCAAGCCGTTGCAGCGCGACGGCCTCGTGCTCACGGCGGCGGCCGAGCACGACACCCGCACGCTGGTCTACCGGCTTTCGGCTGCGGGCTTGCGTCGCTACGACAAGGCGCATGCGTTATGGCTCGACGCGCAGGCCGAGTTCGAGCAGCACATGAAGCGCGACCGCGCGAAGGCGCTGCGCACCGAGCTGTTTGCCCTGACGAAGGCTGCGTCGGGCTGACACACCGGTTACCGCGCACGCGTTTCGTAAGCCCTTGAGGGAAGGCGGCCACGCCAGCAATCAGATCTGGCGCGAAAATGGCATCATGAGAATTCCAGGAGTCTGACGCTCTGCCGCCGGGTTCTCATGAGACGATATCGACCGCCGCCCAACTTTCTGCGTGACCACGCGCATCCAGCCTGGCGCGATATCGCGTTGACTACGCTGCCCGTGGCCCTGTTCTGCGCGATGGTCGTCGGCCTCGTCTTCTGGCTCGTCGATCCCGCGCCGCCGCGCACGATCACGATTAGCGCGGGCCCCGCCGACAGCTCCTTCATGCAGATGGCGCAAGCCTACCGCGCGATCCTCGCGCGCAATGGCGTGACGCTCAACATCCTCGAATCGGACGGCTCGGTGCAGAACCTGCAGCGCCTGCTCGATCCGCAGCAGCATGTGGATCTCGCGTTCGTGCAGGGCGGTGTCGCCGACGGTATCGACACACGCTCGCTGATGTCGCTCGGCAGCGTGGCCTATTTGCCTATCGTCGTTTTCTATCGCGGCTCGGGCCTCACACGGCTCTCCGAACTCGACGGCCAGCGCATCGCCATTGGCCGCGTGGGCAGCGGCACGCGCGAGCTGGCGCTCAAGCTGCTCTCCGCGAACGGCATCGATCCCGGCGGCGACTCCACGTTCCTGCCGCTCGACGGCATGGATGCGGCCACGGCGCTCGTCTCCGGCCGCGTGGAGGCCGCGATGCTGAGCGGCGACTCGACCACGCGCGCGCTCATGCTGCGTTTGCTCGATATTCCCGGCATCTCGGTGATGAGCTTCGACGAAGCGGCCGCTTATACGCGGCTCTTTCCGTATCTGGAGGACGTCGACCTGCCGCCCGGCGTGCTCGATCTGCGCAGGCGCCAGCCACGCGAAACGGTGCATCTGATCGGCCCGACCGTCGAACTCGTCGCGCGCGATACGCTGCATCCCGCGCTGTCCGATCTGCTCATCGAAGCGGCAGGCGAGGTGAACGGCGCGCCCGGCATCCTGCAGCGCGAGGGCCAGTTTCCGAGCCCGGCGGTGCACGACTTTCGCGTGAGCGAGGACGCCACGCGCTACTACAAGTCGGGCAAGAGCTTTCTCTATCGCGCGCTGCCGTTCTGGCTCGCGAGCGTGACGGACCGTCTGCTCGTGCTGCTGCTGCCGTTGGCCGTGCTCGTGATTCCCGCGTTGCGCACGATACCGGCGCTGTATCGCTGGCGCGTGCGCTCGCGCATTTATCGCTACTATGGCGCGCTCATCGCCATCGAGCGCGACGCGCGCATGCATACGAACGAAGAACAGCGGCGCGCGCTGATCGAAGAACTCGACGAGATCGAGCGATCCCTCAATACGCTGCGCATGCCGCTCGCGTTCGCCGATGCGTTTTACGTGTTGCGCGAACACGTGGGTTTCGTACGTATGCACTTGAATGCCGGCGAGTCGCAATCGCACTCCAGCGCGGTCTAATTCGTATTCACGATATTGTTACGCCCAACGTAGTTTCCTTCTCGTTGATGCACGTCGCTTAATCGCCGTGTTGCAACAGATCTTCGGTTGACACTGCGAGTCTCGCGCCTTTATTTTTTGTAGCCACGCCGTCGGGGCGTCGAGACAGTAAGGATCGCTTGAGGTTTGCGAATGTTCGATCCCTGCGCGTATCAGAACCATTGCTCGTAACCGGGAGGACCATAACGTGAAAACATCCGGTGCAAGCCAGCGTCTTGCCTGGCTCGTGTGTGCCACACTCGCGGGCGCGCCGCTCTTCGTGGGGCCGCTCGGGCCCACTGCCGCGCTTGCGCAGAACGCGGCGCATCTTTCGAATCAGCAGCTCGATTCCCTCACCGCGCCCATCGCGCTCTATCCCGACGCGTTGCTCGCGCAGGTCCTCATGGCCGCCACGTTCCCGCAAGACGTGTCCGCTGCCGCCGCGTGGACAAAGTCCAACCCGAACCTCAAGGGCGACGACGCAGTGAAGGCCGTCGCCTCGCAGCCGTGGGACCCGAGTGTGCAATCGCTCGTAGCGTTCCCGCAGGTGCTCGAAACCATGGCTTCGAAGCCCGACTGGGTCCAGCAGATCGGCAAGGCGTTTCTCGCGCAGCCCAACGACGTGATGGACTCGGTGCAGCGCCTGCGCGTGCAGGCGCAGAAGGCGGGCAACCTCAAGTCCAATGAGCAGCAAAAGGTCGTGGTCCAGCCGGCCTCGAGCACTTCGACCACGCAGACCATCGTGATCGAGCCTGCGAATCCGCAGGTGGTGTACGTGCCGACCTATAACCCCACGGTGGTTTTTGGCGTATGGCCGTATCCGGCCTATCCGCCCGTGTATATGCCACCGCCTCCGGGCTACGCCATCGCGTCGGGGTTCGTCGGCGGGCTCGCGTTCGGTGCCGGCATCGCGGTCGCGAATTCGTTGTGGGGCGGCTTCAACTGGAACAACCACGACGTGAACATCAACGTCAATCGCTACAACAACATCAACGTCAACAACCGCATCAACTCGAACAACGGCACGGCGAACTGGAATCGCAACGCCAATGTCGAGCGCCGCCAGAACTACAACAACGCGAACCTGAACGGACAGCGCAACCAGTACCGGGGCTACGACCAGTCGCGCTCGCAGGCTATGGAGACCCTGCAGAACCGCACCGGCCAGAACATGAGCGGCAATGCCCAGCAAAGACTCCAGGGCATCCAGGAAGGCGGCCGGCCGAATGCCAACGGCGGCAACGGGCTCAACAACCGCGCCCAGAATGGCGCGCAAAACGCCAACCGCGGCAACGAGCTGAATAACCGCGGGCAGAACAGCGCGCAAAACGCGAACCGCGCGAACGATCTCAACAACCGTGCACAGAGCATGAATCGCGACAACGCGTTACGCGGTGCGGGCGATGGCTCCAATGCGCGCCTCGAACAACAACGCGGCCAGCAAAGCCGTGAAGCGCTCCAGAGCCATGGCGGCTTCGACGGCGGCGGAGGCGGTGGCGGCTTCCATGGTGGTGGTGGCGGGTTCGGCGGTGGCGGCGGGGGTGGCGGACGTCACTTCGGCCGTCGATAACGTTGAATATCATGAGGAGTCTAAAAATGATCCGCATTTCCGCACGCCGCCTGCCACACGACTACGCGCTCGCGCTCGGTACGGCACTCGCCCTCTTTGGCGCGCCCGCACTGCTGCCCGCCCAGTTCGGCGGCGCCGCCGTCTACGCACAGGCCGTCTTCTCCACGCCCCAAGCCGCGGCGAACGCGTTCACCGATGCACTCGCGACCAACGACCAGGGCGCCATGAAGCGTGTGCTCGGCAACGATTTCACCGAGTTCATCCCCACGCAAAACATCGGTCAGGACGATATCGACGACTACCTTGGCGCCTGGGCGAAGGGTCATCGCGTCGTCCCTGATGCCACGCCGGTTGCCGGCAAGGCGAGCGCTCACGTCGAGGTGGGCGACAGCGGCTGGACGCTGCCCATCCCCATCGTGCAGTCGGGCACGGGCTGGCACTTCGACCCGCGTGAAGGCGCGAGCGAAATTCTCACGCGCCGCATCGGCCGCAACGAGCGTGCTGCCATGCTCACCTCGCTCGCCTACGTCGACGCGCAGAACGACTATCGCAAGCTCACGCAGCACTATGCGCAGCGCCTCGTGAGCACGCCGGGCACGCACGACGGTTTGTACTGGCCGGTCGAACCGGGCGAGACCGAAAGTCCGCTTGGGCCGCTCGCGGCAGCCATGCCGGGCAACGCGAAGATCACGCCGACCGAGGGGTATCACGGCTATCACTTTCGCATTCTCACCGCGCAGGGACCGCACGCCAGTGGCGGCGCGCGCAGCTATCTCGACAACGGGGATCTGAGCGGCGGTTTTGCGCTCGTGGCCTGGCCGGCGCAATACGGCAAAACCGGTGTGATGAGCTTCATCATCAACCAGGACGGCCAGCTTTATCAGAAGAACCTCGGGCCGAACGGCGCGCATACGGCAGCGGCGATCAAGGCATTCGATCCCGACTCGTCCTGGCAGGCCACTAAACCCTGATTGGCGATCCGCGGTCCGTCGGTGGGCATGATGTCCAGGTTTGTTCTCCAACGGACGCCTCACACGGAATTCGGGCACAATCAAGCCACGGCGACGTGGCTGTCGCCCGATGCGGGCTTTGGCCAACGGAAGCGGAGAGGTCGGGCATGTAGCTTGCTCAATCTTTCCCGCACTCTCATTCGTGTGGAGATAACCAAATGCAACGACGCAACTTCATGCTGACGGCGGCGGTGACCCTTGCCTCGGGCGGTCTCACGCTCGCGGGCTGCACCACCACGACGAATTCGAATTCCACGGCGTCGCAGAACATGTCCAAGCGGCAGTCGATCGACGCGTCTGTGGACGGCACCCTCTCGCGGCTGTATTCGACCGTGAAAGGCTCGCACGAACTCCTCGCGAAGTCGCGCGGCGTGCTGGTGTTCCCCGAAGTGCTGCAGGCCGGCTTCATCGTCGGCGCGCAGTATGGCGAGGGTGCGTTGCGCGTGGGCGGCGCCACGGTCGGCTACTACAGCACCGTGTCGGGCTCGTTCGGCCTGCAGGCCGGCGCTCAGTCGAAGGCGCTCATCTTCGCCTTCATGACGCAGGACGCACTCGACAAATTCCGCGCGACGGACGGTTGGGCGGCGGGGGCCGACGCTTCGGTCGCGCTCGTGACCGTGGGCGCAAACGGTGTCGTCGACACCAACACGGCCACGCACCCGGTCGAAGCCTTCGTGCTGACCAACGCGGGCCTGATGGCCGACGTCTCGCTGGCGGGCACCAAGGTCACGCGTCTGAATATCTGACAAGGCGCGCACCGGTAAAAAGCGCCGGATCATGTAAAAATGGGCAAGGCGCTCAAGCCTTGCCCTTCGTCATTTCTGCGCGGCTCGAACTGGCGCCGCCGCGTACGTCACCGCGTACGTCACTCAGCAGCCCATATTCTTCACACGCTCGACTTCGAGGCCGAACCACGGGCGCAGCTTCGTGCCGAGCACATTGCCCGCGAACGCGCACACGAGCCACAGCCAGCCGTGCAGGCTGCCCGATACGATGCCGCTGAAATACGCGCCGATATTGCAGCCGTAGGCGAGGCGCGCACCATAGCCAAGCAGCAGCCCACCGATCACGGCCGCCACGAGCGAGCGCAGCGGAATGCGCCACACCGGCGCGTAGCGGCCCGCGAGCGAAGCCGCTGCCATTGCACCGAGCACGATGCCGATGTCCATGACCGTGGTGACGTCGTGGCTTGCCGGGGCGGCGAGCGCGGCGGCGTTCGGGCCGGCCATCCAGTACTTCCAGCTCGCCACGTCGATGCCGAGCGTGGCGAAGCCCTTCGCGCCCCACAGCGCGAATGCCGAGGTCACGCCCCAGGGGCGGCCCGAGAGCGCGAGCGTCGCGAAATTCAGGATCGCGAGCGCGACCGCGCCGGCGAGCAGCGGCCACGGGCCATGCAGCCACGGGGAGCTGTGCGGCGCGCGCGGTTCGTTGACGAGGCGGCCGTGGCGGCGCTTTTCTACGAGCACGGTGAGCGCGGCGATGAGCGCAAACACGACGAGGTTGAGCGCAATGGCCGGCGCGGCGCCGAACGCGTTCACGAGCGAGAACGGCTTCAATTGCGGCATCGACGTCCAGAACGGCATGTGCGCCGTGGCGACCACGGAGCCCACGATAAAGGCGATGAGCGTCACGACCATGCGCGTGCTGCCGCCACCCACGGTGTAGAGCGTGCCCGAGGCACAGCCTCCCCCCAGCTGCATGCCGACACCGAACATGAACGCGCCGACGATGACCGATGTGCCCGCGGGCGAAACGAGGCCCGTGACCGGATGGCCGAAGAGCGAACCTGCCGCGAGCGCGGGGAAGAACAGCAGCACGCCGATGGCGAGCATGACCATCTGCGCGCGCAGGCCGGCGCCGCGCCCATCGGCGATGAATACGCGCCATGCCGAGGTGAAGCCGAACGCCGCGTGATAGAGCGTCATGCCGAGCAGCGCGCCGACCACGTAGAGCGCCGCCTGACGCCCGCTCACGGTCTGCGCGAGATATACCGCGCCGAGCGCGACGAGCAACAGCGCGATGCCTAGCGGCCTGGGATTGATGGAGTCGAGTCGGCGCGGCGCGCGCGCGAGCGGCGTGGAGAGGTCGGACATGGGAGCGGGGCAGCCCGGAAAGCCGCCAGGAAAATCAATCGATGAAAGCAAAACGATAGCACGAATCGCAAATCGGTCTGGCCGAGCCCCCGGGCCGGCTTTTCGCGACTCGCGTTGGGCCATGAGACATCGCCACAAACCCCGTCCAGACGGGGCTTTCCCAGACATTGGGACGAACCTGCGCCAAATCCCGCGAAGCCCTGCGCCCATCATGGATTTCCCCTATGCAGCGCCGCGCGCCGTCTGCCGTTAGGCGAGACGAGGTGCGAAGACGCGTGGGCCGCGCAAAGTCGCACTGGCTGGAAGATAAAAGAAACGCAACGGAGACCTCATGCTGGGAAATATCACCATTCGCCGTGGGCTAACGCTCGTTATCGGTATCTTCGTCGCGTTTCTGCTGACGGTGATCGGCGTGTCGTATGGCGCGCTCAAGATCACCAACGACAGCCTGCACGACGCCCAGCGCGGCGCGCAGTCGCTCGACGCCCTCAAGAGCAGTTCGGAACGCCTGCTCCAGGTGCGTCTCGCGCTCGGCGGCTACGAGACGCTCTTCAGCGTCGGCAAGGCCACGGACGGCTTGCTCGACAAGGCGCACGAGGTGCTCGTGAATTCGAACAAGGAATTCGCGCGCTACAGCGCCGGCCCGTTCGACGACCCCGAAGAGGCGCGCCTCGCCCAGGCCGTGAGCAGCGCGCGCGAGGCGCTCGTCTCGCAAGCGCTCGAGCCCGAGTACAAGTCGCTCGTCGACAACGATTTCAACACCTTCCGCACGATCCAGGGCGAAACCGCCGACCGCTACTACGGCGCCTACGCGAAGGCGATCGACGCGCTCGAGACCTGGCAAGCTACGCGCCAGCAGCAGGACGCCGACACCGCCGCGCAGCGCTTTCGCCTGTCGCTCATCGTGTTCGGCGTGATCGGCGTGGTGGGCGTGGCGATTGGCGTGTTCGCGCGCGTGGGGCTCGCCGCCGCCGTGGTCAAGCCGGTGAACCATGCGATCCGCCATTTCGAGCGCATCGCCGCGGGCGACCTCACGGTGGACGTGCGGGTGCGCTCGAAGAACGAGATGGGCCAGCTGCTGGGCGCGCTGCAGACCATGCGCGACGGCCTCGTGGGCACCGTCTCGCGCGTGCGCGGCAGCACGCACGAAATCACCCAGGGCGCGAAGCAGATCGCGTCGGGCAACGTCGATCTCTCGGATCGCACGGCGCAGCAGGCGGCGGCGCTCGAAGAAACGGCGGCGAGCATCGAGGAGCTTTCGGCGGCGGTGCGCCAGAACACGGACGGCGCGAAGGAAGCGAGCGGGCTCGCCCAGACCGCGCTCGAAACGGTCACGCGCGGCGCCGACGTGGTGGCCCGCGTGAACGCGACGATGAACGACATCACGGCCTCGTCTCAGAAGGTGGAGGAGATCACCGGCATCATCGAGGGCATCGCGTTCCAGACCAACATCCTCGCGCTCAATGCGGCGGTGGAGGCGGCGCGCGCGGGCGAGCAGGGCCGCGGCTTCGCGGTCGTGGCGAGCGAGGTGCGCAGCCTCGCGCAGCGCTCGGGCACGGCGGCCAAGGAGATCAAGGAGCTGATCGCGGCCTCGGCGGCGACCGTCGGCGCGGGCGCGCGCCTCGTGGAAGACGCGCGCCGCACCATGGAGGAGGCGCGCAGTGCGGTGGCGCGCGTGAGCGGGATCATGAGCGAGATCGAAACCGCGACGCACGAGCAGAGCGACGGCATCGAACAGGTGAACCGCGCGATTGCGCAGATCGACGAGGTCACGCAGCGTAACGCGGCGCTCGTGGAGGAAGCGGCGGCGGCCGCGCAGTCGCTCGAATCGCAGGCCGATCTGCTGCGCGAGGCCGTAGCGGTGTTCAATCTGGGCAGCGCGGGGCAGGCCGGTACGCGTCCGGCGCAAGCCGCTGCGGCGGACGCGCGCGCGGCCCGCGGGAGTACGCCGGCGCTGGCCTGAGCCAGCCGTGGCGGGTTGTCCTTGCCGTTGCAAGGACAACCTCCGGCCGCTTTAACCTGAGGTTATACCCCGCGCGCAATTCGCAATTGAGTTCCCCATCGTTCCCGGCGAGACTGGCGGCATAGGCCGTCAGGGTTTGGTCGTCAGCGAAAGAGAACAAGGGATCATGCGAGTTTGCGTTTTAGGCGGTGGGGTGATTGGCGTAAGCACGGCGTACGCGCTCGCTCGCGATGGGCACGAAGTCACGCTGGTCGAGCGCCATGCCGATGTGGCGCGCGAAACGAGCCACGCCAATGGCGGGCAGCTCAGTTACAGCTACGTCGCGCCGCTCGCGGACCCCTCCGCGCTGCCCAAGCTGCCGCAATGGCTCTTCTCGCGCGACGCCGCACTGCGTTTCGTGCCGCGGCTCGATCCGCACCAATGGCGCTGGTGCGCCGCGTTCCTGCGTGCGTGCACGCGCGCACGCAGTCGCGCGACCACGGCCGAATTGCTCAGCCTCGGCTTTTTGAGCCAGCGACTCATGCACGAGGTGGTCGAGCGCGAAGCGCTGTCATTCGACTACGTGCGCAACGGCAAGCTCGTGGTGTATCGCGACGAGCAAGGGTTTGCGCTTGCGCGCCGCCAGGCGCATTACCAATCGACGCTGGGCTGCGTGCAACACGCGCTCGACGGCGCGGCGTGCGTCGCGCTCGAACCCGCGCTCGCGCATATCGGCGCGGAGATCGTGGGCGGCATTCACACGCCAGGCGAAGAGGCCGCCGACTGCGATCAGTTCACGCGCGGCCTTGCACAAGCGGCACAGCGCGACGGCGTCAACCTGCAACTGGCGACCGAGTTTTCCGGACTGCGAACGAAAGGGCTGCGGGTGGTCGCCGCGCAGACCTCGCAGGGCGACATCGAAGCCGACGCTTTCGTGGTGTGCCTGGGTTTTCAGAGCCAGCCGATGCTCGCCTCGCTCGGCGTGCACGTGCCCGTGTATCCGCTCAAGGGCTACAGCCTCACGCTCCCCAATGCAAATGCGCAGGGCGCGCCGCGCGTCTCGGTCACGGATGCGCATCACAAGGTCGTCTACGCTCCGCTCGGCGAGCGACTGCGCATTGCAGGCATGGTCGATCTCACAGGCATGAACCCGCACGCCGACGACGCCCGCATCGCGCTGCTCACTCGCCAGGCGCGCGAAACCTTCCCCAACGCCGGCGACTACGACGCCATGCAGACGTGGACCGGCATGCGTCCCGCCACGCCGGACAGCAAGCCGGTGATCGGCGCCACGCACTTTCGCAACCTGTGGCTCAACACGGGGCACGGCGCGCTCGGCTTCACGCTCGCGCTCGGCAGCGCACAGCTGCTCGCCGATCTGCTGGCGGAGCGCGAGTTGCCGATCGACGGCGACGCCTTCGCGCCGGGCCGCTGATCTGGCTCGCTGATTCGCCAACGCGGCGCTACTGCAGCGTCGCGCCTTCCTCGCGCACGACCACGCTCGTGCGTCCGTCGATGCTCACCGGCACTTCGCCGCGCACGGTCGCGCGCCGGACGACGCGGCGCGCGTCGCCGTAGTCGTTGATCGCGTAGTGCTGCGTGGCGCGGTTGTCCCAGATCGCGACGTCGCCTTCCTGCCAGTTCCAGCGCACCGTGTTTTCGAGCCGCGTGACATGCTCGTGGAACACCTGCAGCAGATGCGCCGAATCGGACGACGAGAGACCTTTGAGCCGCTGCACGAAGTGGCCGAGCACGAGCGTGCGTTCGCCCGTTTCCGGATGCACGCGCACCACGGGATGTTCGGTTTCGTACACCTTCGACGTGAAGACTTCGCGGTAACGCTTGAGCTGCGCGCTGTCCGCGTTCGTGTGCGTGGACGCGTAGTCGTAGGCGTTGGTGTGGAGCGCCCAGAGCGTATCGGCGAGCGCGCGCAGGGGCTCGGGTAGTTGCGCGTACGCGGTGGCCGTATTGGCCCACACCGTGTCGCCGCCAAACGGCGGAATCACCACGGCGCGCAGGATCGAGACTTTCGGGTAGGCGTCGACGAAGGTGACGTCGGTGTGCCACGAGTTGGCGCGCGCGCCGTGCAGCGAATCGAGTTCCAGCAGGCTGCCGCCTTCCACCGAGGGCACCGTGGGGTGCGCGACCGTTTCGCCGAAGCGCCGCGCGAAGGCTTCCTGCGCGGTATCGTCGAGATGCTGCTGGCCACGGAAGAACAGCACCTTGTGGCGCAGCAAGGCGGCGTTGATCGCGTCGAACGTGGCGCTGTCGAGATCGGCATGAAGACGCACACCGTCGATGCGCGCGCCGATGCGGCCCGCGACCTGATGGAGGTCTAGCGTGGTACTGGCGTGTTGCTGCGTGGAGGAATGCAGATGCGCAGACGGAACGGAAACGGCGGGGCGCTGCGTGTGAACGTCGGACATCGAAAGTCTCCTCGGCTGGACGTGGAACGTCCATTCAAGCAGGCTTGCGCCGCGAGAAGAACTGACGATTTCTGCGAAGCTATGCGAGCGTTAGTGCGCTATGGATAGCTGCGTGTGTGATTAGCGCGCACCAAAAGAAAATGACGCAGACCCGCGAGGGAATGCGTCATTCACAAGATGCTGCAAGGTACAGCTTCTTTACTGCATGTTCGTTGGTAGGCTCGATTGGATTCGAACCAACGACCCCCACCATGTCAAGGTGGTGCTCTAACCAACTGAGCTACGAGCCTGTCGAGGCGCGAATTATAGAGACACTCGCGCGCGCTTGCAAGCGCTTTTCTCGAATCGGGTGAAACGCCGGGTTTTCGGGTGTGCGCCTAGGCGAATTCGCGCGCCAGATTGCGCAGGTTATGCGTGGGATCGGCGAGCGTTTCGCGGGCGATGCGCGCGCGCTTGCCGATCAGCGCTTTGGCGCTGCGCATGTCGCGACCCTGATTCACGGTGATCGCGCCCACCAGCGCGCCTTCGCCGTCGAGGCCGAACAGAACGCAGGGCGGCGCTTGCAGCGAACCACGCGTGAGCCATTCAGGCGCAGTCATGTCGCCCGCGAACTGGATGTTGAGGCCGCATTGATCGGTCCAGAACCAGGCCGCTTGCCAGGCTTCGGGTTCGAGGCCGAGCATTGCGCGCGCCGCCGTTTGCGCCTGACGGTTCGCGTTCTCCCACGTTTCGCGGCGCTGGTGGTGGCCGCTTGTCTCGTCCCACTGGCTGGCGGCGTCGCCGGCTGCGTAGATGTGCGCGTGCGAGCTGCGACACCGCGCGTCGATCACGATGCCGTTGTCGATTTGCAGGCCTGCTTTGCGAGCGAGCGTGGTTTCGGGTTCGACGCCGATGCCGTAGACCACCGCGTCGCCGGTAATGCGTGTGCCGTTTTCGAGCGTCAGCACGAGTTCGCCGTTCTCGCGAGTGGCTGACGCGAGCGGCGAGCCCAGATGCAGTGTCACCCCCCGCGCGCGATGCACGTCGCACAGATGCTCGGTAAGCAGCGGCGGAGCGCAACGCGCCATCGCACGCGGCGCCTGTTCGATCACGGTGACTTCCGCGCCGAGATCGACCGCGCTCGAAGCGAGTTCGAGACCGATCACGCCCGCGCCCACCAGCAGCACGCGCTTGCGCGCTTGAAGCACGGGTATAAGGCGTTGCGCGTCCTCCAGCGTACGCAGCGTGTAGACGTTCTCGCCCAGCGCGTCGAGCATCGGCAAGCGCCGCACGCGCGCGCCCGTGGCGAGCAGCAGTTCGTCGAAGGCGATCGATTCGCCGTTCGCGAGCGTGACGATGCGCGCCTGCGCGTCGAACTCGGTCACGGCCACGCCGAGCTTCAACTCGATGTTCTGCTCCGCGTAGTAGCCTTCGCTGTGAATCGCACAGCGCGCGGTTTGCGGTTGCAGCAGCACGTCCTTCGAAAGCGGCGGCCGTTCATAAGGCGCGTGCGCTTCCTCGCCGATCAGTACGACGCGGCCCGCATAGCCTTGCTGGCGCAATTCGGCGGCGGCGAGCGCGCCCGCCTGGCCCGCACCGACGATGACGATAGTCGAGACGTTCATGATCTGTTTCCCGTTACAGATGCAGGCCGCCCGCCGCGTGACGGATGCCGCGAATGCCGAGGCCGGCGTCCGCATTGATCATCACGCCGCTCAGCACGCGATTGTTCGCGCGCGAAGCAAGCATCACGTAGGGCCCGGTGAAATCCGCAGGCTGCGGGAAGAACTGCAGCGGCAGGATCCCCGCAATCGCTTCGGGCGAACGCGAATCCATGATGCGCAAGTCCTGCTGGCCGAGCGAAGCGGGGCCGCGCAAATCGCTCGCCATGCCACAAGGGCCGACGCCGTTCACACGCACCTTGGGCGCGAGTTCGTAGGCCAGCTGGCGGATGATGCCCACGGCCGCATGCTTGCTCGCCGTGTACAAGGGACCGCCGCCGCCCGGATAGAACGAAGAGTTCGAGAGCGTGAAGATCATGCTGCCTTCGCTCGCGATGAGCGCGCGAGCCGCCGCTTTCGCGCCGAGCAGATAGCCCTTCACATTGATCGAGAAAAGCTCTTCATAACCGCTGTCGAGCTGCGCCGGCGAGAGATCGACGAGGCTCGAAGCATGATCCCAGATCGCTGCGTTGCCGATGAAGATGTCGAGCTTGCCGAACGCTTCGACGGCGGCGCTCACGGCGCGCTCGTTGTCGGCGTACGAGGTCACGTCGCCCTGCACGGCGACGACGTTTTGCGCACTGAAGCGCGCTTGCAGCGCCGCGACTTTCTCTGCCGAACGTTCGAGCACCGCCACGCGCGCGCCTTCGTCGAGAAAGCGTTCGAGGAGTGCAAAGCCGAGTCCCGAGCCACCGCCCGTGATCAGCGCGACTTCGTTATCGAGCCAGCCCATTACGCGGCCTCCGGAACGTCGACGAAAACCGCGCCGTCAACGCACGTGACAGGGAACGTCTTGAGCGCTTCGGTCGCAGGCTGGCACAGGGCCGTGCCGGTCTTCAGACAAAAGCGTGCGGCATGCAGCGGACATTCGACGGTGCCGTCGTCTTCGATATAGCCTTCGGACATCGAGGCATTGCCATGCGAGCAGCGGTCGTTCAGCGCGAAAAGCTCGCCGTTCACCTTGAATACGGCGATCGCGGCGGACGGGCCGTCCACCTTGATCGCTTCGCCATCGGACAACGCGTCGTCCTGGCAGACAAAAATACGGGCCATGATCAGAAAAGCACACTCAGGTTATGGGAAGTGAGCACCGCCTGGTCCAGCGTGATTTCACGGTTGGACACCTGCCAGCCTCGCGAGCCCTCCACGCGGCGCACGCGGTCGATGCGGCGGCCCACGTAGAACGTCTCGTCGCGTTCCTTCTGCGAGCGGTAGAGCGCGTAGTTCACGTGTGCCTCGTATTCGCCGGGCGTTTCGGTGGTGAACGCTCGCAGGTTCGTCACGAGATGGCGGGTGCGCGAAGGCGGTTCTTCCGCCCACGCCATGCCGGTTTCGAGACGCGCCACGCGGCGCTCGAGCTGGAAATGCGTGTCGTTGAAGATCCACGTGGTGGGCGGCTGCACGCCGCGCCGGCGGTCGCGCGTTTGCGCGTTGACGGTCGTGCGCATGGTGTAGCGAATGTCCTTCGCCATGAGGTCGAGCCATGCGCGAAAGCGCCAGCCGTCGAGCAGCGCCGCTTCGTCAAAGAGGAATTGCTCGATTTCATGATGCAGTTCGAGACCCACGCGCGTGGGCGTGAAAACCGGTTCGGCGACTTCGCTCATTTGAGCACCTCCGCTTCGTAGCGCGCGGTGCGCTCGTTCACTTCGTCCCACGTTTCGGAAATCAGCAGGTCTGCCCAGCGCCGGTACATGCCGCGCGCCGCCGTCTCCGAAAAAATGTAGTTCGTCATGCCAGGTATGCCGTCTTCGCGTACGCGCTCGTTGCCGAGGCCCATTTCGAGACATAGCTTCGTTTTGCGCGCGCGGCTACCGCGCAGCACCTTCTGCACTTCAGCCCAGTTTTCCGAGTCGTCCTGTTCGAGAAAGCCTGCGGGCCCGAACGCGCGCGTCGCGCTGCGCTCGAAGGCGGCCTTGACTTCATCGGACGCTGCCTTGTCGGCAATACAGAACGCCCACACTTCCACCTGGTTCGGCCCGCGCGGGTGCCACACGCGCAGCGTGGCCGTGCCGTTGAGCCACGAAAGCGTCGGGAACATGTTGTTGTGGCCCGCGAGACGCATTGCGCGCACCTTGCCCAGGCGCGCTTCGGCTTCGGCATAGGTGTCGCGGAAGTACTGCGAGACTTCGCCGTCCACCCACACGTTCGCGTCGGGCTGCTCGGTGAAGAAGAAGCCGCTACCATGGCCCGCCTGGCCATACTGCAGCGCGTCTTTCGCGGTCTCCCACACGGGGCGCGCCGTTTGACCCGCGCCCAGCGCCTTGTCGGCCGCACCTTCCTTTGCGCCGAGCACCTCGATGGCGGACGCATGCGTGAAGAGTGCGTGATACTGATCGCTCGCAAACTGCTCGGCCGGGAATTTCCAGTTGCAGTCGATCACCCACTTGTGCACGCCGCCCACGATTTCGGTCCCGCCTTCGCGTCGGTCGAGCACGCCGTCGAGATACCAGGCGATGTCGCCCATATAGGTTTCGAGGTCGGGCGCGTTCGCGTCCCAGTTGCCGAACACGAGGCCCTTGTACACGGCCACGCGCGTGACTTCCTGCAAGCCCCATTGCTCCTTGCACAGGCCCTGCGGATAGGCGCGCGATTCGAGCGGCACGTCGATGAGCGCGCCGTCCACGCCGTACGACCAGCCGTGATACGGACACGTGAACGCGCGCGTGTTGCCGCAATCGGCGTGGCTCACGCGCATCGAGCGATGGCGGCACTGATTGAGGAAGGCCTTGATCGAGCCGTCCTTCTGGCGCACCACGACGATGGGGTCTTCGCCCATGTAGGTATTGAAAAAGTCGCCGGCTTTCGGTATTTGACTGACGTGGGCGAGAAAGAGCCAACAGCGGCCGAAAATGCGCTCGAGTTCGAGCGCGTAAATGTCGGGGTCGGTATAGATCGACGACGTGACGCGACCATTTTGCGCGTCGACGAGTGCATCGATGTCGATGATTGCGGACATGCGAGTCTCCTCCGTGGCAGCATTCTCCTTTTGGCGGAGAACGCAGACGGATGATCGTTGCTCGCTCTGCCGATGTGAAATATTTTGTTTGTTGCCACTAAGACTTCAAAACGATAAATCGAGCATGGAACTGAGACACCTGCGCTACTTCATTGCCGTTGCCGACGAGCTGAGCTTCACGCGCGCGGCGCAGCGCCTGCATACGGCGCAGCCATCGCTGAGCCAGCAGATCCGCAATCTGGAAGACGAAGTGGGCACGCCGCTCTTCGAGCGCACGCGCCGCAAGGTGGAATTGACGGACGCGGGCAAGGTGTTTCTCGCCGAGGCGCGTCTCGTGGTGGCGCAGGCCGACCGGGCAGTGGCGCGTGCACGCCAGGTGGGGCAGGGGCGCGCGACGGTGACGATCGGTTTCGTGCCCGCCGCGGAGATCCGGGTTTTCCCGGTGATTTTGCCGCGTTTGCGATTGCGCTTTCCCGAGGTCAATGTCGAGTTGCGCAGCCTGCCGACGGCCGAGCAGGAAGACGCGCTGCTGCGCGGCGATATCGACGTGGCGTTCATGCGGCGGCCCGTTTTGTCGCCTGAATTGCGCAGCGAAGTCGTGCTCACCGAGCCGCTCGTGGTGGTGCTGCCGAGCGGCCATCCGCTCGCGAAGCAAGCGCGCATCGCACCGGCGCAGCTGAGCGGCGAGCCGTTCATCAGCACGCATCCGCAGTTCTCGGGGCAGGTGCACAGTGTGGTCGAGGCGTATTGCGAGGCGCACGGAATCGAGCGCAAGGTGGCTCAGGTCGCGACCAATATTCTGCTCAATCTGAATCTCGTGGGGATGGGGCTCGGCTATGCGCTCCTGCCTGCGTATGTCTCGTCGCTCACGAGCAGCGCGATCTGCACGCGCCCGCTGGAAGGCGAGCCGCCCACCATTGACTTGCTGATGGTGTCGCGCAAAGAACCGCATGCTGCGGAGCTTGAAGCGCTATTCGAACTCGTGCGCGAGAACGAAGCTTAACGCTTCGTGGTTTCCTCCTGCGCCTCCAGTGCCGTCACCATTTCCTGCGCGGCGCGCTGCAACTCGGGCACGAAGCGGCGCACGGCCTCTGCCGGATTGATGGCCTGCTCCAGGTAGATCACGTTCAGGCTCGCGAGCACGCGCCCATGCGCCTCGATGGCCGTTGCGAGCGCACCGATCTTGCGCTGGTCGGCCCAGTCGCCGTGGTTCGAGCCGAAGCCGTCGGCGCGCGTCTGGCGCACGAGATTGCGGATATAGGCCGCGTCGCCGGCGAGTTTTTGCTGCTGCTCGCCGCCCGCCCCCGCGCGCAATAGTTCGAGAATGTCCTCGCGCTCGGCCTCGGGACACATCGCAAAGTACACGCGGCCAGCCGCCGTGAGCAGGATCGGCAGACGGCGGCCCACCATCGCGCGGTGAAACGAAAGCGGGCTGAAGCGGTGCGTGGTCTCGCGGATCACCATGGAGTCGCCGTCGGGCGTCGTGAGATCCGATGGCCACACGGTGCGCTGGAGCATTTGCGCCATGATCGGCGGCGCGATGGTCGCGATCAGCTCGTCGTCGGTGAAGCCTTCGCTCAGGCCGCGCACGTTCATCGTCAGACGAAAGCTGTCGTCGGAAGCGCTGCGGCGCACGAACTTTTCCTCTACCAGGGTTTCCAGCAGGCGCCTCACCGTCGTGCGATGCAGGCCCGTTGCCTCGCTCAACTGCTGGCTCGTGGCGCGCCCGTTCTCCATGGCGTTGAGCGCCTGGAGGACCTGCAGGCCGCGCGCCAGTCCCCGCACGTTTGCATACTTCGTCATCAAAAACGCCTTAAAAATCAGGTGTGTGCATTCTATGCACATTTCTCTAAAAATGTTGAGCGCGCATCGGGCGGAACCTAGACTCGCTTCCATTCACCGCACTGTGACAGAACGTCCACCCGGGTGATCCGTTTTCAGGCACCACCTGTCAGCATCCGCAGCGGCTCCATAAGCCGCGCGAGAAGGAGACACATGAACACCCCCCTCGCCCACGAGGCGGATACCGTCCGCCCTCGCCAGATTGCCACCGACGTCGCCATCATCGGCGCGGGTCCGGTCGGCCTCATGATCGCCAATATTCTCGGCCTGCAAGGCGTGCGTGTCACGCTCGTCGAGAAGCTCGACCAGATCATCGACTACCCGCGCGCCATTGGTCTGGATGACGAAGCATTGCGCGTGTTCCAGTCCATTGGTCTTGCCGATGCGCTGCTGCCGCATACCACGCCCGACCACTGGATGCGCTTCGTCACGAAAGACGGCCATTGCTTCGCCTCGATCGAGCCGCGCACCGACGAATTCGGCTGGCCGCGCCGCAACGCGTTCATTCAGCCGCTCGCCGATCGCGTGCTGTATGAAGGGCTCGCGCGCTTCGAGCACGTGGATGTGTTGTTCGGCCACACGGTCAACGCATTCGAGCAGGACACGCAGGGCGTGACGATCGACGTGAGCGACGCGAACGGCGAGCGCCGCACGATCCGCGCAGCGTACCTGGTGGGCGCGGACGGCGGCAACAGCTTCGTGCGTCGCGCGCTGAACGTGCCTTTCGAAGGCCGGACGAAGCCGAATCAATGGATCGTGGTGGACGTGCGCAACGACCCCATCGGCTCGCCGCATATCTATATGCATTGCGATCATCAGCGCCCGTATGTGTCGGCTGCGCTGCCGCACGGCATTCGCCGCTTCGAATTCATGGTGATGCCGGGCGAGACGGAAGAAGAACTCTCGAAGCCCGAGAACATGGCCGCGCTGATCCGCAAGGTGGTGGCGGACCCCGACAAGGTCGACTACATCCGCAAGCGTGTGTACACGCACAACGCGCGTCTCGCCGAAACGTTCCGCGTGGACCGCGTGCTGCTCGCGGGCGACGCGGCGCACATCATGCCGGTGTGGCAGGGCCAAGGTTACAACAGCGGCATTCGCGACGCGAACAACCTGGGCTGGAAGCTCGCGATGGTCGCGAAGGGCCAGGCTGATGGGCGCCTGCTCGACAGCTATACGGTGGAGCGTCGCGCCCACGCGCGCTCGATGATCCACCTCTCCGAAGTGGCGGGCGATATCTTCGCCCCCACCACGCGCTTTGGCGCGCGCTTTCGCGACACGTTCGTGCGCTACATGAATGTGTTCCCTTCGGTGAAGCGTTACTTCGTGGAAATGCGCTTCAAGCCGATGCCGCGCTACGAAGCGGGCATCGTGCTGCTGCCGCCGCCGCAAAAGACGGGCGGCTGGTTCGCCAGCCTGCTGGAGCGCTCGGGCAACTCGGCGCCGGGCCGCCTGCTCGGCCTGATGAGTCAGAAGCGCGACTCGCTGATCGGCCGCCTCGCGTATGGCCGCGATCCGCTCGCGGCGTCGCCCGTGGGCCGCATGTTCATCCAGCCGCGCGTGCGTCTTGCCGATGGCCGCGTGGTGCGCCTCGACGACGCGATCGGCAACGGCTTCGCCGTGCTGGCCTGGGGCGCGGACCCGACCTTCGGCCTCACGCCGCAAGCCCGCGCATTGTGGGAGCGCCTGGGCGCCCGCTTCATCTTCGCGAAGCCCGACGTGCAGCTCGAATACGCCGACGACGTGCCCGAGGGCGTGCTCGCGCTCGGCGACGTGCAGGGCCGCCTGAAAGAGTGGTTCAGCCGTCTGCCCGAATCCGTCGTGCTGCTGCGCCCGGACCGCTTCGTCGCGGCCGTCTGCACGCCGCAACAGGTCTCGGACGCGATCGTCGAACTCGCGGGCAAGCTCGGCATGGCCGAAGCCGCCTTGCATGCGGCGAGCGCCGCTGCCCCGCAAAACCGTCCCGTGCGCGGCGTGGCCGTTGCGCGCACAGCAGGAGCATGAGCATGCCGATTCACCTCGAATGTCTGTCGCATACGCCGTTGCATGGCTATTTCGATCCGCTGCCTGACGTGGTGGCGGAAGTCGAACGGGTCGGCCGCGCCGCGCGCGAACGCGTGGAAGCCTTCAACCCGGACGTGATCGTTGCGTTCGCACCGGATCACTTCAACGGTTTCTTCTACGACGTGATGCCGCCGTTCTGCATCGGCGCGCGCGCGGATGCGATCGGCGACTTCAAGAGCATGGCCGGTACGCTGCCGGTGCCCGAAGCGCTTGCGCACAAGCTCGCCGAAAGCGTGCTCGCCGCCGATATCGACGTGGCGCTCTCGTACCGCATGCAGGTCGATCACGGCTGCGCGCAGGCGCTGGAAGTGCTCACGGGCGCTCTCGACCGTTATCCGGTGATTCCGGTGTTCATCAACTCCGTGGCGCCGCCCATGGCGACGCTGCGCCGCGCACGACTGCTCGGCGACGCGATTGGCCGCTTCTTCTCGCGAAGCGACACGCGCGTGCTCGTCGTGGGCTCGGGCGGCATTTCTCACGAGCCGCCGGTGCCGGAGCTGTTCGGCGCGACACCGGAAGTGGCCGAACGTTTGATCGCGGGCCGCAATCCCTCGGCGGATTCGCGCGCGGCACGTCAGGCGCGCACCGTGGCCGCGGCGAAATCGTTCACGGCGGGCGACAGCCATCTTCATCCGCTCAATCCCGAATGGGACCGCGCGTTCCTCGCGCGCCTTGCATCGGGCGAGTTGACTTCCGTGGACGGCATGACGAACGCGGCTATCACGCGTGACGGCGGCAAGTCGGCGCACGAGATTCGCACGTGGGTCGCGGCATTCGGCGTGCTGGCCGCTTACGGCCCGTATCGCGCTTCGCTCGACTACTACCGCGAAATTCCCGAGTGGATTGCGGGTTTCGCCACCATGCATGCCACGCCCGACGCGGCTTGATAGGACAGTACGGACTCCGGAGAATCAACATGTCAGAACCGAAACTCGTCGCGGCGCTTGCCGCGCGCCTCTACGAAGCCGAAGCCTCGCGCAAGGTGATCGAGCCGGTGCGCGGCGAGATCGCCCTGGACGATATCGCCACCGCCTACGCTGTCCAGCAAGCCAACGTCGATCTGCGCGTGGCGACCGGCGAGCGCATCGTGGGCCGCAAGATCGGTCTCACGTCGCTTGCGGTGCAAAAGCAGCTCGGTGTCGATCAGCCTGACTTCGGCGCCCTGTTCGCGTCGATGGCTTGCGGCGACGCGCAAGCGATGCCGCTCTCGCAACTGATCCAGCCGAAGGTGGAAGCGGAAATCGCGCTCGTGCTGGAGCACGACCTCACGTTCGAAAAGCACACCTTCGTCGATATCCTGCGCGCCAGCGCCTATGCGCTCGCAGCCATCGAGGTGGTGGACAGCCGCATCCAGAACTGGGACATCCGCTTCGTCGATACGGTGGCCGACAACGCCTCGAGCGCGCGCTTCGTGGTGGGCAGCCGCCCGGTGCCGCTCTCGCAGATCGACTTGACAGGGTGCGCGATGGAACTCTCGCGCGACGGCGAAGTGCTCTCGCGCGGCAACGGCGCCGCCTGTCTCGGCAACCCGCTCAACGCCGCCGTGTGGCTCGCCGACCGCATGGTGCAGCTCGGCACGCCGCTGCGTGCGGGCGACGTGGTGCTTACGGGTGCACTCGGACCCATGGTCGCCGTGAAGGAACCCGGCACGTACACCGCGCAGATCGAAGACCTCGGCAGCGTTCGCGCGACTTTTTCCGCCTGATACAGGAATTCATATGGCTTCCGAAAAACTCAAGGTTGCGATCATCGGCTCCGGCAACATAGGCACGGATCTGATGATCAAGATCATGCGCAACAGCAAGCATCTGGAGATGGCGGCGATGGTCGGCATCGACCCGAACTCCGATGGTCTCGCGCGCGCCGCGCGGCTTGGCGTCGCGACCACGCATGAAGGTGTCGAAGGCCTTACGCGCCTGCCGGTGTTCAACGACATCGACTTCGTGTTCGATGCGACTTCCGCCGGCGCGCATGTGAAGAACGACGCGCTGCTGCGCACGCTCAAGCCGTCGATCCGCGTGATCGACCTCACGCCCGCCGCAATCGGCCCGTACTGCGTGCCGGTCGTGAACATCGACGCGCATATCGAAGCGCCCAACGTCAACATGGTGACGTGCGGCGGCCAGGCCACGATTCCGATGGTCGCGGCGGTCTCGCGCGTCGCGAAGGTCCACTACGCGGAGATCGTGGCGTCGATCAGCAGCAAGTCGGCGGGCCCCGGCACGCGGGCCAACATCGACGAATTCACCGAGACGACGTCGAAGGCGATCGAAGTGGTTGGGGGCGCGGCGAAGGGCAAGGCCATCATCGTGCTGAATCCGGCCGAGCCGCCCGTCATGATGCGCGACACGGTTTATACGCTTTCTGAGGCGGCCGACCGCGAGAAGGTCGAGCAGTCCATCGAGGAGATGGCCGCGAAGGTGCACGCCTACGTGCCGGGCTATCGCCTGAAGCAGAAGGTGCAGTTCGACGAGATTCCCGCGAACGCGCCCCTGAATATTCCGGGCCTTGGCAAGTTCAGCGGTCTGAAGACCTCGGTGTTCCTCGAAGTGGAAGGCGCCGCGCATTATCTGCCCGCATACGCAGGCAATCTAGACATCATGACTTCCGCCGCGCTCGCCACCGCCGAACGCATGGCGCAGACGCTTCTGAGCGTGGAGGGATAAGACCATGAGCAAGAAACTCTATATCTCCGACGTGACGCTGCGCGACGGCAGCCACGCCATCCGCCATCAGTACTCGATCCAGAACGTGCAGGACATCGCCCGCGCGCTGGACAAGGCGAAAGTGGACAGCATCGAAGTCGCGCACGGCGACGGCCTGCAAGGCTCCAGCTTCAACTACGGCTTCGGCGCGCACAGCGACCTGGAATGGATCGAAGCCGTGGCCGACGTCGTCACGCACGCGCAGATCGCCACGCTGCTGCTGCCCGGCATCGGCACGATTCACGACCTGAAGGCCGCGTACAACGCGGGAGCGCGCGTGGTGCGTATCGCCACGCACTGCACGGAAGCCGACATTTCGAAGCAGCACATCGAATACGCACGCGAACTGGGCATGGACACGGTGGGCTTCCTGATGATGAGCCACATGACCACGCCCGAGAACCTAGCTATCGAAGCGAAGAAGATGGAAAGCTACGGCGCGACCTGCATCTACGTGGTGGATTCGGGCGGCGCACTCACGATGAACGACGTGCGAGACCGTTTCCGCGCAGTGAAGGCCGTGCTCAAACCCGAAACGCAGACGGGCATGCACGCGCACCACAATCTCTCGCTGGGCGTGGCGAACTCGATCGTGGCGGTGGAGGAAGGCTGCGACCGCGTCGATGCCTCGCTCGCGGGCATGGGCGCAGGTGCAGGCAACGCGCCGCTCGAAGTGTTCATTGGCGCTGCGGAACGCATGGGCTGGAACCACGGCACCGACCTCTACACGCTGATGGACGCCGCCGACGACATCGTGCGCCCGCTGCAGGACCGCCCGGTTCGCGTGGACCGCGAAACGCTCGCGCTCGGTTATGCAGGCGTGTATTCGAGCTTCCTGCGCCACTCGGAAGTGGCCGCGAAGAAGTACGACCTGAAGACGGTGGATATTCTCGTCGAACTGGGCAAGCGCCGGATGGTGGGCGGCCAGGAAGACATGATCGTCGACGTGGCGCTCGATCTGAAGAAGCGCCAGCAAGCATTGCAGTCCTGATCAAGCACGCCGCGCATCGCCTTCGGGTGGTGCGCGGCGTTGCCACTTATAGCCGCCGGAAAGAGTGGCTCGCATATACCTATGGAGACTTTTTATGACGTCGCGAAACAGTAGTGCTGGAGGAAGTGGAACGAGCAGCAAGGCAACCATCGCCCTGTGTCTGGCGATTGCGCTGCTCGAAGGGTTGGACCTGCAATCGGCGGGCGTAGCAGGGCCGCGCATGGCGAAAGAGTTTCATCTCGCCGTCGCGCAAATGGGCTGGGCGTTCAGCGCGGGCGCGATCGGCCTGCTGCCGGGCGCGGCGCTGGGCGGGCGGCTTGCCGACCGCTTTGGCCGCAAGCGCGTGCTCATGTGGTCGGTGGCGCTGTTCGGGCTCTTCTCGCTCGCCACGACCATGGTGTGGAATTTCGAAAGCCTGCTCGTCGCGCGTCTGCTCACGGGTCTCGGTCTCGGTGCGGCCATGCCGAACCTGATCGCGCTGTGCTCGGAGGCAGCGGGCGAGCGGCAGCGCAGCACGGCAGTGGGCGCGATGTACTGCGGCATGCCGTTCGGCGCGGCGATTGCCGCCGTCATCGGCATGCTCGGCACGGGCGACGCAAGCTGGCGCCACGTGTTCTATGTTGGCGGTCTCGGCCCGATCGTGATGGTGCCGCTGCTTGGCCTGTTCCTGCGCGAGTCGCAGCAGTTCGTCGCCGCGCAGGCTTCGAAGGTCGTGCAGGAAGGCGCGCCGAGCGTGTCCCAAGCGCTCTGGCAAGAAGGCCGCGCGCGTACCACCATCGCGCTGTGGATCAGCTACCTCGGCACCTTGATCGTGCTGTACTTCCTGATGAACTGGCTGCCCTCGATGGTGCTCGCACGCGGCCTCACGCGCGTGCAGTCGAATCTCGTGTTGATGCTGTTCAACATCGGCGGTGGCATCGGCGCCGTTGCGATCGCAACGATCATGGATCGCTTCGGCCGCCGCGGCACGGTGATCGGCATGTACATCGGCATCGTGGTGGCGCTCACGGTGCTCGCAAGCGCGGGCGGCGCAAGCTCGACGGCCGTAGGCGGCCTGCTGTGCGGCTTCTTTATCGTGGGCGGCCAGTCGGTGCTGTACGCACTCGCGGGCCATGCGTACCCCACTGAAGTGCGCGGCACGGGTGTGGGCGCGGCAGTGGCCGTGGGGCGTCTGGGGTCGATTCTCGGGCCGCTCGTGGCGGGTCAGCTGTTTGCACTCGGCCAGAGCCCGTCGATGCTGGTGGGCTCGAGCATTCCGCTCGTCGTGATCGCGGCGCTTGGCGCGCTCAGCGTGGTGGGTGCTTTCAGGCAGCGCAGCGCGTTGGGCGCACAGGGCGCATGAATGTGAAGGGAAGAAGGCATGCGCCTTCTTCCGCATGGGTAAATACGTTTTAAAGGATGGTCATCATGACGGATACGGCACAAGCAATCACCGAAGCCTCGACGAGCAGGTTCGCGCGCGTGAAGGACGGCGAGGTCGAGTTCCAGATTCACTACAACGACGCAGGCGCTGGCGCCGAAACCGTCGTGATGCTGCACGGCTCGGGTCCGGGCGCGAGCGGCTGGGCCAACTTCAACCGCAACGTCGAACCGCTCGTCGCGGCCGGCTACCGCGTGATCCTGATGGACTGCCCGGGCTGGAGCAAGAGCGACCCGATCGTCTGCACGAGCTCGCGCTCGGACCTGAACGGCCGCGTGCTCAAGGGCCTGCTCGACGTGCTCGACATCGAGCGCGTGCATATTCTCGGCAATTCGATGGGCGGCCATAGCGCCGTTGCGTTCGCACTGGCGAACCCGCAACGCGTGGGCAAGCTCGTGCTGATGGGCGGCGGCACCGGCGGCCCGAGCAGCTTCATGCCGATGCCCACCGAAGGCATCAAGCTGCTGCAAGGTCTCTATCGCGATCCGACGATCGAGAACCTCAAGCGCATGATGAACGTGTTCGTGTACGACGCGAGCGCGCTCACCGACGAGCTGATGCAAACGCGCCTCGACAACATGCTCGCGCGCCGCGACCACCTGGAAAACTTCGCAAAGAGCCTCGCGGCCTTCCCGAAGCAGTTCAGCGACTACGGCCCGCGCCTTGGCGAAATCGCCGCGCCCACGCTCGTGATCTGGGGCCGCGACGACCGTTTCGTGCCGATGGACATCGGCTTGCGTTTGCTCGCGGGCATGCAGAACGCGCAACTGCACGTGTTCAATCGGTGCGGCCACTGGGCGCAATGGGAGCATGCGGAAGCCTTCAACCGCATGGTGATCGATTTCCTGAAGCACTAAGACACAAAAGCCCTCACGGTAACGAAGCGGCACACCTCGCGGTGTGCCGCTTTTTTATTGGCGCGCGCACATTGCGTTTCGAACCGGCTTTTGTGTGACGAAAGCGTGAGCCGATGCGCCATCAACCGTGTCATGTAAAGACAAACCCGCATTAGCGTAAAACGAACCGATTCGCCATTGACAAATTAAACCTGCCCCACCTATGATCGGCGTCACTGCCTGGAAATTCGCGAACCACGTGTCCGGGCGAGCCGCGCAAGGCGCGCAAGACGCCGCGCATCGACGGTCTACCCGGGCCCGCCCAGGTGAACCGGAGTCATGTTTGGAGACAGGCAGATGCCCCAATCGATTGCCCCGGACCGGCGGTCCGAAGCCGCGCGCGCGTACGCTACGTCCGCGCAGCATTCCTCGCAGCAAGAAGACGCGCTCTATCGCAAGGTCTCCGCGCGCGTCATTCCGTTCCTGTTCGTTTGCTACGTCGTCTCGTTCCTCGACCGCATCAACATCGGCTTCGCGCAGTTGCAGATGAAGCACGATCTCGGCTTCAGCGACGCGATGTACGGCCTCGGCGCCGCCGTGTTCTACGTGGGCTACGTGCTGTGCGAAGTGCCGAGCAACATGCTGCTTGCGCGCTTCGGCGCGCGTCGCACGTTCATGCGCATCATGCTGCTATGGGGCATTGCCTCCACCAGCATGATGTTCGTGTCGAGCCCCACGCAGTTCTATGCGCTGCGCTTTTTGCTGGGGGTATTCGAGGCGGGCTTCTTTCCCGGCATCGTGCTCTATCTCACGTACTGGTATCCGGCGCGGCGCCGCGCGGCCGTGTTCTCGATCTTCTTCGCGGGCGTGGCGGTGGCGGGCGTGCTGGGCGGCCTCATCTCGGGCTGGATCATGCGCGACATGGCCGGCGTGGCGGGCCTTGCCGGCTGGCGCTGGATGTTCCTGATCGAAGGGCTGCCGGCCGTGCTGCTCGGCCTCATGGCTGCGTTCTGGCTCGTGGACGGGCCTGAGAAGGCGCGCTGGCTGACCGATGCAGAAAAGGCCCACCTCCTCGCGCAACGCGACGGCGACGGCGATCACGCGCATTCCACGCGTTCGTTCGGGGCGGCGCTGCGCAACCCGCGCGTCTATCTGTTCGCGTTCATCTATTTCTCGCTGACCTGTGCGTCGCTCACGCTGAACTTCTGGATGCCGCTCATGATTCGCGACTTCGGGGTGCATGACGTGCTGGCGATCAGCCTCTACACCGTCATTCCGAATGCGGTGGGCGCGGTGGGCCTCATGGGGATCGCGCGCCGCTCGGACCGGCATGGCGAACGGCGCTGGCACTTCGCGGCGTGCACAGTAGGCGGCGGCATTGCCTTGGCGCTGCTCACGCTGCACCTCGCGAGCTTCGCCGCGATGATGGCGATTCTTTCGATCGCAGCGGTGCTGATCTTCGCCGCATTGCCGATCTTCTGGGCGGTACCTTCGGCGTATCTCACGGGCAAGGCCGCCGCCGCGGGCATCGCGCTCATCAGCAGTATCGGCATTACGAGCGGCATCGTGAGCCCGTGGGCAATCGGGCTCATCAAGACGCATACGGGCAGCATGGATAACGCGCTGTATCTGCTCGCGGCGTTGCTGGTAGCGAGCGGCGCGGCGCTGGTCGCGGGCGTGCCGGCGGTGAAGGCCGGTCGCTGAACTCATACACTTGCGCGTTGAAAACGTCGGCGGTGCGCCCGGCCGAGCGTCCGCCCAGCAGCATCGGCACGCGTATGCAGCGGCCCCGATGCAACCTTGACGTCACGACTGCCCGGAAAGCTCCTCCAGCAGCCATTCGCGAAACGCCACCAGCACGGGGTGGCGCTGAGCACGCTCTGGGTAGACGAGGTAATACGAGCGTGAGCTCGGCACCGCTTCGAATGGGCTGAAAAGCCGGGTTTCCTTCAATTCGTCTTCCACCAGCATGCGCGGCACAAGGCCCACGCCGATACCGGCCACGACTGCCTGGATCAAATGCGAGGTCAGTTCGAAACTCGGGCCCGGCCGCAGCGCGTCGTGAGGCAAACCGAAATGCGCGCACCATTCGCGCCATGCGTCGGGAAAGCTGCGCACGCGCAGCAGCGTGAGTCCTTCGAGGGATTCGATGGTTGGCGCGGCGGCCCTGCGCCTCGGTTTTCGCGCGAGGGGCAACGCGGCAAGGTTGCCGACCAGCACCAGCTCTTCTGCGTAGAGCCGGTGTGCCGTCACCCCAGGCCAGCGGCCGTCGCCCACCACGATGGCAGCGTCGAGGTCCTGGGTCGAAAAATCGGCGGCCTCGATGCGCGAGTCGAGGTCGATCTGCAGATCGGGGTGCGCCTGATAGAAGCGGTGCAGGCGCGGCAGCAGCCACTTGGCGCCGAATGTCGGCAGGGTCGCCACGCGCAACTGCGTTTTTGGCGCGTTCGAGGTGAGCGCCTGCAGCGTCGCGCTGCGGATCAGCGTGAGCGCGTGCGAGATCTCGGCCATATAGGCGCGGCCGATGTCCGTCGGGATGATGCGCTTGCCCTCGCGCGTGAAGAGCGCGAGATCGAGCATCGCTTCGAGCGCCTGAACCTGGCGGCTCACGGCGCTCTGCGTGAGCGACAGCTCCTCGGCGGCACGCGTGAAGCTCTCATGTCGCGCGGATGCCTCGAACGCGAGCAGCAGCGACATGGACGGCGTGAGCTTGCGGAAATTCATTCATAAACCTCATGATCAACCCAACGAATATACGTTTGCCCGGTGCCGGGCGGGGCGCGACAATCCCTGCCAGAAAGGGAATAGTGCGCCCCAGGCGAGACTTCGAGAACGATATGACAATTGCCCCGCTTCCCATCGGCGAATTCAACCATCCGCTGATCCGTCAATTTTTGCATGAATTGGAGAGGTCGGGTTTCGAAGGCGAGGTGGATGCGACTCACGCGACGCGCACGGTGCTGGCCACGGACAATTCGATCTATCAGCGCTATCCGCAAGCGGCGGTGTTTCCGCGCCACGCGGATGACGTCGCACGCCTCGCGAGCCTGCTCGGACGCGAGGCGTTTCGCGGCGTGGCGGTCGCGGCGCGCGGCGGCGGCACGGGCACGAACGGGCAGTCGCTGACCGAAGGCATCGTGGTCGATATGTCGCGCCATATGAACCGGATCCTCGACATCGATCCGGTTGCGCGCACGGCCAGAGTGGAAGCGGGTATCGTCAAGGATCAGCTCAATGCCGAACTGAAACGGCACGGACTCTTTTTCGCGCCGGAACTGTCGACGTCGAACCGCGCGACCATCGGCGGCATGATCAGCACGGACGCGAGCGGGCAGGGCAGCTGCACCTATGGGAAAACGCGCGACCACGTGCTCGCGCTGGAAACGGTCCTGGTCGGCGGTGAGCGCCTGTCGAGCGCGCCGGTCGATGAGGCCACGCTCGTGGCGCTCTGTGCGCGCAAAGACAAGGTCGGCGAAGTGTTCCGCACCGCGCGAGACATCAGCGAGCGCGAAGCTGACCTGATACGCGAGCGCTTTCCCAAGCTGAACCGCTGCCTGACGGGTTACGACCTCGCCCATTTGCGTGACGGCGAAGAGCGCTTCGACATCAATAGCGTGCTGTGCGGCTCGGAGGGCACGCTCGGCTTTATCGTCGAGGCGACGCTGAACGTGCTGCCGGTTCCGACGCACGCCGCGCTCGTCAATATCCGCTACGAGAGTTTCATGGACGCCCTGCGCGACGCACGCGCGTTGATGGCCCATCGTCCGCTCTCGATCGAAACCGTGGACTCCACGGTGCTGCGGCTGGCGCGCGAAGATAGCGTCTGGCAAAGCGTGGCCGAATTCTTCCCCGACGACGAAGGCGTCGAAGGCGGGGCGAGCGGTATCAACATGGTCGAATTCAGCGGCGACGATGTGGACGAATTGCGCGCGCGCGTGGCCGCGTTCGCCGAGCACCTGGGCGCCGACGCGAGCGTCAAGCGCCTGGGACATACGATCGCCGAGGGCGAGGCGACGATCCAGCGCGTCTATACGATGCGCAAGCGTGCGGTGGGCCTGCTGGGCAACGCCCGCGGCGCGAGCCGCCCGCAGCCCTTCGTGGAAGACACGGCCGTGCCGCCCGAAAATCTCGCCGACTATATTGCGGAGTTTCGGGCACTGCTAGACGGTTTTGATTTGCGTTACGGCATGTTCGGCCACGTCGATGCCGGCGTGCTCCATGTGCGCCCTGCACTCGACATGCGCAATCCCGACGAGGCCGCACTCGTGCGCCCCATTTCGGATGCGGTGACCGCCTTGACGATGAAGTATGGCGGCCTGCTGTGGGGCGAGCATGGCAAGGGCGTGCGCTCGGAGTACGTGCCGGAGTATTTCGGGCCTTTGTATCCTGCTCTGCAGCGTCTCAAGGCGGCATTCGATACGCACAATCAGCTCAATCCCGGCAAGATCGCCACGCCGGCGGGGGCGAGTGCGGCGCTGTTGAAGATCGACGCGACGACGCTGCGCGGCGAACTGGACCGGCGCATAGACGAGCGCGTCTGGCAGGCCAATGCCGACGCCGTTCACTGCAACGGTAACGGCGCCTGCTACAACTTCGACCCGAACGACGCCATGTGTCCGTCGTGGAAAGCCACACGCGAGCGCGTGCATTCGCCAAAGGGCCGGGCTTCGCTGATGCGTGAATGGCTGCGTCGGCAACAGGATGCCGGAGCGGATCTCACGGCTGTGCCAACCGCGGCGGCGTTGCCGGTGCGCATGATCAATAGCCTGCGCAAACGCCAGGGCGAACAAGACTTCTCGCATGAGGTGTATGACGCCATGGCGGGTTGCCTCTCGTGCAAGTCATGCGCGGGGCAGTGCCCTGTGAAAGTGAGCGTGCCCGAGTTCCGCGCCCGCTTTCTGGAGCTGTATCACACGCGCTATTTGCGGCCGCTGCGCGACTATTTGATCGGCGCGCTCGAATTCACGGTGCCGCGCGTAGCGGCGGTGCCTGGAGCGAGACCCGTCTACAACGCGGTGATGGGCGCGGGTCCCGTCAAGTCGTTGCTTGCGCGCTGTCTTGGCCTTGTCGATAGCCCGTTGTTGAGCCCGGTGTCATGGCGTGCCGCTCTGCACGGCTCGGGAGCGGAGATCGCAACGCCCGAACGCCTCTCGCAGCTCGCCGTTGCCGAGCGCCAGCGCAGCGTGATCGTGGTGCAGGACGCGTTCACGCGCTACTTTGAAACGCCGGTCGCCGCCGCGCTTCTGGAACTCGCCGCGCGGCTCGGGTTCAAGGTCTTCGTCGCGCCTTATCTGCCGAACGGCAAGCCGCTGCACGTGCAGGGGTTTCTGCCGCAGTTTCGCCGGGCAGCGCAGCGCAATGCGGCGCAACTGACCGCGCTTGCCAGATCGGGTGTGCCGCTGGTGGGCATCGATCCGGCGATGACGCTCGTGTACCGCCAGGAGTACCGCAAGGTGGAAGGCATCGAAACCGTGCCCGACGTTCAGTTGCCGCAGGAATGGCTGATCGGCGCATTGCGCACGCGTGCAACGACGCCGCGCGCGTCCGGCTCGTTCAGACTGCTGCCGCATTGCACTGAGCGCACCAACGCGAGCGCCGCTACGCTCCTATGGAAAGACGTCTTCGCGGCGGCCGGCCTCGCGCTCGCGACGCCGGCCAGCGGCTGCTGCGGCTTGTCGGGCACCTACGGCCACGAGGCGCGCAATCGCGCGACCTCGGAAACGATCTTCGAGCAATCGTGGGCGCGGCATGTCGATGCGGCATCGACGGCGACGCAGGGCGCGCAAGAACTGCTCGCGACGGGTTATTCGTGCCGCTGCCAGGTGAAGCGCTTGCGCGGGCGCCAGCTGCGCCATCCCATTCAGGCGCTTCTGGACGCCCTGCGCTGACCGGCGTCAGTAGTTCCAACGGTCGCGGTCGTGCCATTCGCGTTCGCGCCACTGCCGCTCGCGCCATTCGTGCTCACGACGTTCATGCTCGCGCCATTCGTGTTCCCGCCAACGCCGCGCGCGCCAGTCGTCGTCGCCCCGCCAGTCGGTCTGGACGGGAGCCGCCGCATAGGCCGCGCCTGGCACGCCAACGCCCACGGCCACATCCACGTGGGCCAATGCAGCGGTAGAAGCCGCCAACGCCGTTGCGCCCAGGACCAGGCCGAGAATCGTCCTCTTCATATCGCCACTCCTTCGCACGCTGCGTGCGTTTTTGATGAGCACGGCTCCGAGTCTAGGCGCCCCCCTCTGACACAGGTGCAACGGCGCTGCGAGATTGGTAACAACGAGTTAAGCACTTGCCGCATTGTCGCTGGGCAAAGCACATTGTTCAGTACAACGAGGAAATTCGCGTGATGGAGCATGCGGGACTTCGACCCTGGCGTGCGATGGCGCGGGCGTTTGTCAAAGGCGGAATCCGGGTACACTCGAAGGCGAACCGCGGTGCGGGTTCTGCCTGTGTCGCGCTCACTCTCCTGCCATTTTTTTGTGCCCGATGCCAAAACGAATCTTGCTGGTCGATGACAACCGCGACGTCGCAGATGCGCTCGCGGCGCTCGTCGAGTTCGAAGGTCATCAAGCCCGATGCGCCGCCGATGGACAAGAGGCCCTGCTCGTTGCCGGGTCGTTCCTTCCCGAGCTCGCTCTCGTGGACTGGAAGCTTCCCGACATGAGCGGCGGCGAACTGGTGGGGCAGCTTCGGCTCAACCCCGCTCTGTCACATACCCGGTACGTTCTGCTATCGGGACACGTCGACCCGGATATCACGGCCAGGGCGGCGGCAGCCGGTTTCGAAAAATGTCTGACGAAACCGGTGCGGCTCGAAGACTTGCTGGCCTGCCTGTGACGCCGCTCTGACCGACTGCCGCTTTGGCGCCGGCTACCCTTTGTGGCGGTCCAGGCTCCCCTCGGGAGCCGGAACAATAATTGCGCGCAGCGTCTGACTCGTGCGCAGCCTCGAATTTCCACGAGCCTCGCAGTTCCGATCTCCACCAGCGTCTCCTGGGAGCCGAGTCGCGTCATGAACAAGGAAGTTCCACCGCCGATCGCGCGCCCCTCGACCCGCTGGCCGGGCGAAATGGCCGAGCGCATCGCCGCATTCGACTGGAGCGACACGGCGCTCGGCCCTCGCGAAACGTGGTCGGCGAGCCTCGTCGCCGCGATCAATATGCTCCTCGCCTCGCCATCTCCGCTCGTCATGCTTTGGGGACACGAAGGCACGATGGTCTATAATGACGCCTACGCGGTTTTCGCGGGCAGCCGGCATCCGTTCCTGCTCGGCAAACCGGTCGAAACCGGCTGGCCGGAGGTGGCGGCGTTCAACCGCAATGTCGTCGATACGTGCCTCGCCGGCGGAACGCTGGCCTTCCAGGACAAGCAGCTCGTGCTGTATCGCGAGGGGCACGCCGAAGACGTCTGGATGGACCTGAGCTACAGCCCGGTTTTCGAAGATGACGAGCGGCCGGCCGGCGTCATTGCCATCGTGTTCGAAACGACCGCGAAAATCCTGGCGGAGAGGCAGCGCAAGGTGGCCGAAGACGCGCTGCTGCAACTGACCCAGACACTCGAGCAGCGCGTCGCCGAGGAAGTGGGGGCGCGCGTGGCAATGGAGGAACGGCTGCGTCAGGCGCAAAAGCTGGAAGCGATCGGCAGTCTCACGGGCGGCGTGGCGCACGACTTCAACAACGTCCTGCAGGTCATCTCCGCCAATCTGCAGCTCATCGAGCTTTCGACGCGCGGCAACGCCGCGCTCGAGCGGCGCGTGGCGGCGGTCAGCAACGCTGTGTCGCGCGGCGCGAAACTCGCCGCGCAACTGCTGGCCTTTGCACGCAGACAACCGCTCGCGCCGGCCGTTCTGAATCCCTTCCGGCTGGTCGAAGGCATCGCCGAGATGCTTCACCGTACGTTGCCGGAGACGATCGAACTCGCCATCGTGCCTGCGCAGGAAAGCTGGAATATCTGCGCCGACCGAAGCCAGCTGGAAAGTGCGCTGTTGAATCTGGTCATCAACTCGCGCGATGCGATCGACGGACCCGGACGCATCTGCGTTTGTCTCGCGAACATCGATGCGGGCAACGACGAACTGGCGCTGCGCGATGGCGTCCCGGCGGGCGAATATGTACGCCTGCAAGTCTCCGACTCGGGAAGCGGTATGCCCGACCACGTGAAAGCGCGCGTGTTCGAGCCGTTCTTCACCACGAAGGCCGAGGGCCAGGGAACGGGACTGGGCTTGAGCATGGTGCACGGATTCGTGGCGCAGAGTTCCGGCCACGTCTTCATCGAAAGCGAAGAAGGCCAGGGCACGACCGTCAACCTCTATTTCCCGCGAAGCCTGGAAGCGGAATACGACGCTTACAAGCCGACCGTTGCGAGACAGGAGCGAGGCGGCGAGACGATTCTCGTCGTCGAAGACGATGCCGACGTTCGCATTGCCGCGATCGAAATGCTGGCCCAGCTCGGCTACAAGGTGGTCTCCGCGCAAGACGGCGAAAGTGCGCTCAAGCTGATCCAGAGCGGCCAGCGCTTCGACCTGCTGTTCACGGATGTCGTGACGCCGGGCACGGTGCGAAGCAGCGAATTGGCTCGTATCGCGAGCGGGCCGCCGTATTACGCCGAAGTCCTGTTTGCCTCCGGCTATACGCGCGACGTGATTTTCCACGACGGCAAGCTCGACGAAGGTGTCGCGCTCATCAGCAAGCCCTATCGATACGACGAGCTTGCCGTTGCGGTACGCAATGCGCTGAACAAGACCGAATGACGCATGGTCAGGGCTTCAGCCCGATCTGCGCGCGTCCGAGCGGCGTCAGGTCTGCCACCGTTGCACGCCCGACGAAATCGACTTCGAAGTGATCCGTCGGGAAATCCGGCGGGCTCTTGCCTTCGAGGAAGTTCGGTAGCTGCCGCGCGAGATACGCGTCGTTCTTGGCGCAGGACGGCGCCGAAGCGATGTACATCACGTTGCTGTAGCCCTTGCCGCGGTGCGCGTCCTCCACGGCATGAATCACGTCGCTATGCCAGAACACGGTGTCGCCCGGTTGCATCAAGGGAATCGAAGAAAGCGCGTGGAAAAGCGGCGCATGATACTCCGGCTTGATCGAGAGCGCACGGCCCGGCATCGCGCCGCACAGGTCGTCGTCGGGGATGTCGTCCTGCAGGGCGCGCAGCAGGATGTAGACCATCGCGTTCGCGATGGGCACGAGTTGCAGCGTGCCGTCGCCGGGGCCCTGCTGCGTGAGCGCCGTCCAGCCCTGAAACGTACGGAACATCGAGCAAACAGCGGGTGACGGAATCTCCTCGACCGCGGTGCGCCACGCCGCATCGAACGCGTCATAGTCGCGCCAGTTTCCGGTGAACACGTGGCGGTAGACCTTGCGGAAGTTCGCTTCGATCCAGCGCTCGACTGAGCCGCCGTCGCAGTGCGCGGAAAGTCCCAGCGACCCGGAGCCGGGCGGCCGGCGGCGCAGCCGGTCTGCATAAACCGGCACGTGATCCGGGTCGAAATGCACGCGGCCTTCGCTCTCGGTACGCCACAGCCGGTTCAGGAACACGCGCGCCTGCGTGAGCTCCGGCGACTGGCGCGCCAGCACTTGCGGCTTCGACCAGTAGACGCCGTAGATCTGCGGCTTGCTCGAGGCCAACTGGCCGAAGTATTTGTCTTCGGCGCGATGCAGCAGCTTGCGGTCGAGATCGTTGCGCGCGACGTAGTCGGCAATGTCGTTGTCCCACCGCTCCACGAGCGAGCGGTCGAAGACCTTGCGGATGACGCACGCGCCGCGCGCTTTTACGTGCGCGATCTGCTCCGCGCTCACGCGGTTGCCGACGATGTCCGCGAACGCGATTTCGGGGATGACCGGCTCACCCCGGTCGCGAAGCTGGGCGATGCGATGCGCCTCTTCGTGCATGGCCGATTCGACCTCGGCGAACACGGCCTGATAGTTGGGCAGCATTTCCCGCAATTCCTGCTTGGCCTTGCGGATAGCCGCGGGCAGGTCGTCGATATGCAAAGCCATGTCGTTGTCTCCATCCTGGTGATTTCGAATGATGCGAGCGTACGCCGGCGCAGCCTTGGCCGGTGATATTATCAAGTCAATGTTTTTGTAGATTCGGCCATGAAAGCAGCGTACGAGCACGTCGACTTTGGTAGCCGCTGTTCGGTGCGGGTTTACCACCGGCGCTTGCCGCGCATTCCGTTCGAGTGGCATCACCACCCGGAATACGAACTCACGCTGACGATGAACAGCCAGGGCAAGCGCTATATCGGCGACTCGGTCACCGTTTATGGCGCCGACGATCTCGTCCTGGTCCCGCCGGACATGCCGCACACCTGGTCGTCCAATCGCTCGATCGACCCGGCGGACTCGCAGGTTGCCATCGTCATCTGGTTCGAAGGCGGCTGGGTGCAGCGCCTCGCCGACGTTTGCCCGGAATACGCGAACCTGCGCAACCTGCTGCGCCGCGCGGCCTGCGGACTGGTCTTCGAAGAAGGCGCCGGCGCGCAGATGCGCGGCTATCTGGACCGTCTTTTGTCTGCGGACCCGCGCGGGCGTCTGGCTGCCGTGCTGGAGATCCTCGTCTGGCTGACCGACGTGCCTGCCACCCAGCTGGCGACGCCCAGCGCGTTCGAAGGCCGCGTTGGCGCGTCGTCGGGCTACGAGCCCGAGCAGCTGAACCGGGTGCTTGCGCTGATCGAAACGCAGTTCGCGCAACCCTTGCGGCTGTCGACGCTCGCCAAAGCCGCGGGTCTCTCTGAACGCACGCTGACGAGGCATTTCGTGCAGCACACGGGCGAAAGCGTGGGGCAGTACATCGCGCGGGTGCGAATCGGCCATGCCTGCCGGCTGTTGACCGACACGCAGATGCCCATCTCGGTGATCGCCACCCGCTCGGGGTTTCCCAACGCCGCGAATTTCAACCGGCAGTTCAAGGCCACGAAAGCGTTGACGCCCGTGGCCTATCGACAGCAATTCAAGGGCGCAAAGCTCGACGACGATCATGCTGCGCCGGCGCTGACCGAGCGCTCGCCTTCTCTCGAGCCTGCGCGGCGGATGGCGGGCGGCAAGCCCCGGTTGCGCCGGGCCTGAAGTCCCGAACGCGCGCTTGAGCGATCGCCAACGGACCCAGGCTAACCGTAAGCCAGTCGCAATGACTCGCTATGCCGGCTCGCGTCAGCGATTTCCCTGGAGTGCTGTCATTAGCGTCTGGAATGTGGTGATATAGCGAAAAATCGCACGGTCGGACAGAAAATTCACGCTCGATAAGCAATGCCCAAACAAAGGAGACAGTCCATGAGGATGTTGCGCTCGTTGCTGGTTGGTGCGGTGGTATCGTCGGCGTTGTTAGCGGGGGCCGCGCAAGCGCAAACGGTCAAGATTGCCTTCATCGATCCGCTGTCAGGCTTGATGGCGTCGCTCGGAACGAATCAGCTGCATAGCTGGCAATACACGGCCGAATACGCCAACGAGCACAACTGGGCAAACGGCACGAAGTTCGAGGTGGTCGGATTCGACAACAAGCTCTCGCCGCAGGAGAGCCTGACCCTGCTCAACCAGGCCGCCGACCAGGGCATCCGCTATATCGTGCAGGGCAACGGCTCGTCGGTGGGCCTCGCGCTGGAGGATGCGGTCGCCAAGTACAACTCGCGCAATCCGGGCAAGGAAATCGTCTACCTGAACTACGCGGCGGTGGACCCGGCCATGACCAACGCGAAGTGCGACTATTGGCACTTCCGCTTCGACGCCAACGCCGACATGAAGATGGATGCGCTCACCACGTTCCTCGCGCGCGACAAGGACATCAAGAAGGTCTACCTCATCGATCAGGACTACTCGTTTGGCCACGACGTCTCGCGCGTGGCGCGCGAGGACCTGAAGAGCAAGCGCCCGGATATCGTGATCGTCGGCGACGATTTTCATCCGCTCGCGCGCGTGAAG
This sequence comes from Paraburkholderia sp. BR14312, assembly GCF_040948675.1. Taxonomy (NCBI): domain Bacteria; kingdom Pseudomonadati; phylum Pseudomonadota; class Betaproteobacteria; order Burkholderiales; family Burkholderiaceae; genus Paraburkholderia; species Paraburkholderia sp. BR14312. Next base: position 150,052 of record NZ_JBFPKI010000012.1, read on the forward strand.
GACTTCTCGCCTTACGCTACCAAGATCAAGGCGTCCGGCGCCGACACGGTGATCACGGGCAACTGGGGCAGCGACCTCGCATTGCTCGTGAAGGCGAGCAAGGACGCGGGCGTGACGGCCAACTTCTATACCTACTACGCGGGCACGACCGGCGTGCCGACCGCCATGGGCGCGTCCGGCGCCGACCACGTGAAGTACGTGGGCGTGTTCGGCCCGAACACGGCGAACAATCCGCCGGTGGTTGGGCAGATCATCGAGGGCTACAAGAAGAAGTACAACGACGACTATTACCTGGCGACGGCCTATGCCGGCATCGAAATGCTGAGCAAGGCGATCAACGCGACAAAGTCGACCGATCCCGTCAAGGTGGCCAAGGCCATGGAGGGCATGACGGTCGACGGCATGAACGGTCCGGTCGCGATGCGCGCCGCCGATCACCAGGCGCAGCAATCGCTCGTGATCGCGACATGGACCAAGGCGGACGGCAAAACGGTAAAGTACGACCAGGAGAACACCGGCTATGGCTGGCGCACCGACGTCCAGCTCGGGCCGACCGCGGCAACGCAGCCGACCACTTGCCAGATGAAGCGCCCGGGCTGAACGTGCTCTCGCTACGACACTTCACAAGGATCATCGGGCAGTGGAATTCCTGACCATCTCTCTGTTGAACGGCATCGGCTACGGGCTGCTGCTGTTCATGCTTTCCTCGGGCCTCACCTTGATCTTCAGCATGATGGGCGTGCTCAATTTCGCGCACGCCAGCTTTTACATGCTCGGGGCCTACTTCGCCTACACCATTGCCAGCAAGATCGGTTTCTGGCCGGCGCTCGTGGCGGCGCCGGTGCTCGTGGCGTGTGTCGGCGCACTCGTCGAGCGTTTCGGCTTGCGCACCGTGCACAAGTACGGGCATGTGGCGGAATTGCTGTTCACCTTCGGCCTGTCGTATCTGATCGTGGAGGGCGTCAAGCTGGTCTGGGGGCTGGCCGCGGTGCCGTACGCCATTCCGCCTGAACTGAACGGGGCGCTGTTCAAGGTGTACACGTCGGAGTTTCCGAAGTATCGCGCCTTCATGATGCTCATCTCGATCGCCATGCTCGTGGCGCTGTATCTGGTACTGACGCGCACGCGCATCGGCCTCGTCATTCAGGCGTCGCTCACGCACCCGGATATGGTCGAGGCGCTCGGGCACAACGTGCAACGCGTGTTCATGCTCGTGTTCGGCGGCGGCGCCGCGCTGGCGGGCCTCGCCGGCGTGATCGGCGGCAACGCGTTCGTCACGTCGCCTTCGATGGCCGAGTCGGTCGGCACCATCGTATTCGTGATCGCCGTGGTGGGTGGCATGGGCTCGCTGCCGGGCGCGTTCATCGCCTCGCTGCTGATCGGCATCATGCAGACCTTCGCCGTCACGATCGATGCCTCGCTCTCCGATCTGTTCTCACTCGTCGGCGTGACGGTCACGGACAGCACGACGCTCTCGTCGCTGTTGCGCATGCCGGTCTCGCAGGTCGCGCCGATTCTGCCTTATCTGCTCATGGTGCTCATGATGATCCTGCGACCGCGCGGGTTGCTCGGCAAGCGGGAGGGCTGACCGATGAAACCGCTCATTCAGGCCGGCGCCGGTTCGGCCATGCAACGCCACGGATGGCTGCAGTCCGCGCATTCGCTGCGCTGGATCATCTGGGGCACCACGGTGCTCATCATGCTGGTGCTGCCGCTCGTGTTTTCCAGCGGCTTTGCGATCGCATTGCTCTCGCAGATGGGCATCATGATCATCTTCGCGCTCTCGTACAACATGTTGCTCGGGCAGACCGGCATGCTCTCGTTCGGGCACGCGGTGTACTCCGGGCTCGGCGCATTCGTGGCGGCGCATGTGCTCAACCAGATCGGCGCGAACCATTTCCCGTTGCCCGTTTCGATGTTGCCGCTGGTCGGCGGACTCGGCGGCATGCTGTTCGGCGTGCTGTTCGGCTACGTGACCACGCGCAAGTCGGGCACCACCTTCGCGATGATCACGCTCGGCATCGGCGAAATGGTGGCGGCGAGTTCGCTCATGTTTCCCGGCTTTTTCGGCGGCGAAGGCGGGGTGCCGACCAATCGCACGGTTGGCCATGCGGTGCTCGGCATCACGTACGGCCCGGCGATCCAGGTGTACTACCTGATCGCGGTGTGGTGTCTCGTGTCGATGATCGCCATGTACGCGTGGACGCAGACACCGCTCGGCCGTATCGCCAACGCCGTGCGCGACAACCCCGAGCGTGCGGAATTCGTCGGGTACAACACGCAGCGCGTACGTTTTTTCGTGATGGTCCTCTCGGCGTTCTTCGCGGGCATTGCGGGCGGCCTCTCGGTGATCGACTTCGAAATCGTGACGGCGGAGAATGTCGGCGCCGCACAGTCCGGCGGCGTGCTGCTCGCGACGTTCATCGGCGGCGGGGCGTTCTTCTTCGGGCCGATCATCGGTTCCATCTTGTTCGTGCTATTCGCGGTCGCGTTGTCCAATCTCACGCCGGCATGGTTGCTGTACCTCGGCCTTTTCTTCGTGCTGGTGGTCATGTACGTGCCGGGCGGCGTGTCGAGCCTGCTGATGAAGCAGGTCCCTCTCATTGCGGCTCGCAAGCTGAATCGCATGCTGCCGTCCTATGCGGCGGCGCTGGGCGCCGGGATGATTCTGCTTGCGGCGCTCGTGCTGACGGTCGAACTCGTCTACAAGGTGCAGATCGATAGCGACAACGGCACGGCCATGGCGTTCTTCGGCCTGAACTTCGATGCGGCGTCGTGGAAGCCCTGGGCCGTCGCCGCGGTGCTGTGGGCCGTGGGCGCACAGGCGGGACGCCTCGCGGGCGCGCGGGTGCGCGACGCGTGGGAGGGCGTGCAACGGGAAATCGCGGGGAGCAACGCATGACGGCCGCACTGGAATTGCGTGACGTGCGCAAGAATTTCGGGCGCACGGAGATCATTCGCGGCGTCGACCTGAGTATCGCGCAGGGCGAACGTCATGCGCTGATCGGTCCCAACGGCGCGGGCAAGTCGACCACGTTCAACCTGATTTCGGGGCGCATGGCGCCGAGTTCCGGCACGGTCAAACTCAACGGCGCCGAGATCGGCGGGCTGCCGCCGTACAAGATCAACCGCATGGGGCTCTCGCGCAGCTTTCAGGTGACGAACATTTTTCATCGCCTTTCGGTGTTCGAGAATGTGCGCTGCTCCGTGTTGTGGTCGCTCGGCTACCGGTATTCGTTCTGGCATCGGCTCGAGCAATTGCGCGACGCGCGCGAGCGCGCCGAAGAAGTGCTCGAGCTGATCGGCCTGCAGGGCCGCCACGACACGCTTGCCGGACTGCTGACCTACGCCGAGCAGCGCGCGCTCGAAATCGGCATCACGATCGCGGGCGGCGCCAAAGTCATCCTGCTCGACGAACCCACGGCGGGCATGAGCCGCTCGGAGTCGGATCATGCGGTGGAGCTGATTCGCCGGGTCACCGTCGGCAAGACGCTGGTGATGGTCGAGCACGACATGAGCGTCGTCTTCGGCCTCGCCGACCGCGTCTCGGTGCTCGTGTACGGCGAGGTGATCGCCACGGACACGCCACAAGTCATCCGTAACAACCGCCGCGTGAAGGAAGCCTATCTGGGCACCACGCTGGACGAACCCGCAGGTGCACATTGATGGCGACCGCGAATTCCATGCTTCAGGTGCGCGACCTGCATGCGTACTACGGCAAGAGCCATATCCTGCACGGCGTCGAGATGCAGGTGGGCGAGGGCGAGATCGTCGCCTTGCTCGGACGCAACGGCGTGGGCCGCTCGACGCTCGCCAAAGCCATCATGGGGCTCGTGCGGTGCGAGGGGCAGATTCTGCTGCGCGGCGAGGAAGTGCGCGGACTGCGCACCTTCGAGGTTGCGCACCGGGGCATCGGCTACGTGCCTGAGAACCGCGATATCTTCCCGACGCTCACCGTGCGGCAGAACCTGATGCTCGGCGAAAAGCGCATCCGTTCGCGCCAGAAGCCGCGCTGGCAGTTCGACGACATGTACCGGATGTTCCCGCGCCTGAAGGAGCGCGAGGACACGCCGGCGGGCCTGCTGTCCGGCGGCGAGCAGCAGATGCTGACGCTGTGCCGCACGCTCATGGGCGACCCCGACCTCATCATCATCGACGAGCCGACCGAAGGGCTCGCGCCACTCGTCGTCGCGCAGGTGGGCGAGTACCTGAAGACGCTGAAGGCGCGCGGCATTTCGGTGCTGCTCGTCGAGCAGAAGCAGGCCATCGCGCTCGATATCTCGCAGCGCGTGTACGTCATGGGGCACGGCCAGATCGTGTTCGAGGGGACGCCGCAGCAGTTGAAGGCCGATGTGCGCGTTCGCCAGGAATGGCTCGAAGTGTAGGGCGCGCTTCGAGCGTTCGGTCTGCGGAAGACATTGCGCTTAGCGTGCGGGCAAGTTACCCGGTGAGTAGTTGGGCTGCTGGCCGTTGGCCCCAAAAAGATCTTCGGGTTGACCGTTCATCCGCTGCCGTATGTTGTCGTTGACGACCATGCCTTCCGGGAACGCCCGCGGTCCCACTCCGGCGGCCAGCCAGGCACGGTCCTCTACCCATTCGCGGTGTCGCGGCCCCAAGGGGTTGGACTGGACGGCAACGGGCGGATGAAGGGCGAACTTCAATCCGACGTCAGTGTGCTGCAACCTGTCGACGATCCAGACTAGCGGGCCGTCGGAGAGGCCGTGATCGGGGTAGCCGCCGCCGACATCGCAATGACCGCCGGGAAAGAGCGCTTGCGTCACGTTCGGGTTGGGATTCCACAAGGTCGGTTCGAACGGTCTGCGTTGCTCGTCGAGCGAAACCGCGTGCACGCCGAGGCCAATGTCCGGGTTCAACGTCAGATCGCAGAACCGGAACAGATCGATGGCGGAACCCTCGTAGTAGATGGGAATGCCGAGCGAACCCACCGTATCCCAAACCGCCACGGCGGTGACTTTTGCGTTCACGAACGAGTTGGCATCCAAAGGCTTCGGGTTGGAGAAGGCGCGATGGATCGTCAAGAACTCCGTCACGCCGTCTGCGATCTTCTGGAACGTCGTTTCGTGGCCGTGTCTCCATCGATACCACGCTGCCACTGCGGTGTCGTAACGTTTCTGATCGTCGATCGCGGCGAGATCCGGCCGAAGCAGACCCTGTCCCGCAATCAGTCCCGCAAGGGCTCGCGCGGTGTACGCGCCGCGGCTGAATCCGACGATCACGATGCCGTCGCCGGGCTCGAAATTGCGCGAAATATACGTATAGCCGCGCGCGATTCGAGCGACGACGCCGACCCCGAATGCGCCGCCAGCGACTTTATCGAGCAGTTGCTGGGAATTTCCGACGCCGTGAATGTATTTCGCGATCTGTACGGGTGTGCCGTTGGCGTCTGCAAGCGCCTTTTCCATCTCGAGGCCACCCCAGTTGCTTCCTTCGGGCAGCAGGTTTCCATCGAGCCACGCGAAAAGCTTGCATACGTTGGTCAGTCCCGGCTGGCACCCTGCCGCGGCGTCAGGCGCGGCACCGTCGCCTTTTCCTGCCGGATCTTCGGGGCCGTTCCACGTGCCGTCTGCGCAAAAGACTATCGTTTTGGACATCGCCGGCTCCTCACAGGCAATTCAGTCGCTATCCACGGAACATTTGTTCGCTATCCTGATTATTGTCCGGTGCGTTAACTCAGCCGATGCGGCATGGCGTGCGATGCGCGTGCCGAACATCAGGTCTACAAATATAGCTTCTGCGTTCCGGATTGCGAGGTCAGGAATGTACGAAGGCGCACGTACGACAGGGGCGGCAGTGCTGAAGTGGGCCGCAGGGGCCCCGGCGGGTCAGCTGAACTGCTCTGAGGGGGGCTTTCGCATGGGGGAAGCAAGCTTCCGCGCTTCGGGGGAGAATGCATGTCGACGCGCCCTCGCAGACGTGCGAAAGGCGGGAGCGCGGTTTTGGCGGCGAGCTTCGAAAGGCTGAGCAGGAGGCCTGTTCGAAGTCACTAGCCGGAAACGAATGCAGACGTTAGCAGATGTTCTGAACTGACCGACAGTCGCCGTAATCGGCGGCGGCACGACTCCCCACAGAGTGCCTGGCGGCCGCCAGCGTAGCCGGCATTATCGCAATGCCATTCGCGGTAACCGGTAATCCGTGAGGCGCCGTTGACTGATCTCTCCCCACTACGTCAGGACCTCGCCATCATGCAAGACGAATCGGAAGATGTTGTCGCTCGTCGCGACTTCATGAAGAAGGCCGTTGCGCTGGTCGGCGCAACATCCGCATTGGTCTCGCAAAGCGAGGCCGCAAATGCCCAAGGCGCCAATGCGCCGACCGCCGGGGGCCCGCAAGGGACGGGGACGGTTTATACCGGCGATGTGATCCAGGCAAAGAAGGTCATCAGCGCGCTCGACGTCGGCGACCTCGAGCGTGGCAAGACACACAAGTTCTACTTTCAGGGCGTGCAAATGCCGACGGGGCAGAACTGGTATGTGTCGGTGATCGTTGTCCACGGTGCGAAGCCGGGCAAGCGCGTCGCGCTGATCAGCGGGGTGCATGGCGATGAAATGAGCCCCGTGCATACCATCCACAGCGTGATAAGCCAGCTCGACCCCGCGCAGATGTCAGGCACCGTGCTGGCGGTGCTCGACGTATCGCGCCCCGCGCTCGAGGCCATGGAGCGCAGATGGCCCAATTCCGCACTTGGAATCGGCCTCATCGACATCAACCGCGAATGGCCGGGCAACGAGAATGGCGGCAGCGCGCCGAGCCGGCATGCGGGACTGCTGTTCAACCGGCTGTTGAGGCCGAACACCGACTACGCACTCGATTTTCATACGGCCACGACCGGCATGGATTTGACGTCCTTCAATCTGGCCAGAATGGAATTGCCGGAGGCGCGAGCCATGGCGGAGCTTTTTCCGATCAAGCAAATCTTCGACAACCCCGCCTATCCCACGCTGCTTGCCAATGCATTCATCAACGTGGGGATTCCCGCAATCACGCCCGAGATCGGTTCCGCGCGCGTTTTCGATTTCGACATGATTCCGTCGTTCGTCGAAGGCACGATGAACGTGCTCAAGCGCTACAACATCGTATCGGGTCCGATGGGGCGCACTGGACGAGACGTCGGGACCTTCGTCGGCAACAGCGGCCACTCAGTCATGTCGACGCACGGTGGATTCGTCGAACTGCTGGTCAAAGTCAATGACAAGGTCAACGCGGGCCAGAAAGTGGCAATCCAGCGCAATACCTTTGGCGAAGTGGTCGCGGAGTATACGACCGAAGTCACGGGCGAGGTGACGGGACGACGAACCGACGCCACGGCAGAGCCCAGAATTCCGCTCGTGATGATTCTTTATCAGAGCGCGGCAAAGGAGATTCCGGAGGACTTTTCTGAATGAAATCGGGTCGGGCAGGGCAGGGCGACACGAGTTTGCCGCCCTTGTTTCAGAAGATATGGACACGCTGCAACTTGAGTTTCCGGAGAAAGAAAAACTCAAGTTGTTTCACCAGTGCCGCTGCGAGCACCCCACGTCAAACAATCCCCGTCGCATAGTACACAGCGATGACGAAGAAGACGGCCAACGTCTTGATCACCGTCACCGCAAAAATGTCCCGATACGACTCGCGGTGCGTGAGCCCCGTAACCGCGAGCAGCGTGATGACCGCGCCATTGTGCGGCAGCGTGTCCATGCCGCCGCTGGCCATGGCCACCACGCGGTGCAGCACTTCCATCGGAATATGCGCTGCCTGTGCGTTTTTGATGAAGAGATCCGACATGGCCGCGAGCGCGATGCTCATGCCGCCCGATGCCGACCCCGTGATACCCGCGAGCGCGCTCACCGAAACGGCGGCGTTCACGAGCGGATTCGGAATGCTCTTGAGCGCATCGCTCACGACGATGAATCCGGGCAGCGCCGCAATCACACCGCCGAAGCCGTATTCCGAGGCGGTATTCATCGAAGCCAGCAGCGCCCCGGCCACGGCCGCCTTCGTGCCGTTCGCGAAGCGGTCTTTCACGCGGCCGAACGCCGTGACGATCACGAGCACGATACCCGCGAGCAGCGCGCCCTGAACCGCCCAGATCGCCACGACCTGCTTGACGGTGGCCGTGACCGGCGTATGAATGCCGGGCAGCACTTCGGGCGGCACGGTCACGGTGTCGCCGTACCAGACGGGAATCCAGTGCGTGAGCAGGAAGTTCGCCACGCCCACCAGCACGAGCGGCGCGACGGCGAGCAGCGGGTTGGGCAGGTGTTCGGTCTTGACGTGTTCCGGTTCGTTCACGAGCGAGGTGCCGTAGCCTTCGCCTTTCGACATCGCGCTGCGGCGGCGCCATTCGAGGTACGAGAGGCCCACCACGATGATGAAGAGCGAACCGGTCACGCCGAGCGCAGGCGCGGCCCACGCGGTGGTCTTGAAGAACGTGGTGGGAATGATGTTCTGGATCTGCGGCGTGCCGGGCAGCGAATCCATCGTGAACGAAAAGGCGCCGAGCGCGATGGCGCCCGGCATGAGGCGCTTCGGAATATCGCTCTGGCGATAGAGTTCGGCGGCGAACGGGTAGACGGCGAACACCACTACGAAGAGCGAAACGCCGCCGTACGTGAGCAGCGCGCAGACGGCGACGATCACGGCGTTGGCGCGCGAGCGGCCGATATAGCGGATGGCGGCGTGCACGATCGCTTCGGAAAATCCCGATAGTTCGATCACCTTGCCAAATACCGCGCCGAGCAGGAACACAGGAAAGTAGAGCTTCACGAAGCCCACCATCTTTTCCATGAAGATGCCCGAAAAGACGGGTGCAACAGCGGCGGGTTCGGTGAGGAGGACCGCGGCGAGCGCGGCGATGGGCGCGAAGAGAATCACGCTGTAGCCGCGGTACGCGGCAAGCATGAGGAACGCGAGGGCGGCGAGAACGATAACAAACGACATGGAGTCTCCTGCGGATCGATCGCGTTGCGCGATTCAGCTTGCTGCGTGTGTGATGGCTTTCGCTGCGTCCTTTCGTGCGGCGAGGCCGTGGTGCGTCGCAGCGATTGTAACGAAAGGATTTATCTCGTTATTGCGAGCGTGGCCGCTCGGTCCTATCGTTGCGCAGAAGAGCGAGCCGCAGAGGTGCCAGTCAATGAGTGCAATCGGTAATGGCGGGCCAGGTGCGTGGCGCGTGCGGGCGGTGCAGACAGCGCGGCTTGCGGCGGCGCTTGTTTGCGTGGGCGCTTTTGCGGTCATTTGGGCGGGCGCAGCGTTCGCACAATCGCAAGCCGGCGCTTCCGCGCCCGGCTCAAAGGCCGAGAACACGACGAACGCGCCGGATACCCAGCGCAAGAACTGGTACAACGACCCGTTCTTCGCGCTGTCGAACGCGATCAGCGCCTGTCCGCAGCCGCTCGGCCCGCGGATGACGAAAGCCGAAGCCGATGACGACGCCCACTATCGCGTGGAGCGCGGCACGACCTGCTGGCTCGCGCACAAGTGCTCGAAGCCGAACTCGTATCTTTACGATGCGGACATTGCAGCGGCGATTCGCCAGCAACTGCAAGGCGATGCCCTGTTTGCGGGCACGAGCATCTGGATCACGGTGCAGCGCCGTTTCGTCTACGCGGAGGGATGCGCGGGCCCTGGCTTCGACAGTGCGGCGCTCGAGCGCCGGCTCGCCGCGATTCCCGACGTCGAGCAGGTCTTCGTACGCGTGAGTTCGGACCCGCAAGGCGCGCTGCCGTACAAGACGCTCTCGACCGCGCCCTGAGCGCGTGCACGCGGCGCTCGCGGCGATGCATCGCACATGGCTCGCGGCGTGGCACAATCGCAACGTCGAAAAACTAGAAGCCCGTTGGGGTGCTCCAAATGACTCGTCCTGGTTCGTCGTTGTTCCGTTTGCACAGATTGCCGTTCGCGGCGTGTGCGTTGACCTTGATCGCAGGGCTGGCTGCGTGCAGCAGCGGCCCGCCGCTGTTCCTGTCGGACGGCCGTCCGACGATCCAGGTGCAATGCCCGGCCTCGGGCGATCGCGATTCCTGCGCGCAGCAGGCGCGTGCCCGTTGCGCCGGCGCAGGCTACGACACCGTCGCGACCTCGACCGACAACGGCAACTACACGCTCGTGTTCGCCTGCCGCAAGGCCCAATAAGCCTCTCGCGCCCCGCTCAGCCCTCGGCGGCGGCGCTCGGTCCGCGCGCCGGCAGGTTCAGCAAAAGGCGCAGCAGGTCGGGCTGGCGGCGCGTCGCCGTCTTCTGAAAGATCGATTGCAATTGTTTGCGCACGGTGTCGTGCTTCACGCCGACGTGCGCGGCGATTTCCTTTTGCGTGAGACCTTCCGCAAGCAGCAGCGCAATACGGCATTCGGCCGGCGAGAGATCGAAGGCCGTCGCGAGCACCCGCTCGTCGACCAGCGGCGCGGAGCGCGGGTGATAGAAGGTCAGCGCCGCGAAAGCGCGCAATTCCGGGGCCGAGGCGTCGTCGGCCGTCACCACGTTGTAGAACGCGTAGAGCACCTCCTGCTGGCTCGCCGAGGCCTGCGCGCGGCCCCGCCCATCATGGGTTTGGCCGTGCGGGTCCGTTGCGGCCGCAGCATCGGGCGCATCCGGCGCGAGCGTGCCGTCGGCGGCCCCTACGATACGCAACGCGCGAAAGCGCGCCGCCGCAGCCCGCGCGCCGCTCATGCGGTTGCGCAGGCGCGCCTCGCTCACGGCGATGTCCTCGAGCAGGCGCGCGTGATAGGGCGCCGCGAGCGTGATGCGCCGGCCGCGCACCCGCACGAGCGAGGTCGCCTTCAGGAGCCGCTGTGCGGCCTCGTTGCTATGGAGCACCTCGCCCAGCGCGCTCACGAGCATGGCTGGCGGACGTGAGCGGTTTGCAAGCGTGTCGGCGTTCAAGGCAAAGCGGCGCAGGTACAGGCGCACCGCGCGCACGAGGTGCGGCGTGAGCCGCTCGAGCAGCTCGCGGTGCTCGCCCGGGAGCGGCCCGGCCTGGGCGTCCACACGGCACGCGAGCATAACGGCGAGCCCGTTCTGTTCGATCAGCTTGCACAGCGCCGCGCAGCGATGGCCTGCCTCGAGCGGGCAGAGCTCGAACCCGGCTGAGCAGTCGCCGTCCGCGCAGTCGAGCTCGATGCCGCAATGCAGCCACTTGCCCGGCGGGTAAGCGCGCAGCCATGCCAGGCGCGCATCGTCGCGGTACAGCGGCCGGATGCGCTCCAGCGGTTCCGCGCCGGTGAGTGCGAAACCGTCGCTCCAGGAAAATAGATCGCGCTGCCGGTCAAAGGCATACAAATGAACTGACGCCACTCCAGTCGCTTCGCGCAATTGCGCGCAAAAATCCTTCCAGGCGCAAGGATTATCGAGGGTGTCGTAAATAAGGTGCAGCAGGCGATCGTATTGTAATTCGTTTGTTTTCACGCCATTCTCGTTGTTCGTATTGTGAAAGACTGATGGCAGCAAAATGCGCTCCGCATAGCGTTCCACAATTGAGGAATATACAGGCGCAATAGCCCCCGTTAATCTGCCTTTCGATATGGATGCGGATACAACCGCGAGCGTGGACGAGCGGCCTCTGGAATTCCGTGCGGTATCCAACGGATAGCCGGTCGCGCTGGCTTTATTCTGGTCTGACAGTACGAACAAAAGCAGTCAATCCGCTGCGGCGTGCATTTAGCACGGTCAGCCGGCGCGATTACCAAGCCGACCGATTATCCGCGGCGTGCGGAAAAGCGGCGATGCGACGAAAGTGAGTGCGCGCTTTTTGTGCGCGCTCGATAAAACTTGTCATTACCGGGGGCAGCGATGAATCATCACCAACTCGAAAAGGACATTGAGCATCTCGAACATATCATCGGGCGGCTCTCGGGGCGCGACCGTATTCCGCTCTCTTATTGGCGCGGCCGGCTCGAGTCGGTTTCCGGCGAGAACCTCGTGCCTTCGCAGGTGCAGCGCGTGAAGCGGCTCAACGAAGCGCTGCGCGCGCTCGAAAGCCGTCTGTCGCACGAATCGCTTGGGCAACGCGAACGGTAACGCCAACGTTTGCGATAGCGTTGTAAAAATGCGCGCCTGCATCGTCGCACGGGCTCCAAACCGGTCACAATGGCACTCTCTTGACCGAACTGGAGATGCGTTTTCATGCCGAGCTACAAGCAACTGACCGCCCAGCTGGAGAAGCTTCACAAGGAAGTGGCTGCGGCGCGTGAAAAGGAAATTGACCAGGCGATCGCCGAGATCAAGGAAAAAATCGCGGAGTACGACATCACCGCGGAAGAAATGGGCTTCACGAGCCGACGTGCAGGCCCCGCGCGCAAGAAGGCGCTGCCGGCCCGCTACATGAACCCGAAAACCGGCGAGACCTGGAGCGGCCGTGGCCGCGCGCCGGGCTGGCTGGCGGGCAAGAACCGCGAACGCTTCCTCATCAAGGAATAACGGGCCAATTCCTGCCAGGCCGTTGCACCAGGGGTGCGCAGCACCCGCCGTGACGGCCGCACCGTATTGAGTCCCGAAAAAGCTCACCTCAGGTCCCGCGCGGCGCGCAGCGGCATGCCGCAACGAGCGGGACCAGGACGCTCACGCAGCGCTTGCATGTCTGTGGCGAAAGGAAATTCTCGTGAAAACGGGGGCGTCTCGCGAGCGCGGCGGGTGCACGAAGCTGTCGACGGTGCGCTCGCATCGAGGTCCTGTAAAAGCTCACCTTTGCCAACGCGGCGCGAACCAGCGCGTCCAACCCGTTCGAACCCCATCAAACCTTTAGTCGGCGGGGCGAATGCCGTGTATCATTCGGTCCCGGCGCCTTTTCGCTTTTTTGCGCGGGCATCCGCGGGACATTCCCGATCGCTCGTGCTATTTGCCGTGCGTCGCAGGCAGCGCACTGCTCGCCGCACGCGCCGTAAGCGTTGCTTGAAAACGCGCCCGCAAGCGCCGCCGCGCTCGCCGCAACCCCCGCCGCGCGGCCCGGTTGCCCGAATTCATCTGTGATACCCGCCCTATCCATGTCAGTAGCCGAACTCAGACGCCGCCGCACGTTCGCGGTCATTTCTCACCCGGACGCGGGCAAGACCACGCTCACCGAAAAGCTGCTGCTATTTTCGGGCGCGATCCAGATCGCGGGCACCGTGAAGGGCAAGAAGAGCGGCCGCTTCGCGACCTCCGACTGGATGGAGATCGAAAAGCAGCGTGGCATTTCGGTCGCCAGCTCGGTCATGCAGTTCGAGTACGGCGACGCGGTCATCAATCTGCTCGACACGCCGGGCCACGAGGACTTCTCGGAAGACACGTACCGCGTGCTCACGGCGGTCGACGCCGCCGTGATGGTGATCGACGGTGCGAACGGCGTGGAAGCGCAAACGCTCAAGCTGCTCGAAGTCTGCCGCAGCCGCAAGACGCCCATTCTCACGTTCATCAACAAGCTCGACCGCGAAGTGCGCGAGCCGCTCGACCTGCTCGACGAAATCGAGCAGCACCTGGGCGTGGCTGCCGTGCCGTTCACCTGGCCCATCGGCATGGGCAAGGAGTTCCAGGGCGTGTACGACATCCAGCGCGACCAGGTACGCGTGTTCCGCGCGGGTCAGGAGTCGCTGGGCGGCGCGGTGGAAACGCTGCAGCACATCAGCGACGCCGATGGCGAAGCGCGCTTCGGCTATCACTGGAAGCGCACCAAGGAAGAAGTCGAGCTGATCACGGGCGCGACGCCCACCTTCGATCGCGACGCCTTCCTCGCGGGCGAGCAGTCGCCGGTGCTGTTCGGCTCGGCGATTAACAACTTCGGCGTGAAGGAAATTCTCGACGCGCTGGTCGATCTCGCGCCGCCGCCGTCGCCGCGGATGGCCGTGCAGCGACCGGTCTCGCCAGAAGAGCCGAAGTTCACGGGCGTCGTGTTCAAGGTGCAGGCCAACATGGACCTCGCGCACCGCGACCGCGTGGCGTTCATCCGCGTGTGTTCGGGCCATTTCGAGCGCGGCATGCAGCTGAAGGTCACGCGCAACAACAAGACCTTCCGCGCGAATAACGTGGTGAGCTTCCTGTCACAGCGCCGCGAGACCGTGGCCGAGGCGTACCCTGGCGACATCATCGGTATTCCTAACCACGGCACGCTGAGCCTCGGCGACACGCTCACCGAAGGCGAAGACCTGCAATTCACGGGTCTGCCGTTCTTCGCGCCGGAAATCTTCCAGACCATCGAAGTGGTCGATCCGATGCGCGCGAAGCAACTGGGCGAAGCGCTCAAGCAGCTTGGCGAAGAGGGCGCGATCCAGGTGTTCCGCCCGATCCACGGCGGCGCGACGATCCTGGGCGCGGTCGGCCAGCTGCAGTTCGAAGTGGTGTCGCACCGCCTCGCGGCCGAGTACAAGGTTGCCGTGCGCCTGATGCCCGCGCGCTATCGCCTCTCGCGCTGGGTGACCTGCGACGATCCCGCCGAACTGCGCCGCTTCACCGATTCGTACGAGGCCCGCATGGCCTACGACGCGTCGAACGCGCCGACCTATCTCGCCTCGCACGTCTCCGAAATCGAGGTCGCGCAAAAGGCCTGGCCGAAGATCGTGTTCAACGAGCTGCGCGAGCATTCGGGCGCGCCGTTCCGCAAGTCGATGTAACACACACGGCGCGCTCGCGCCGCGTTCACAGACCAGGCAAAGTCCTTCTCGCGCATCGTGGTGCCACACGCCCAGGGCGGCGTGCGGCGCCATGCCGCCGCATCTGCGCTCATAGGCGCCGGGCGAAATACGCGCAGCGCCTGCGCGCTTGCCCTATCCTCTTCTCGTAACGGTAAAAGACGACAAACCGGCGTTCGCCTCTATGGCAAGCGCCTGTCCGACCGACGAGGAGTGCCTGTGACCGTACGCAATCTCGATGCAGTGTTCCAGCCGAAATCCGTGGCCGTGATCGGCGCTTCGCAGCGCCCCGGCAGCATCGGCAGCATGGTATGGCGGCGGCTGATCGAAGGCGGCTTCACGAGCCCGCTGTGGGCCGTCAATCCGCGCCATGCGGGCGACTTCGAAGCCTTCGACGGCCGGCCCGTGCTCGCCGACGCAAGCGACCTGCCCGAGGCGCCCGGCGTCGCGATCATCTGCACGCGGCCCGCCACGTGGCCCGCGCTCGTGCATCGCTTGGGCGGCATGGGCACGCGTGCGGCGATCATCGTCGGCGAGGCGAGCGACGAGGCCGATCAGGCCGACCTGCGCCACGCACTGGCGGCGGCGCGCCCGCATCTGCTGCGCATCGTCGGCCCCGGCAGTCTCGGCGCGCTCACGCCCGCGCTCAACGCGCAGCTGGGCGCGGCAGCGTCGATTGCGCGCAAGGGCGGCGTGGCCTGGGTGTCGCAGTCCAACGCGCTCACCAACGCGGTGCTGCGCTGGGCCGCGCCGCGCGGCCTGGGCTTTTCGCACGTGATCGCGCTCGGCGACGAAGCCGACGTCGACGTGGGCGACGTGCTCGACTACCTCGCGAGCGACCCGAGCACGCGCGCGATCCTGCTCGAAGTGGACACGATCCGCGCGGCGCGCAAGTTCATGTCGGCGGCGCGCGCGGCGGCGCGCAACAAGCCTGTGCTCGCGCTGAGAAGCGGCCGCGACGACAAGGGCGATGCGCTCTACACGGCGGCGTTCCGGCGCGCGGGTCTCGTGCGCGTCGACACGCTCGACGACCTGCTCGACGAAATCGAAACGCTCGGCGTGGGCCGCGTGGCCGCGAGCGACACGGCCACGCTCATCACGAGCGACCGCGGCGTGGCGACACTTGCGCGCGACGCCTTCATGAAAGCCGGCGACACGCTCGCCCGCTGGAACGACGAAGCGCTGGCGGCCGTCCAGGCCGCGCTGCCGCACGCGCAGGCCGGCAATCCGCTCGTGCTCGGCGACACCGCGAAGCCCGAGCACTTCGGCCTCGCGCTGCAAACGCTCGCCACGCACCGCTCGAGCGGCACGGCGTTCGTCGTGCACGCGCCCACCCACAGCGCGCCGGTGGACGCGGTGGCGCGCACGCTGATCGAGCAACAGCGTTTCGCGTATCGCGGCATGCTCGCGTGCTTCTTCGGCGGGGTGGACGAAACCACGCGCGACGAACTGCACGCGCACGGCATTCCGGTACACACCACGCCGCGGCGCCTCGCGCGCGCGTTTGCCCGTCTCGTCGATTACCGGCTGGGCCGCGAGCTCTTGATGCAGACGCCGGAGACCATGCCCGCGCAGGGCCCGGCCGCGATCGAGGCCGCGCAGGGCAAAGCGCGCGCGGCGCTGGCGGCCGGGCGCACGGAACTGAAAGGGGAGGAGGCGGGCAGACTGCTGGCCTTGTTCGGACTCGCCACGCAGGCGCAGGACGAACCGGGTGTGAAGCCCGTGGTGGATGTGTCGGTCGAGTTTCGCGACGACGACAACTTCGGCCCGGTGTTCCGTTTCGCCGCGCCTTCGCCGGACGACTTTTCGCCGCCGCTGCGCGTGTACAGCCTGCCGCCACTGAACCCCGTGCTCTCGCGCGACATCGTCGCGCACTCGCCCTATGCGCGCTACGCGGCGCCCGAGCCGACGCTGGCCGCGCTCACCGAGCTATCGCAGTTCGTGTGCGAGGTGCGGGAAATCGTGGGCTTGCGTCTGACGCTGCGTGTGCTGCCCGAGGCGGTCGTGGTCGTCGCGCCCTGCCTGCAGCTCGCGGAAAAGCGCAGCCGCTTCGCGATCATGCCGTATCCGCGGCGGCTCGAAGAAACCATCGACTGGCACGGCGAGCGCCTCACGATCCGCCCGATCCGTCCCGAAGACGAGGAGATGCACCGCACGTTCGTCGAGTCGATGACACCCGACGACTTGCGCCTGCGCTTCTTCTCGGCGGTGCGCAGCTTCGATCACACGCAACTCGCACGCATGACGCAAATCGACTACGACCGCGAGATGGCGCTGATTGCGGTGGTGCATGGCGAGGACGGCCAGCCGCGCACGCTGGGTGTGGTGCGCGCCGTGGCCGATCCGGACAACGAGACCGCCGAGTTCGCGGTCGCGATTCTGTCGAATCTCAAGCGCGGCGGCCTTGGCCGCTTGCTGATGTCGCGCATCATCGAGTACGTGCGCTCGCGCGGCACGCACTGGCTGCTCGGCGAGGCGCTGCGCGAGAACGCGCCGATGATCGGCCTCGCGCGCGCCTGCGGCTTCACCGTCACGCCCACGGAAGACCCGGGCGTGGTCGGCTTTCGCATGCCGCTCGACTGAGCCGGCGCACCTCGCTGCTTAGGCGGCCAGCTTCGCGAGCGCGTCGTCGATCTGGCCGCGCGTGAGTGCGAGCTCTTCAAGCCAGGCCTCGCCGTACTGCGCGCCGGTTTCCTTCTCCAGCCGCGCGATGGTCGCAGCGCAGCGCGCGGCGTCCTTGGGCGTGGCGATGAACGCCTTCACCGACTGGCCGCCCTGGAACGCCTCGAACAGCGGCATGCGGATTTCCTCGGGCAGCGCGCGCGTGGTCCACTGATGCGTCTTGCCGTTGAAGGTGAGCGACGGCGGCAGCACGCGCTCCTTGCGCGTGGCCGGAATCAGGCCGAAATTGCGCGCGGCTTCGGCTATCTGCTCGGCCGTGAACAGCTCCTCGGGAGCGATCTCGAATTGCGCGATGGCGGTTTCGACGGTCTTCATCGCGTCGTCGCGGTCGTCGCGCTTTTTCTGTGCGCGCGCGACGATATCGCGCAACTCGTCGGCTTCGTCGGCCGAGATCGTGAAGCTCGCCTGTTTCTGCTGAAGCTCGGAAAAGCGCTGGAATTCTTGATCGGTCAGGAGTTTCGCCATGGGTTTCGAATGCGCGTGAGCCGCTTGCCCGCCGGTTTGCGGCAGCGCGCGCGGCGCACAGGTTTTTTTGAGAGGGCCGCCATTCTAACCGTTTTGCGTGGCCGGCTTGAGTCCACCGGGCGTCAGGCTGCGCCGTCCTCGCGGAACATCGACAAGGTCTGCACGGTCGCGCTCAGCATTTGCGTCGCCTCGTCGAGCGAGGGCGCGACATAGTCGTCGATGCGCTTGAGGAACGGGCAGGTGAGCGCCGCGATCGCCTGACCCGAAGGCCCGAGCACCGGAAACGTCACGTCGGTCACGCCGAAAATCTGCTGACTGTCCTTGCGCGAGAAGCCCGCCTCGCGCACCTGCTCGCACGCGGCTTCGAGCGCCGCGTGATCGATCGCCACCTCGCCCTTCACCTTCGTATGCTCCGCGAGCATGTGCGCGCGCTGCTCCGGCGTTTGCCAGGCGAGCAGCGTGCGGCCCGAACTCGTGTCGACGAGACCCACGCGCGAACCCAGCCGCACCGCGATGCCCCATGTGCCCGGCCCGTCCACCTGGGCGATCACGAGCAGGTTGCCGCGGTCGTAGACGGTGAGATGGCACGACTGTTCGGCTTCGTCGGCGAAGCGCTGCATGAGCGGCAGCGCTTCCGAGATCAGGCGCTCCATGGGCGGGTGACGATGGGCGAGCGCGAAGAGTTTCAGGCTCAGCGCATAGCGGTCGCCGCCTTCCGAACGGATAACGTATTGCCGCGCCACGAGCCGCTCAAGCATGCGGTAGATCTCGCTCGCGTTGCGTCCCAGCGCCTTCGTGATCTCGGCGCGCGTGAGGCCGGCGCGCTGTTCCGCAAGCAGTTCGAGGATGTCGAGCCCCTTGTCCAGCGCGGGCGCGCGATAGCGATCGGCGTCGTCTTTCTCGTCGGCTTCCTCGGGCACGTTGTCCATCTGACTTTTCTTCGTGTTCTTTTCCATTCGATCGTCCCCAGGGAAATCACGGACCCATGCTGCACTGCACATCGCTTGACCTTGGGATGTGCGTATATGAATAATGCATTCACTGGTGAATAAACGCCAGCGTCGTCAGGTTGGGAAAAGGCAGTTGCAACAGGTCGCGGGCGCGGCGGCATTTCGCTCGATGGCGACAAGGGCGCAGGATTAAACGCGGAGACGATCTGTGAACGGCAACGCACCCCATACCGACGCACGCCTGATTCTGCTCGCGCCCGAGGACAACTGCCTGATCGCGGCAGCGCGTCTGGCAGCGGGCGAAACGGTAGAGATAGAAGGCGAGCGTGTGACGCTCGCCAGGACGATCGAACTCGGTCACAAGGTGGCGCGCCGCGCGCTCGCACAAGACGAGAAGGTGCTGCGCTATGGCGCGCGCATCGGCCACGTAAACGAGCCGGTGGCGCGCGGCGAGCATCTGCACACGCACAACCTGGAAAGCGATTACTTGCCGACCTACACGCACGACGCGGGGCACGAATTCGTGCCGCACAAGTAACGCCACCATGATGCGGCACGCGCCGCGAGCAGGATTCATGTTATGAGCGATAGCAACGTCACCCCTTCACGAGCCGCCGCGCCCATGCTCCAAGGCTGGCTGCGCAACGACGGACGCAAGGGCATACGCAACGTGGTTGCGGTGGCCTATCTCGTGGAATGCGCGCACCACGTGGCGCAGGAAATCGTCGCGCAGTTCCGCGAACCCCTTGGCGCGTTCGACGATCCGCCCGCGCTGCAGCAGCCAGAAGCGCCGCCGGTGCATCTGATCGGTTTTCCGGGCTGTTTCCCCAACAGCTACGCCGAGAAGATGATGAAGCAGCTCACCACGCATCCGAACGTGGGCGCGGTGCTGTTCGTTTCGCTCGGCTGCGAGAGCATGAACAAGCACTATCTCGTGGAGCAGGTGCGCGCGAGCGGCCGTCCGGTAGAAGTCCTGACGATCCAGGAAAAGGGCGGCACTCGCAGCACGATTCAGTACGGTCTCGACTGGGTGCGCGAAGCGCGTGCGCAACTCGCCGCGCAACAGAAAGTGCCGATGCGCCTCGATGAACTCCTGGTCGGCACGATTTGCGGCGGCTCGGACGGCACGAGCGGGATCACCGCCAACCCGGCTGTGGGCCGCGCCTTCGATCAGCTGATCGCAGCGGGTTCGGCCTGCATTTTTGAGGAAACCGGCGAGCTGGTGGGCTGCGAATTCCACATGAAAAGCCGCGCCGCAAGACCCGAACTGGGCGAGGCGATCGTCGCGTGCGTGGCCAAGGCGGCGCGCTATTACTCGATTCTGGGCCACGGTTCGTTCGCCGTCGGCAACGCGGACGGCGGCCTCACCACGCAGGAAGAGAAGTCGCTCGGCGCGTATGCAAAAAGCGGCGCCTCGCCGATCGTGGGCATCGTGAAGCCGGGCGACGTGCCGCCCACGGGCGGTCTCTATCTGCTCGACGTGGTGCCCGATGGCGAGCCGCGCTTCGGCTTTCCGAATATCAGCGACAATGCGGAAATCGCGGAGCTGATCGCGTGCGGCGCGCACCTGATCCTGTTTACGACAGGGCGCGGGTCGGTGGTGGGCTCTGCGCTTGCGCCGGTCATCAAGGTGTGCGCGAACCCGCTGACCTACCGCAACCTCGCCGGCGACATGGACGTGGACGCGGGCCGCATTCTCGAAGGGCGCGCGACGCTCGACGAAGTGGGGCGCGAAGTGTTCGACCGCACGCTGGCCGTCGCGGGCGGCGAGCGTTCGAAGTCGGAAACGCTCGGGCACCAGGAGTTTATCCTCACGTACAAGCGCTTCGAGCCCGTCGGCCCCGCATGCCTGCCCGCCAGTGCGCGCGTGCCGATCGTCGAAGCCGCGAACTGAAACTCGCAGTCGGATGATTTCGTTGTGGAAACAACCATCTCCAGGAGGAGACGAGCCATGGCGCAAGAACAGCATCCCAGGGTGGCGCACAGACGCCGTATCGGCCGCACGGCGCTCGAAGTCAGCGCATTGGGTCTAGGCACCGCGCCGCTCGGCGGCCTGTATCGCGACCTGTCCGAAGAAGAGGCGCAAGCCACCGTCGACGCCGCGTGGGAAGCCGGCATCCGCTTTTTCGATACCGCGCCGCACTACGGCCACACCAAGGCCGAGCACCGGCTGGGCGCGGCGCTGCGGCGCTATCCGCGCAACGAGTACGTGATTTCCACGAAAGTGGGCCGCCATTTCGTGCCGCGCACGCACGAGTACGACGGCAGCGAGGGCTGGCAAAACCCACTGCCCTTCGAAGCGATTTTCGACTACACGCGCGACGGCATTCTGCGTTCGTTCGAGGACAGCCAGCAGCGGCTCGGCTTAGTCGATATCGATGTCCTGCTCGTGCACGATATCGGCCGCTACACGCACGGCGAGCGCAACGAGCACTACTGGCGGCAACTGCGCGACAGCGGCTTCAAGGCGCTCGACGAATTGCGCAAGGCGGGCGCGATCAAGGCGATCGGCTTCGGCGTGAACGAGCGCGAAGTGATACGCGAGGCGATGCAGGAATTCGACATCGACTGCGCTTTGCTGGCGGGCCGCTATACGCTGCTCGAACAGGCTCCGCTCGACGACCTGCTGCCCGAGTGCGAGAAGAAGGGCGTGAGCATTCTGCTGGGCGGCGCGTTCAACTCGGGCATTCTCGCGCACGGATTGCTCGGCGAACTCAAATTCAACTACGCCGACGCGCCGCAGGACGTGGTCGAACGCGTGGCGCGGCTCGATACGATCTGCCGGACCTACGACGCCCCGCTCGCGGCGGCGGCGCTGCAGTTTCCCTATGCGCACCCGGCCGTGGCGACGGTGCTCAACGGCGCACGCAGCCCGCAGGAGGTGCGCGAGAACGTCGCCTCGTTCGAGACGAATTTGCCCCGCGAGTTGTGGCTCGCGCTGCGCGACAAAGGTCTCCTCGATCCGCGCGCGCCGCTTCCGCAGGCTTGAGCCATGACTACCATCTCTACGATCGAACGGATCGACGCCCATCAGCACTATTGGGACCCGGCACGCGGCGACTACGGCTGGCTCACGCCTTCGATGACCGCGCTGTATCGCGCGTTCGGACCCGCCGATCTCGCGCCGCTGCGCGCGTTGTGCGGCGTGGCGCGCACGGTGGTCGTGCAGGCCGCGCCGACTATCGAAGAAACACGCTGGCTGCTCGATCTTGCACGCAACGAGCCGTCGATTGCGGGCGTGGTGGGCTGGGTGCCGCTGGACGATCCGCACGTCGCCACGCTGATCGCCGAACTCGCGCGCGAGCCCAAGCTGCGCGGCGTGCGCCCGATGCTGCAGGACCTGCCCGACGACGACTGGATCGCGAAAGCCGATACCGCGCGCGGCGTGCAAGCGCTCATCGCGCACGATCTCGCTTTCGACGCGCTCGTGTTCACGCGCCACGCGGATGCGCTCGCGACGTTCCTCGCGCGGCATCCAACGCTGCGCGTGGTGATCGATCACGGCGCGAAGCCGCCGATCGCGGCGGCCGGCGAGAGCGGCTTTGTGGCGTGGGCGCACGCCATCACGCGCTTCGCGCAGTTTGCGCACGTGCACTGCAAGCTGTCGGGGCTCGCGACCGAAGCCGCGCCCGGCTGGGACGACGCTACGCTGGCGCCGTGGGTCGCGCATCTGCTTGCCGAGTTCGGGCCGCAACGCCTCATGTGGGGCAGCGACTGGCCGGTGCTAAACCTCAATGGCGATTACGCACGCTGGTACGCGAGTGCGCAGCAGCTTACACAAGCACTTTCCGCAGACGAGCGCGCCGCCGTTTTCGGCGGCAACGCTGCGGCTTTCTATCGGCTTGAATCCGGGCTCGGGGACCATCCAGCCGGTTAGAAAAGGTCCGCCGAACGCCACGAGGCGCGCCTGCGTCGCCATAATGGCCGTTTGCGTCATCCCAACTTCTTCCCGCGATTTCTTCGCTCGATCGCGGCATGGGGGCCTGCTGCAATACGGGGTATCGCCGTGCCGCGCTTCCAACTGGAGTGGCAGATGGTACAAAGACTGGCCGGCAAAACGGCCCTGATCACCGCGGCGGGCCAGGGCATCGGCTACGCGGCCGCCGAACTGTTCGCGCGCGAAGGCGCACGCGTGATCGCCACCGATCTGCGCATCGACGCGCTGGCGGCGCTGCCGGTCGAGGCGCGCAAGCTCGACGTGCTCGACGGCGCGGCCATCACGGCGCTCGCGCAGGAACTGGGCGCGATCGACGTGCTGTTCAACTGCGCGGGCTTCGTGCACGCGGGCTCGATCCTGGAAGCGAGCGAAGAAGATTGGGACTTCGTGTTCGATCTGAACGCGAAGGCGATGTACCGGACCATCCGCGCCTTCCTGCCGGGCATGCTGGCGAAGGGCGGCGGGTCGATCATCAACATGTCGTCGGCGGCGTCGAGCGTGAAGGGCGTGCCCAACCGCTTCGTGTACGGCGCCTCGAAAGCCGCTGTGATAGGGTTGACGAAGGCTGTGGCCGCGGACTTCGTGACGCGCGGCGTCCGCTGCAATGCGATTTGCCCGGGCACGGTGTCGTCGCCGTCGCTGGAGGAGCGCATCGCCGCGCAGGCGGCGGCGCAGGGCACGAGCGTGGACGCGGCGCGCGCCGCGTTCGTCGCGCGCCAGCCGATGGGGCGCGTGGGCAAGCCCGAGGAAATCGCGGCGCTCGCGCTCTACCTCGCTTCCGACGAATCCGGATTCACGACCGGCCAGGCGCATGTGATCGACGGCGGATGGTCGAACTAGTTAGCCCGAACCATCGCCCCAGGCGATTCTGACCGACTGCAACGCACAGACACACGAGGAACACAGACGATGAAACTGCTTCGCTACGGCCCGAAGGGCCACGAGAAACCGGGCCTGCTCGACGCCGAAGGCCGCATTCGCGCGCTCTCGGGCAACGTGGCCGACATTGCGGGCGACGTGCTCTCGGACGCCGGCCTCGCGCAACTGCGCACGATCGACCCGGAAACGCTGCCGCTCGTCGAAGGCAATCCGCGTATCGGGCCCTGCGTGGGCCACATCGGCAAGATGGTCTGCATCGGTCTGAACTATGCCGATCACGCCGCCGAGTCGGGCATGCCGGTGCCGAGCGAGCCGGTCGTCTTCAACAAGTGGACGAGCGCTATCGTCGGCCCGAACGACGACATCGAGATCCCGCGCGGCTCGAAGAAGACCGACTGGGAAGTGGAACTGGGCGTGGTGATCGGAAAGCACGCAAAGAACGTGAGCGAGGCCGATGCGCTCAACTACGTGGCGGGCTACTGCGTGATCAACGACGTGTCCGAGCGCGAATGGCAGATCGAGCGCGGCGGCCAGTGGGACAAGGGCAAGGGCTTCGACACCTTCGGCCCGACCGGCCCGTGGCTCGTCACGCGCGACGAAGTGGCCGATCCGCAGAACCTCTCCATGTGGCTCGAAGTCGACGGCCATCGCTACCAGAACGGCAGCACGCGCACGATGATCTTCACGGTCGCGAAGCTGGTTTCCTATCTCTCGGAGTGCATGAGCCTGCAGCCGGGCGACGTGATCTCCACCGGCACGCCGCCGGGCGTGGGCATGGGCGTGAAGCCGAATCCCGTGTTCCTGAAGGCGGGGCAGACGGTGCGCCTTGGCATCGAGGGCCTGGGCGAGCAGCAGCAGAAAACGCGCGCGGCAGAGTAAGCGCGCCTGACGCACGAAAAAGCGCGCGAGAGGAGGCGGGACAAACCCGCTTCACCTCGCGCGCTTTGTTTTGCGGCGCAGACTTTTCAGTTCGTCGGACTTTTGTCTTCCGGCCCGCTGCCTTCCGCGAGCCGGTTCACCGTCCCCTGCGCCAGCGCCACGAGCTTTTCGTCGCCGTTTTCCATCACGTACACGCTGCACTGGCAGGTGGCCTGGTGGCGCCCCGCGTGCACTACACGGGCGCGCGCCATCAGCGTGCCCTTGAGCGCCGGGCGCAGATAGTTGATCTTGTATTCCCCCGTCACCACCCGCGGCCCA
The DNA here is from genome assembly GCF_040948675.1 of Paraburkholderia sp. BR14312. Classification (NCBI taxonomy): domain Bacteria; kingdom Pseudomonadati; phylum Pseudomonadota; class Betaproteobacteria; order Burkholderiales; family Burkholderiaceae; genus Paraburkholderia; species Paraburkholderia sp. BR14312. The sequence goes on from NZ_JBFPKI010000012.1 coordinate 174,754, forward strand.
AGGGCCAGCGCGCCGGCAAAGGTCAGCGCGTTGTCGGCGAGATAGCTGATCACGCCGCCATGCACGTAGCCGTGCTGCTGCTTGAGGTCGTCGCGTACCGGCAGGCGCAGGGTCAGTTCGTCGGCGCCCACGTGTGTCAGTTCCGTTCCGAGCAGCACGCTGAACGGTTGGGCATGCAAAGCGCCGCGTGCGCGGTCCACAAGATCTGTCATCGTCGCATTCCCTGGGTCTATCCCCGAGTGGTTTCCTAACCACTCTAGGAAGCCTTAGCGTCGAGTCAAGGTGAATCGAATCGAGCTGCCAACTTACATTAGTTGCGTATACAAAAAGGGCTCAATTACGTATACGAACGACTCCCCTGTCAGCAAGCATTTGATTGCAAAATGTATACGGAACTAGCCCATTTGGCGCCATTTTCCCATCTTGGTCGTCAATTCTTTGCAAACACGGCGTGATTTTCGCTGGTCGTCAGGCCGTCAGCCCGTCAGCTCAAGCGCTGCCATCCTCCTTGCGAGGAACATGAAGCCCTGCGCCCCAACGCGCTAAGGTGTTGAAAGAGTGGAGACAAAAATGGGACCAGCCGACTTCGGCGCATTCGAGCACGAAGGTTGGGAACGTGTCGCGCAGGCCTATCACACGTATTTCGGCGATTTGACTGCCCAGTCGAACCGCGCGATGCTCGAGACGCTTGGCGTGGGGCGTGGCACGCGCTTTCTCGACGTCGCATGCGGGCCTGGCTACCTCGCTGCCGCAGCCAGGCGCCGTGGTGCGGACGTCGCCGGCGTGGATTTCTCGGTCGCGATGGTCGACAGACGTATCGGCGCGATGCCGGGGAACTTCGGATTCCTATGTGCTGTGTCTTGGCTTCCGCACTCAAGGCTTAGGTGCAAGATTGTTTGCGGGAGGTCCGAGCGACAGCCCATCATCGTCCATCGAGGACGGGGCGCCTTACCGACACTGAGCATACTAGCGGCATGCAACTGCGAGACCGTCGAGTGGGCGAGTGTCATGCCCTCCCATTGACGCGCATAGTGGCTGCCCCCGCTCCATCGCGGACTGCTGACAGCGGCCCGGATAGCGTTGACGAAGATTCGGAAGACTTGCTCGTAGAGCGGCCAGACGCCAGCTCGCCGGCATGCCCGGCACAGGAACCCTGTCGCTCCGCTGTCGCGCTTGTGCGCTGCGGCGGGCGGCAGACCGTTTGCGCAGACAATTCAAGAGTATCAGTATCCTCTGCTTCCATTGTGCAATGGCCTCGATTCTCCTGGTTGATGACGACCCGAACATCCTTCGTCCGCTTCGGATACTCCTCGAGGCGGAGGGCTATCGTGTGCTCACGGCGCCGAACGGCCTCGCGGCCATGCCTGTCACGGCAGCCGGACGCCCGGACGTCATCGTCACCGACTGGATGATGCCGGCGGTCGATGGCGTTGCCTTCTGCCGGTGGCTGAAGGCCGACCCTGCGACGGCAACCATTCCCGTTGTGATGCTGTCGGCTGCGCTACCGCCCTGTCCGACAGGCAACCTATGGGACGTCCTCCTGATGAAGCACACGCCGATAGGGCGCCTGCTTCATGTCATCGGCCCGCTACTGGACGCGCACGGCACCGCGACCTGACGCCGACGCGCCCGCGATGGGCTAAGGTCCCGGTTACGCGCGGCGCCGGGCTTTTTCAACTTCTGCGTCTCAGCGAATCGATAACCGTCGCAGCCTGGCTATCTGCGCAGGATGTCGGCCAGCCGCCACCGGACGCACCGCGTCCACTGCCTGCGCTTCGCGGTGCCGGGCTCGTGCAGCTCAGCGCGCAGGGCGAAGTCGTGCGCGTGACGACCGCCCCTCGTGCAGAGCCCGACGGGGTCGTGCTGCGCAAGGGTACCGTCATCAAGCTGGCGCCTGACCCGGCGCAGCAGTCCACGAGCCTGTTGCGCCTAGGCGCGAGCGTCGCCGCTATACGCCGCGAAACGTTCTTTTGAGCGCCGCAAGCGCTTGTCTGCACGGGCACACGCTACCCGTGCGAGTCCACCCACGCACGAGCCTAAGCCAGTCCCGCCACCTGCGCGTCGTCTGGCGTGCCGAAGATGCCAAGTATGACGGAAGCCTCGACCGGTCTGTGCTCCCGAGTAATCGGGCCGCTTGCGGCATAACGCACCGGGGCAAGGAGTTCTGTTGCGCGATGGCGTGCCCCCATAGCACGTAACCTTTGTACTCTTCCTGCTCCATGTGCAAACGACCTCGCCCGACGTGTTAACCCAACGCCGATTGTATGAGAACCTTCAGCACCGGCTGTCACGCTGCGCAGCTCGGAATACCATCCGCCTCCAATCCACGTCGTCGCGCGTTCGCAGGACTTCAAACACGCGTGCAAACGATTGTCTGCGTATTCGAGCAAGCTAGATGTCTACCGACGCCTCGTCAACTCCATCTGCCACGCATGTGCAATTGCGACCTTGTCGTTTGGCGGCATAGAGCGCCCGGTCCGCTGCAGCCACCAGGAGCGTCGGGTCGTGACCATCGCTCGTGTGGAGGACGGCGACACCGAGGCTGATGGTAACAATCCCGGAATTGCTCCCCCGGTGCGGAAGACGGAGGCTTTCTACCGCCTGTCGGATTCGCTCGGCTACGACTAGTGCGCCATCCCGGTCGGTGTCGCGCAATATCAACGCAAATTCTTCGCCGCCATATCGCGCTACGGTGTCAGTAAAGCGCGCGGCCGACGATGCAATTGTTCCGGCAACGATGCGCAGGCATTCATCGCCGCGTTGATGGCCGTAGAAGTCGTTATAGCTCTTGTACGCGTCAACGTCCGTCATGATGACGGCCAGATATCCCCGCTTGTCGGCACGCGACTCCTGTTGCCAGTGATGCGCCAGCTCGCGGTCGAAATGGCGCCGATTGAACAGTCCAGTCAGTCCATCCCGGAAGGCGAGGCCGCGTAACTCGGCTCTTTCTTCAGCGGCACGTTTCTCCAATAGCGTTCGTTCAGTGATGTCTCTGACCGTAGCGGTCAGAGAATCGGGCTTTCCCGAGAACGGTTCGATTACGCAGCGCAGGTGGGCCTCCATCCATAGAACGCTACCGTTCATGTGTCGGAGGCGACTGGTTTCAGAAGCTTCGACCTCACCCGAGGCTACTTTCGCTATGGCCGCTGCGAGCGCATCGCGGTCATCGGCTAACGCCAGGTCGGTCAGGTGTGTACCGGTGAGGTGCTCGGGCGAGTGCCCCAACAATGAGGTGATACGCGGGGACACGTAGGTCAGCCTGCCGTCCAACCCGAGACTCATGACGATATCAGTCGCGTTTTCGGCGAGCACCCGATATCGACGTTCGCCGTCACGCAGCATCATGAAGAGCCGGTTGCGCTGGGCCTGGGTGGCGGTGATGGGCAAAGCGATGCCCAATGCGGCGACGAGGAAAAGCTGCAGGCCGAAGATACGACCTTGCATCGTTTCATAGGGGAAGACCCATAGCGGGCCCGTTCCGCGCAGGGTGAAAGAGACGGCGATTGCGAGGCACAGAAGCAGGCCAACCATGACACCTGCGAGGTCTGCCTGAAATGCGAGCAGGACAATGGGCGGGAGCGCCCAATACAGGAGCGGAAAACGGCTTTGGCCGAACACGCCTACCGTGGCAATGCAAACCACCAGTAACAGGAACGCAGTCTTGCGGCGCTGGTCGGCGCGCAGCAAATGAGCCACGTCACCAGTCCAGAAAACAAGCGCGGCAGGCGTGAAGATGGCGAGACTCAGGGCATCCGAAATAAACCAGTTGGCGAGGTCAGGCAGCAGCCGCCCACTTAGTCGTCCATGCAGTAGCGTCATCGCAAGGACGCCCGACACCGCAGGCGCAAGCAGTACGCCGCCCGCCACAAATCTCGTCAGCGGCCTCGCCCGAACCATCTCGGAAACGGTCGAGATGCGTGGTGCAAAGGCAAGGGCGATAAGTACCTCAACGATGTCGGCAGACGAATAGGACGCAGATACGCCGAAACTCTCGCCCACGAAAAGATTGGCAGCCAGATTGCCAAGCACACCACCGGCGAAAACCGAATACCGTCGCCGAGGCGGTGCAACCATCAGTTGTGACAGCAGCACCGCGTTGGTTAGCCATATTGGCGCGATTTCTCCCGCCATGGTTTTGAGCGCTCCGCTGGCGAGACAGGTGAGCGTTGTTACCATGAACGCTAGCAATAGTTGCCAGACGTCCGCAGGGTGGCTGGCAAGACTTGACGACCGCGAATCTGCTCGCAAATCGGGCGAGCGGCGAGCAGCCGAATTCCCCATCTTTATCTCTCTGTATTCTTGGTCTTCGCTTGCATCCCGGATGGATGCGCGGCGCCCATGTGCATGTTAGGAAGGCACGTTAAGCAAGACGCCTTGCTGCCTCACGAATCCATTTATCGGCCAGGAACGGCGAAACTTTACGGGGCACCATGCTGGACGGCTCTAGTTCTGTGGACCGTCTGCGGAAAATACCTGTTTGTGCCGCCAATGCAGGCACCCCCGCAAGCGGACCGCGAGGAGAAGGCCACGGAAGTCCGTTCTGCTCAATCCGAACTCTTCCAAAACTGATTGCGAAAGTGTCTTGAACAATAGTCAGAGTGTATTACGTCGCGCGTGCAACCGATGTAGTTGCGTGAACAACTATTAGGGATTTAATTCTAAAACTTGCACTCGACGACGTTGAGAAACATTTGCGTCCTGGTTCCCCCCGTATGAACGCAGTCTTCGCCGCTGCGCTGGTTCGCTGGGCCGTTTGTGTTCCTCGGTTTGGTGCCCGCGCAAGCATATCCCGCCCGGGGTGCGCGTCTTCGACACGATGAACGCTCGGTCGGAGAGCGTTTCTCACCTTGCTCAGGACACGAGCTTCATTTAAATGGCTTGCCGCCGTCAATTACACAAACTTACACTATTTGGACAAAACGGCCGGGCTCACGCCTGCAGTTGCACAGCTTGCGGTTAAAGTCTGCTGCCACGAGTCTAGGTGTCCACAAGCTCGTCGACCGCGTGAACTGCATGCGCTCTTCGCGTCACGCACCTATTTTGGTCTTGCATATACTGGGGCGCGAAGCATGGCACGAAACTATTGCTGCGGTGCCGACCATAAACCCGGTCATGATGACTCGGATGGCTGTGCCAGGACAGCGAGCCAGCAAACCGCGCCCCAAAGATGCTCGGTAGCCCATCAGAGTCGATAGACGCGCTCTGCATTGTCGTGGAACAGTGCACGACGCTCGGATTCAGAGAAGTCCTTCGTAATTGCCTTGAAGGCATCAAAGACCGCATCGTAACTGCTGAACAACTTGTCGACAGGAAAGTTACTCGCGAACATGCATCGCTCGACGCCGAATGCATCGATTGCATCGAGAACAAACGGCCGAATGCTGTCGACTGTCCACTTCCAGTCCGCCATCCCGAGCCCCGAAATCTTGCACGAAACGTTTGGCGCGGATGCCAGCATCCTCATCCCTTTTCTCCAGCCTTCGACTTCGGCGGGCATACGGTCCACCGGCATGCCAGTATGGTTGAGAATGACAGGAGTATCGGGATAAGCCTGGGCCAGCGCCGTCGCTTCTTCCATCTGCGTGCAGTACAGTTGCAAATCGAAGGACAGGTTGTAGCGTCGCAAGAGGGAATAGCCCGCTCGCCATTGCGGGTCGCTCATGAGGTGCGGACTGTCAATGAACGTCTTGACTGGGTCACGATGGAAATTAAGACACTGTCGGATTCCGCGCACGTTCGGATATTCGAGATGTGCCTCCATGACCTCCTGGACCTTCGGTGACGACAAGTCTGCAAAGGCGACGATTCCGTGCGGATAACCGTGCTTGTCTGCCACGCCCTGGAGCCACCGCGTTTCCGCCAGCGGGTCATTATGGTCATATTCGACCTGCAGGTGGACCGTCTTGACGACATTCTGGTTCTTGATGTCGGCCAGAAAGTTTCCAATCAGATAGTCCTCACGAATCGCCGAGTAATCACCGAAAACGCGCTCAAGCATGGGCCCCTGAAGCCACGGATAGTCGCCGTTCTTCAGGTCGTAAAGATGATGATGCGGGTCAATGATGGGAAGGTTGTCCACAATGTCTCCGAATACGTTTGAATCAAGGCACGTGGCCGCCCGTTCGTCCACAGGCGGCCGTCGCACGAGCAAATGCGCTTAGTAGCTGCCGGCCGACGGCGGATACACGCGCTTCACAGTAGCCTGGGTGGTGGGCTGGTCAATCGTTTCCTTCGTAACGAGCGGCTCTTTAAGCGCCAGCTCCTGAGTCGTTGGCTTCTTGTTCAAAGCGTTGTTCACCTGAGTGGTGGCGTCGATACCCTGGCCAACGGCTTCCTGCAGGAAAATTCCCTGGACGGCACCATCACGCAACAGCTTGATGGTGGTCGGGCTTCCATCCGCCGTCACAACGGCAACCTTACCTGTGAGTCCCCGCGTTTGAAGCGCTTTGGCTGCGCCCGTCGCCGCTTCATCGTACATCCCGTAGATGGCCTTAACGTCGGGGTGGGCGGTCAGAATGTCGTTCGCCTGCGAAACAGCCTCGTTGACGGTCAGACCGTGGGTCTCAAGGACCTGAACCAGGTCGCAACCGTCCGCAGCAAACGATTCTTTTGCGCCCTTCATATATTTTTGCGCGTTCTCGCGGTCTTGCGGAAGCGACAGCATCGCAATTTTGTTACCGCCGCGCTCCTTCGCCAGCTTGCAGACATACGAGCCCTGTGCCTTGCCGGTTTCATAATTATTGGCGGTGACCGCCGACGTATAGTCGGTCTGTCCAGCCTGTGGACCGATGCCAGCAAACGCGATGGGGACAGACTTTTCCTTTAGCAGCCTCAATACCGGAGGCGTGCTCGTCGAACTGACGGGCCCCATGACAATAGCGGAGACGCCTCGCGTCAGCGCCGTCTTTACGTTGTCCATCTGCTTGGCAGGAGAATTCTCGGAGGTGAATTCCACGTAGTTCATGCCCAGTTCTTTCGCGCGCTCTTTCACTCCGTACGCGACCCATTGCCAGTACGAAATGTCCAAGGACGGTGCGATGTACGCAACCGTCTGTTTGGCCTGCGCGAGCGCCGACTGTGATGCCATCGCGACGCAAGCCAGCGCGCTACAGACAGCCATCGTGGTCAACGGCTTCCCAAGGTGGTGAAATCTGGCGAGTCGAAAAACGTTCATCATTGTCTCCTTGCTGAGTGTTGTGCCGCCGGCTTATCGCCGTGCTTTGGTGACGCGGTCGACAAGCACCGCGATGAGAATCACGACACCCGTCACGGTGCCTTGCCAGAAACTGTTCACGCCAATGAGATTCGCGCCGTTCTGGATAATCGTTATCATCAGCGCGCCGAGTAGCGCACCGATGGCCGACCCGGTGCCGCCGAATAGGCTTGCGCCCCCGATGACCACCGCCGCGATTGCCTGAAGCATCAGGGCGGACCCCGCCGTTGCCTCTGCATTACTGATGTACGAGATGCTCACGATGCCCGCAAATGACGCGAGCAATCCCGAAATTACATACGCGGACAAACGAACGCGGTTAACCGGAATACCGATGACACGAGCGGATGAGCTGCTGCTGCCGACTGCATAAAGCCATCTTCCGGCCACAACCTTTCGCAGGAAAAACTCGATAAGAATCAGCAGCAGCACGCACCAGAACACGTAGTTGATGACTCCTGGAATCAATGTTCCGGAGTTGAGAATCCAATAGTTCGGGTCGTTGATAGGAAGCGAGTGGCCGTCGGTGACGATGAACGACAGACTTCCAGCGATGGCATACGTACTAAGCGTGACGACGAATGGCGCGAGACCTACGAAGGTCACGAGTGCGCCATTAATCGAACCGATGATGAAACCGACAGCCAAGCCTGCGATGCTGCTGACGACGGCGCCATAGCCATGTGACATCGCGAGACCGGTGACCATGCCTGTCAGGGAAAAGACTGAGCCGACTGACAGGTCGATACCACCCGTGATAATCACGAGGAGTACACCGAACGCCATGATGACGAGCGGTGCCGCAGCCTGGGTAACGTTCGCTAAGTTTCCCATCGATAGCGCAGCCGGAACGACCATGCCGACAGCAAGTTCGATGACAACAATGGCAATCGCGATAGCAATTTCGGTACGATAGGTCGACAATATGCGCCGGATACCACCGCCAGAATCCTTCGAACCGCTCCGTATTGAATGCGTCACTGCTTTCATGTTTTGTCTCCTGACTTAATCTTCGATGTCCGAAACGTTCAATGTTTCAGGCGGCCATTCCTGTAGCGCTAGCAAGGCTCTCTTCACTAACGTCTGTGTGACGAAGAATGCCGGTCGGCCGCCCGGAAAGGTCAAATGCGAGCACCGTGTCACAAAGTTCGACCAGTTCCAGGTACTCAGTCGACCACCAGACGACTGCCGTGCCCTGTCTGGCGAGCTTGCGAACGAGTGCGTAGATTTCCCGCTTTGTCCGAATGTCGACTCCGCGCGTGGGTTCCTCGAGCACCAGCAGTTTCGGTTTCAGATTCAGCCAGCGCGCAACGAGGATTTTTTGCTGCGTGCCACCGCTCAAAGTTGAAGGGAGGTGCCATAGGGAACCAGCACGTATATTGAGCGCGTCGAGGAGGGCTTGCCCCTGCCGAAGCTCTTCGTCACGAGCTATCTTTTTTCGCTCGACGATGCGCCGCGCTGCCATCAGGTTGTCGATGATTGGAAGCGTTGCGAGAATGCCCTTATTTGCGCGGTCGCCAGATATATAGCCGACCCCGGCGCGAGCCGCGCCTGACGGCCCGCGATGCTTGACCGGTTTGCCAGCGCGCTCGATATCCCATCGAGATTTTGGGCCGAGTCCCGTTAGGGCCTCAATGAGCGCCAGAGGACCGGTCGGAGCGCCCGCGAGTCCCACAATGGCCCCCGGACGTATTTCGAGCTCGATATCGTCGAGGCGGACAATGATGGGCCTTTGCGCGGTGCCACGATTGTCGTGACTTGTGTCGTGACCTTCCCGCAAATCCGATGCAGCTTCCAGGCTGACCTCGGTTTGTTGGTCAGGCTCGACGGATTGCCCCATATAGTCGACGATTTCGCGGTCCGTGATGGCATTTAGAGGCGCACGGTCGACGGCTGTTTTTCCGTCGCGAATGATGGTGCAAACGTCAGCAATCTGACGTATCTCGCGCATGCGATGAGATACGAACAGGACGGCAAGACTTGTCTCCGCTACCAGCCTTCGAATGACCGCAAAAAGACGCCCAGTCTCGGCAGCAGTGAGGTTCGCTGTCGGCTCGTCAAGCAGTAGCAGCCTCGCGCCAGAGCGGAGTGCTCGAGCGATTTCGACGAGCTGTCGCTCGTGAAGCGATAGCTCACCCACCAGACGGCTAACCGATTCCCGTGCGAATTGCGGGTCAATCAGCGATAGAGCATCAATCGCGAGAGCACGTGATGCTCGCTCGCTATAGGTCCCGAGCGCGCGTTGCATCCGGGGCATGGCGATATTTTCCGCGACCGACAGATGCGGCAGCAGTGCCAGCTCCTGGTTCACAACCGCAATCTCCCCTGTGTCAGCGGGCGATGCAGAGGAGCCACCGAGGTCGCGTCCGGCGAATTGAAGCGTGCCCCCGTCCCGTTGATGCTGGCCAGAGATAATCTTGATGAACGTCGACTTCCCGGCTCCGTTCCCACCAAGGAACGCGTGCACCTCTCCAGGACGGACAGACAGGTCGAAGCTCTTGAGGACGCTGGTAGCCCCGAAGCTTTTGACGATTGACTTCGCGAGCAACAACGTAGGTTGTTCAGACATTGCGCATCTCCGTCGCGAAAACTGCGAACGAACGGCTCCAACCGCAGGTTGCGAGAGCCGCCTGCAGTGAGTGACAAATTTCGGAGGCTTAACTGAGTGGCTACAAATGCAGCGAGCCGAACTCAGTGCCGGTCGCGCTCCTTAGCTGGGGGCGACCAAGTAGCGACGGACGCATCGCTTGCTGGGAGGGGAATTCAGGGTATTCATCTACGTCTCCTGTGCGGTTGCTGCACCGCGCCATATTTATATGAGGCAATGTTTTAGGCCACTGGGTGACCTGACACGGGGTAACATTTCAACTGTTTTCCTGTCCGTATCGTTGATGTCGAGGATGGCAGCGACCACCGTCCGAAGGCAATGCAGTTTTGTTCAATCGCGACTGAAAAAAATTTGACCATGCGAATTCCTCCGTTGAAGGCCATCATTGCTTTCGAGAGCATTGCACGCACGAAGAGCGTCAACCGGGCAGCGGAAGAGCTTGACCTTACGGCGTCGGCCGTCAGCCATCAGTTAAGCAACCTCGAATCAATGATTGGCCAATCCCTGTTTCAACGGACAGGTCGTGGTCTCGTCCTGACACCGACCGGGGAGCGATATCTTGCCGATGTGACGGGGTCGCTGGCAGACCTCAGCCGGGCAACTGAGCGTGCCTCGAGCCAGAAGGAAGTCGACATCCTGCGCGTGCATTCGAGCCCGAGTTTCGGCCTGATGTGGCTATTGCCGCGGCTATCCTCGTTTCAGGAAGCAAATGGCGACGTTCAGTTGAACGTCGCCTGCTCATACGAGAACGTATCGTTTTCGAACGGGTATTACGACATCGACATTCGTCATGGCTATGGAGAATGGAGCAACCTTGAAGTGCGCACGGTCCGGGGCGAATTCATTGCCCCGCTGGCGTCGCCGGCCTATCTCGAGCGGCATCCGGTGAAGACTCCAGATGACCTGCTGGCCCAGCGGCTGGTCTATTCGGAGACGCCTCTCGTTCAGTGGCGGCAATGGTTTGGGCGGGCCGGGGTTGCTGGTGCGAACAAGACGTTCGACTTCTCGTTCGACCGTTCCTACATGTCCATCGAGACAGCTTCGCTAGGGCTCGGAATTGCTCTGGAAAGCGTGATGATGGCTTCGCAAAAGATAAAGGACGGCGCACTTGTGCAGGTCTTCGACAATAGCCATTCGGTCGAGGTTGGCGCACATCATCTCGTTTACCCTAGCCAGAACGCCGAATTGCCCCGAGTTGCAAAATTTTTGACCTGGATTGAAGAGGAAATTGAACGCTGCAAGGTGGGCTCACAGGGATAACCCTGGGGCCTGAAAATTTCTCAGCTACGGTTGAGGGGAACTGCGTTGATGCAAGGTTCGCCGGCGGACAAACTTCGCCTACACCTAGTTCATCAATGGAGACACCCACATGTTGCTCGGGAATCAAGTCGTTATCGTCACGGGCGCGGCATCGGCACGCGGCATCGGTAAAGCGACGGCAAAGGCGATGGCAGCACACGGCGCGCGCATTGCAATTCTGGACCTGAACCTCGCGGACGCGGAAAGCGCTGCGCGTGACCTCGGGGAAGGTCATCTCGGTCTGGCGTGCGACGTCACCGACAAGGAAGCCTGCGTCGCCGCAGCAGATGCAGTCGCTGCTAAATACGGCCGAATCGACGCGTTGATAAACAACGCGGGGATTACGCAGCCCATCAAGACACTCGAAATCTCGAAGAACAACTTCGACGCAGTCGTCGGCGTGAGCCTGCTGGGGACGCTGTATATGTCACAGGCCGTCATCCCGCACATGAAGAAGCAGCAGCGTGGCAGCATCGTTTGCATGTCTTCCGTTTCCGCGCAACGCGGCGGCGGCATTTTCGGCGGCCCGCACTACAGCGCAGCGAAAGCTGGCGTTCTCGGGCTTGCCAAGGCGATGGCTCGTGAATTCGGCGGCGACCATATCCGCGTCAATTCCATTACGCCCGGCCTTATCCAGACGGACATCACGGGCGACAAGCTGACGCCTGAGATGCGCGCGGACATTATCAAGGGCATTCCGCTCGGGCGTCTCGGCGAGGCAAACGACATCGCCAATGCCTGCCTGTTCCTGGCAAGCGACCTCTCCACCTATCTGACCGGCATCACTCTCGACGTCAACGGCGGCATGCTGATTCATTGAAGTGACGTGCCCTCTTTCGCTTCCGACATTGCATAAACATACGACGCACTTGCCCTAGCCGGGGCGTCTTGCCGCCAAAGCGGCACAGAGACATGGCGCTGAGCCCGTCACCGTGACGAGCTCAGATGACAGGAGACAACCCATGAAATCCAGACTGGCCACACCGGGAATCGGTGCAGACCTCTCGGCTTCGAGCGACTCATCAGACTTTGAGGCGCGAACTTACGCAAGAGTCGCCCGTCGCCTCATTCCCTTTCTGATGCTTTGTTACCTCGGCGCGTATCTCGACCGGGTGAACGTGGGCTTTGCAAAGCTGCAGATGCTCAACGACCTGCGTTTCTCTGAAACCATTTATGGCATCGGTGCAGGCATTTTCTTTCTGGGCTACTTCCTCTTCGAAGTCCCGAGCAATCTCATTCTGCACAAAGTCGGCGCGCGAAATTGGCTCGCGCGCATCATGCTGACCTGGGCGGTGATTTCCGCAAGCTTTTTGTTTGTGAAGACGCCGACCACGTTTTATGTACTGCGCTTCCTGCTCGGCGTCGCGGAAGCGGGGTTCGCGCCGGGCGTGATTCTGTACATGACCTACTGGTTCCCGGCCGCCCGGCGCGCAAAAGCGCTCTCGATGTTTTTCATGGCGATTCCAATGGCTGGCATCCTCGGTGGCCCGCTTTCCGGCTGGATTATGCATTCCTTCCAGGGAGCCCAGGGACTTGCAGGATGGAAATGGCTTTTCATGCTGGAGGCACTCCCGTCGTTGCTCCTTGGCATCGCGATTTTTCTGTATCTCGACAACGGAATCGCCAGTGCGAAATGGCTGTCCGATGACGAAAAGGCACTTCTCAAGCGCAACGTGGAAAGCGACCGTACGGCGGCCACCGAGCACGTGTCCATCCGTGCGTTTGTCCGCGACCGTCGTCTCTGGCTAATGGCTGGAATCTACTTCTGTGTAGTTCTCGGTCAATACGGCCTCACCTTCTGGCTGCCGACAATCATCCGTCGCACAGGTGTCGCGGACCCGCTGTGGGTTGGTGTCCTGACCGCGATTCCGTACATTTGCGCCATCATCGCGTTGCCGTTACTCGGAAGTAGCGCCGATAAGCGCCGCGAACGCCGTTTGCATCTGGCGATTCCGATGCTGGTTTCTGCCGCCGCTTTCGCCACACTGCCGATGCTCGGAAGCGTGGGTCCCTCGATTATCTGCGTGAGCATCGCTGCTGCCGGCATCCTCGCGTCGTCGTCATTGTTTTGGGCGCTTCCTACTGCTGTTCTCAGCGGTATGTCCGCTGCGGCCGGAATTGCCGCGGTCAACTGTTTCGCGAATCTGGCCGGCTTTTTCTCGCCCGCCATTGTCGGATGGCTAAATGACTTCACCGGCCACGCGACAGCAGGCCTCATCTTCATTTCGACGGCTGTCGTTCTGGGCGCGGTTCTGGTGTTCTTCGTGCCCGCAAAGACTGTCAATCGCTGAACGAACTCTTTCCAGGAGACGAGTAAATGAGTACAACCGTCATCGAGGATGTGTCGCTCGCTGAGCGCGCATACCGCATCCGCCGTAACGCTTTGCTAATGGGCGAAGTACAGGGCCAGGGTTATATCGGCCAAGCGCTCGACATCGCTGACGTTCTGGCCGTTTCATATTTCGGCGCGATGAACTACCGCGCGGCGGAGCCAGACTGGGAGGACCGGGACCGATTCCTGTTGTCGAATGGTCATTACGCAATCGCGCTGTACGCTGCATTGTTCGAAGCGGGCATTCTTCCCGAAGAAGAACTGGAGACCTACGGCAGCGACGACAGCCGTCTGCCCATGTCCGGAATGGCGAGCTACACCCCGGGGATGGAGATGTCCGGTGGGTCGCTCGGCCAGGGGCTAACGATTGCCGTGGGCCGGTGTCTCGGACTCAAGCGCAAAGGCTCTAAATCGTTCGTGTACACGCTCTTCTCCGACGGCGAACTTGACGAAGGAGCCATCTGGGAAGGTCTCCTCTCGGCAGCGCACTGGAAGCTGGACAACCTGATTGCGATGGTCGACGTCAATAACCAGCAGGCCGACGGCCCGTCGACGCAAATCATGGCCTTCGAGCCGCTCGTTCCGAAGCTCGAAGCGTTCGGCTGGTATGTGCAACGCGTGAACGGGAACGACATCAATGCCGTGAAGGCGGCATTCGACAACGCTCGAAACCTGAAGGAGGCAAAGCCGCGAATCGTCGTGTGCGACACGAAGATGGGCTGCGGCGTACCGTTCCTCGAGCAACGGGAGAAGAACCACTTCATCCGGGTGGACGCACATGAATGGAAGCTGGCGCTGGATGCACTTGATGAGACTTTTGCAGGGAGCAAAGCATGAACTCGGTCGTCGATAAAAAGCCTCGTCTGAAGACCTCGGCGATGATTGCGTCCATCGCCGGCGAAGGCCAGGTGACACGCTCCGCGCCGTTCGGGCATGCACTTGTCGAATTGGCTCGCGCGAAGACGAATGTCATTGGCATGACGGCCGACCTGGGCAAGTACACCGACCTCCATATCTTCGCGAAGGAGTTTCCGCAGCGGTACTACCAGATGGGCATGGCAGAGCAACTTCTCATGGGTGCCGCCGCTGGCTTCGCCCACGAAGGAGCGCAGCCGTTCGTCACCACCTATGCAGTATTCGCGACGCGTCGAGCGTATGATTTTATTCATCAGACCATCGCCGAGGACAACCTCGACGTCAAAATCGTCTGCGCGCTGCCTGGCCTGACGACCGGGTACGGCCCGAGCCACCAGGCCGCTGAAGACCTTGCGCTCATGCGCGCAATGCCAAACATGACGGTAATTGACCCGTGCGATGCGCTCGACATTGAACAGATGGTACCGGCCATCGCGGCGCATAAGGGTCCGGTCTATGCGCGCCTTCTGCGTGGCAACGTGCCCGCGGTGCTCGACGAGTACAACTATCAGTTCGAACTCGGCAAAGCCAAGATGCTGCGCGATGGCAACGACGTCCTCATCATCTCGTCGGGCATCATGACAATGCGTGCGCTGGAAACTGCGAAAGCGCTGGCGTCGGACAAGGTGGACGTTGCAGTGCTGCACGTTCCGACCATCAAGCCGCTCGACACGGAGACCATCATCCGCGAGTCGAAGCGGACGGGGCGCATGGTCGTCGTCGCTGAGAACCATACGGTTATAGGCGGTTTGGGTGAAGCTGTCGCAACCACGCTCTTGAGCGCCGGCGTTTCGTGTACGTTCAAACAGGTCGCGCTGCCCGACGAGTTTCTCGACGCCGGTGCACTGCCGACGCTCCACGACCGCTATGGCATTTCGACAAATGTCATGGCGGCCAACATCAAACAGTGGCTGACTTAAACGTCAGCTGGTCAGCAGGCGTTCGCGTGTAGGAGATGCGTACGCTGGCGATACTCGCTTTTCAAGCGTCTCCTCCATGTATCACGTGGAATGGACTAGGCCCACTACCGGTGGGCCATTTTTTATCCAGGTCTCGCGCCGCGGGAAAGCGATGTGACGGCATCTATAGCCCGTGGTGACCTCGCCGTGTTTCTTGCGAGCGTCAGGCACCAGCCAACATGGATTGAACTCAGGGCTCAAGAGACGACCTCGGACTAGCGTATTCGCGGCAGATTTCGCATACTGCGTTTGACGGGCCGTGCACCGGTTTCTGCACGGCTAGGTTTGCGAAGGCGGTGCCTTGGCTGCGTACTGAGGAGGAGACAAAACGAGCTCTTCTCTCGGTACGCATTCCGCCTCGTTATTTTTTGCCCTTGAGGGTGAACGGAGCGAGGAGCGACTGAATGTCGACCTGTTGTCCCTGAAGCAAAAGCAGACGAGCGTGGAGCACCGTGTTCTCGAGAACAAGCTTCGCGGTGCTCAGCAGGTACATCGCATGGAGGTCCGAGTCCGACATCGCCGCCTCTACAACGTGGTGCCGTTCTACCAGCGAGCACATGACAAGGCGTCGTAGCTCCTGTTCGCCGAACGGTAGGTCCGCATAGTCGATTGGGTCTTCTGCCTCGACTTCACACAGCATCTCAACAAGCGCTTCGGTGCTCACTTCCATGTGCCAGCTCCTTGACGGTGGTCAGACTGTTCATGAAGTGCTTCCAGATTAACGTCTTCCGTGTGGAACGTCCAACGTTCTCTGCAACGCGATAGCTCCTTGTATAAGTCATGATGTAAGCGCTACCGAGCGATTGACCGACGAGCACGAAGGGCGCGCGTTCCCCAGCGACCTGCAATGCGCGATGCAAATCTTCAGCAACCGATTTGGCGCCTTGTGCTTCTGAGCTGCGGTCGCTCCACATGATTCCTGCGCGACTATATGAACAGGCGCGGGTGACCTTCGAAACGGATGGCTGGACGGCCGACCAGTCCAGCGAACCGCTAATGCCCAGGCCGGATTCGAACACCACGGTCGGAGAGCCATTGCCAGTGCAGTTGAGCTGTATGCGCCGGTCGCCGATGTTCACCATCTCACCCGGCGGTTGATGGTTCTCAGTCGCGAGGTGCCGCTGGAGCGCTTCATAGCCTGTTCCCGCAACAACTAGCGCGGCGAGTACTGACAGCAAGATTAGGCCAATTCGGAAAATCAGGCGCACGGTCCAGTTCCTGGAAGTTAGTTTATGGCTGTGTGGTGGACTTGCAAAGTACGGGAATAGTTGCGTCTCCGGGTGATTATTCAAGGGGGAAGACGAAAATGAAGAAATCTGAGGTGCTAGCGAGATGCGGTGATTTTTCAACGCGTTCCATCACTGCCGTGTGCCCCAATTCAACCGCTCTTACATCGACGAGTGCCGCCATATCAAAATGACCATGCGAAGCTGGTTGAGGCGTGCCAATCAACGCGTGGCGTATGGCGATACATCAGGCAAGACTGCAGAAGATTGCCCGCAGGTGAGCGCCGCGGTCATGACGTTTTCATCAGGGAATGTTAAATGTCGAGGGCTTCAATCAGACGGAATTGTCGAGCCGGAAAAATCCCCTTATGATTTCGGTCGACTTTAAGGGATGCCCCGACAAGGAAAATCTAAATGGGAGCGCAGGACATTATCTCATTTATGCAGTCTGCATTATTCCAGGCTGACCGGCTCGTAAAACTCGACTCCCCTGCGGGGGCGAATGCGCTATTGCCGCAAATCGTGACGGGTACCTCACGGCTTGGCCGTAACTTCGAATACGTCATCGACGCTGTCTCGACGAACAGCTCGCTCGAGCTGAAGTCTCTTATCGCCCAGCCGGTCACTCTCTGGCTTCAGCGTGCCGACAAGTCCTATCGCCCGCAGCATGGCTACGTGCATACCGCGCGCCGGCTTGGCGCCGACGGGGAGCTAACGAGTTACCAACTGGGCTACTCCTCATGGTTGCATTTCCTCAAGTTCCGCAAGGACGCGCAGGTTTTCCAGGACAAGTCAGTAGAGGCTATCCTCGAATCTGTTTTTCAGATGCATCCGCAGGCGGCCGGGGCGTTCCGGTTTGACATTCAAAACGCATCACCGGTTCGGTCATTCTGCGTTCAGTACGAGGACGACTGGACTTTCGTGCACCGGTTGCTCGAGTCCGAAGGCTGGTTCTACTACTTCGAGCATGCCGACGATGGTAAGTCGCACACGCTTGTCGTGACCGATGACCTCTATTCGCTCAAGGCCATGTCGCCCCAGGAGGTCGACTTCTACCGTGCCGGCAGCTCCAGCCAGACGGAAGCGCTTGTGCAGTGGTCCGGCACGCGCACGCTTCAAAGCACGAGCTACAGCTCGCGCACCTTTGACTACAAGAATCCTGGTACCACCAAGGAGACTTCGTTTCCGACTGTCGCGAATCAGGGCGACCTGCCGGAACAGGCGGAGGTCTACGAATACACAGGCGCCTATAGCTGGCAGGAAAGCGACCGTGGCGACAAGCTCACCAAGCTCAAGCTGGAAGAGTGGGAGTCGCGCGCGAAGCGCTTTTTTGGCGTCGGAGGCCTGCGCAGCATCGACGTCGGCCGCTGGTTCTCGCTGGATAACCATCCCGCGCACGAGCAGGACGACGGCGAGGACCGGAAGTTCGCGGTCATCGAAGCCTCGTGGTACATCCGGAACAATATCCCCGTTGGCGAGACTCACGCGTTCCCGCATAGCCTCTCTGAACGTCTGGCGGCGGTTCGCGCTACCTATGAGCAGTGCGCAGCTACGTTCTCGGTCGAAGATTCCGTCGGCGATGGCAGCGATGGCTTCTTTCTCGTCGAGGTCGAGGCGCAGCGACTGAAGGTTCCGTTTCGCAGCCCGTTCGAACACCACAAGCCGGTCATGCACCTTCAGACGGCAACGGTGACGGGCCCGGAGAACGAAGAGGTCTACACCGATTCGCTCAACCGCATCCTCGTGCGCATGCATTGGGACCGACGTGAGGCGTCCGCCGCGACGTGCTGGGTGCGCGCCGCGTTCTCGGACACGGGAAGCGGCTATGGTAGCGTCCACGTGCCCCGCATCGGCGAAGAAGTGACCATCGACTGGGTCGGAGGCGATTGCGACCGGCCCATCGCGACAGGGCATGTCTATAACGGCGCGACGCAGCCGCATTGGCACTCGAATGGCATCCTCTCTGGCTTTCGGTCGCGAGAATACGGTGGCGCGGGCGGCTACAACCAGCTCGTCATGGACGACGCAACAGCCCAGAATCGGCTTCAATTGCTATCGTCCCAAGGCAACTCCATGCTGCACATGGGTTACCTCATTGCCCAGGACGGCAACACGCGTGGCAGCTATCTCGGCAGCGGCTTCGAACTACGCACCGATGCCTACGGCGCGCTGCGCGCGAACCGCGGGCTGTTCCTCTCGACTCACGCAGCCGCAGGCACGAACGCGCAGCAACTTGACGTAAGCGCCGCACGAGGGCAGTTGTCAGGCGCAGGCAACCTTCTCGAATCGCTCAGCAGCGCGAGCACGACGCATCAGGCCGAAAGCCTGCAAGCAGGCCAGGACGCGCTCAAAGCCTTCACCGCAGCGTCGACTGATAGCGTCCAGGGCCAGGCGAGCGGGGGGCGTACTGCCGGCGGCGGCACTGGTTCGGCCAATGCGTTCAAGGAGCCCATTCTCCTGGCGGCAAGCCCGGCGGGAATCGGCGTCTCGACGCAGCAGTCAGTGCACGTGAGCGCCGACGAGCAGCTCACCCTGGTCAGCGGTCAAAGCACGCACATCGCCACTGGCAAGTCGCTGCTTGCGAGCGTGACCGACAAAATCAGCCTCTTCGTCCAGAACGCAGGGATGAAGCTCTTCGCCGCGAAGGGCAAGGTCGAGATTCGCGCGCACTCGGACAACATCGAGCTGACCGCGCAGAAGACAGTGAAGGTGCTGTCGGCCTCCGAAAACGTGGAAGTGGCTGCGAGCCAGGGCGTCCTGCTGACCGCTGGGGGCGCGTACATCCGCATCCACGATGGCAACATCGAGATTCATGCTCCCGGGCAGATAGACATCAAGGGTGCGCAGCATGCGTTCAACGGCCCCACGAGCAGTCCCTATGACCTGCCCACATTGCCGAAGGGCGACCTCCACAACAAGCTCGAGCTCAACCTGATGGACGACAACCTGAAGGCGGTGCCCAATGCGCCCTACAAGGTGGCGTTCGAAAACGGCACGACGATGGCGGGCAAGCTCGACGGCAACGGGCATGCCCTGCTTCGGGACGTGCCCGACGGGCCGGCCAAGGTCTTTTTCGGAGAAGATGCGCGACCCTTCACGCCGCAGCCCGTGCAGGCTGCGAAGGCGCTTGAGCAGAAAGACATCCTCAAGGAACTCCACGCAGGCGGCCATGACGGCATCACGGACGAAAACCTCTTCAGCCTGTTCAACAAATTCTCTGGCCGACCGGACGTGACATGAACGCAGACGACCAGCAGGCAATCGAAGATGCGGCCAAGGAGATTGGGCTGTCGATGGCGTCTAACGCCTTCCCGCTTTTCTACGTCGCGCAGAACGTCTACGACACGACGGAAAGCGTCTGGACCGTCTGGAACGCTCGCGAAAGTGTGGACGAGATAACGAAAATCGAGGCCGGCATCGACCTGGTATTCGCCGTCGTGGGCTGGGTTCCTGTCGTCGGCGCCGGAGTCAAGCGGACGTTTCGACTGGTCAACCACAAGTCCGAAATATATGGCCCGCTGCTGTTCGACATTCTGCGTCTGGTGCTTCAGCGTGCGCACATCCAGACCAGCCCGGATGCGCTCATCGACAAGCTGTTCGATGCAACGGGCGTCAAGACGTACCTCACGGAGGCTCGTGAACATATCCAGAAGTCCTGGCTGTATCGCGAGATGCCTACCAGTGTTCAAGCCACGTTCATGCAGGCACTGGCCTTTGTAGAAACTAACCTGCCATACTGGCTCGCGCAGTTCGTCCAGCGCAAGCTGCTTCATTGGCGCAAAAAGCAGCCGAACTCGTCAGCCGTCAGCACGCTCGAGGAGCACCGAACGACTGACAAGCCAGGTGCAAAGGGCGAAGAAGCCAAAACAGGCCAGGACCGACCTGTGCCGACGCCCTCGCGCGGCGTCGTCAATGCCAAGCTCGCTGTCACCGACATCACGACGAATATCACGGGCATTCTGGGTGAGCACATCGGCGACTATTACTGCTATGAAAAGCTTAAATGGGGAAATGGCTGGAAGGACCACGACAAGGGCCCGAGCGGCAAGTGGAGTGAGCAGCCAGGACTGCGGGTTATGGGCAAGCTCAACGATAAGGGCAAGCTGAACAAGCTCTTCGACCTCAAGGCACGTGGTCAC
This sequence comes from Paraburkholderia sp. BR14312, assembly GCF_040948675.1. Lineage (NCBI taxonomy): Bacteria > Pseudomonadati > Pseudomonadota > Betaproteobacteria > Burkholderiales > Burkholderiaceae > Paraburkholderia > Paraburkholderia sp. BR14312. The sequence goes on from NZ_JBFPKI010000012.1 coordinate 195,445, forward strand.
GGCATCGACGGTGTTTGGCGTGCTGCCCCGTTTAGCAACCAGATGAAGGACTTCGCCATCGTCGAAATGAAATCGTCGACGACAACGCGAAAGCTGCAAGACCCGAACGCAAAGCACAATATTGCCAGCAAGCTCGGAACCATTAAGGAGGCGGTGCGCCCTCCTGCCCAGGACCTGCTTGAGCCGCCGGACGACGCAGGGCCAGCGTTGCCGACCAGAGGTAGTGGCAAGCCCGGGGGCGGCGGTAAGCCCGCACCTGGCGGTGGAAAACCAACACCGGGTGGCTCCGCAAATGAGAGCAGCCCAGCGAGAAAGCAGCAAGCCGACGCTGCACCGCCGACAGCGGACACAACGCCGAAGGACAAGACCACCGCGACCGGACCGAGCAGTGCAAAAATCGCCCGGGTCCAGATGAGTCACGAGTGGATTGAAGCCAAACTCTCCGGAGCCGTTTCGGACCAAGGCCTGGTCAACACGATTTTGAGGTCCGGGTACTCGCGACATCTGCTGTACGTCCCGTTCTACCTTCCGTCCGCCGTGCAACACGTCGAAGCGCTCACGACGGGCGCTGAACACGACCATACTGACCACGACCTTCCCTTCACCCATCACTACAAGGAGGGAGAGGTTGAAGAAGCGGTCAAGCTGAAAGCGAGCAGGATAAGATAGCCTAGGGCTAAGAGATTATGGATATGAACGAAGACTTCGATTCGACACGGCGGCAACGCTTTCTTGGCGAGGACTACTTCAAGTGGCGTTTGGACCTCCTTGATGACGGCATCGCGTACTGGTCCGAAAATACTGCGCCAACCGGCAGCAATGAGAACGAGCGGAAGGCGCTGACGCAGCGCTACCTCGTTTCCGATGTCTATCGACGCTTCCTACTCCTGTATACAGGTGGAGCGGACCTCAAGCTGCTGCGTGGTGAACTTGAGCCGGTTCTCGAAGCCTTTGAACGGTACGCGAAAGCTCAACGGCTGAATCGACAGGATGCCGGCGAACCGCCATTGGTCTTTGAAGAAATTGGCGAATATGAAACGGCGATGCAGCTCATCGGCTTTTGCTACCTGCTGCATCGACGTGACCTGCTGCCGCGCATCGTCGAGATGTTTGACCCCTCCTATCGGGGGAAGGACACGTTGTATGAGGACCTGCTGGCTTACGAACTCGATGGTCGAATCAACGTAGATAGCTGGTATCACGACGTGCCGTATCGGCCCCTCGTGTTCAGTCTCTATCGCGAGACGAAGAAGGAATCTGTCGACGACATGACGGAATACCTCGAAGCCTGGTATCCGGGAATGGCCGCAGCTCCATGGCACGACGGACATCTGGAAGCCCAGAAGAATGGCAAGGGTACCTACGTCGGCTACTGGGCAGTTGAGGCGGCAGCGGTCGCATTTCTGCTGCAGCTGGACGACAGCTCTTTCCGCGACCATCTGCTGTATCCGAAGGACCTCGCTGATTTCGCGCGCAACTTCGATGCAGCGGAAGACGGCGCGCCAATACGCCGGGATAGTGGACCAATGACGGTACGAACGGGGCAGACGTGTCCGGAAACCGGCGTTTGGAAAGCACAAGGCCACAACGTACCTGGTGTGCTGGTAAATCAGGGGGATGCGATGCCGGATGTCTTCGCACCCGACCGGAATGGCGCGTACCGACCACAGCCGGCGCTGTGGGAGTTCGAACGTAAAGCCTGAGGTCTAGGTGAGTTCAGTCAGCAAGGGCACGCTGCGTACGGAAGTAGATTTCTGGGCGCGTCAGCAAATCAACGGAAGATTATTCGCCTGCTGACTGCGTGAAATCGAAGACACCCCGCCCACGTGCGAGCGGGAAGCGATTCAAAAATGACCCGAATCCTGATACAGAGGACTGTCTCGACCCTCGCCGTGGCGGTCCCTGCACTTGCGTGCGCCGTTGGCACGAGCCAGGCCAAACCTGTCAAGTACCGATGCACGGCGGACCGGAATATCGTTAGCCATTACCTGCATGTGACCGTCGACGACGAGAAGGTGAGCGAGTTCAGCTACACGGCAGGCACTCCGGCCGAGGAGAGCATCAACTCGTGCTCTGTCGACTCCAATGTAGCGACGGTGTCTGACACTGCACCGGGCGTTCAGTCTTTCTCCACGAGCGCTGGCGAGATTCTGGTGACAAGGAAGGGGAAGAAGTTCGTCTTCGACCTTTCCAAGCTTAAGGTGACCGACCTCTGCGGGCAATCCTCGACCATTGCGAAGCACATCGCTATTACGCCGGGCTCCCATCGCTGCTCAGACGTCGTCAACGTCGAATAGCCAACGGGTCGACAGTGAAACACTCCGTGCACGTCGCGACCAAAGAAGTTTGGATGCACGAGCGTCCACTCAAGAGGAGGTTGGAAGAGTTCTTCGAGACTACCGATTTCCTCTCCGAACGATGAGCGCGCTCCGGTCACGAGACGCTATGCACAGCTTTTTACGCGTGAAGTGGCTCAGGCCGGACTGTGGCCAGTCTGGTACCAGCAAACGGGTCCCGTCGCCAGTCCACGTCAGCGCGCTTGCCCGATTGTGGTTCTGCTGGCACACGGATTGCAAAATGCTCGAGCGATTGGCCCGCGCTCGTCGCCTGCACGACCCACTGAGGGGTATTGCCCTTGCCGTCCCAGGTATTTCCAAAGGCGTCGCGGTACTTTGCCGCGCGCAGTCGCTCTTGGTCCGCGGCGATAGAAGCGGCGACATCCTCTGGGTCGATTTCGAGCTCAGCCATCCTGCGCCGAAGATAGGCCACTATGCTTTCGCATTTCCGTCCGTCCATCTAGTTGTGCTCGCCCTGAATGCAATCCTTGAGCAGGTAATCGCAGGTCGCCAGGCTAACACAGGCTGATTACGACGCGCTCAGGGAGTCGCCCGAGACATGAACGCGCTCGCCGACCTGGACCAGTGGCTGCGTTGAATAGTTGAAGTTCCGGTAGCTACCGTCCTGCATTCTGACCTGCACCTGGTAACTCGTCGCCTTGCGAACAGCATGCTCAATGCCATTGCCTGCAAGGCCACCGCCGACGGCGCCGGCAATCGTTGCCAGAACGCGACCGCGCCCCCCGCCGACCTGATTTCCCAACAGCCCGCCGGCGACTGCACCGCCTACGGCTCCGAGACCCGTTGTCGGCTCGGGTTCCTGGACCGTATTGACTGCGACGACTTCTCCGGCGTTCGGGTCAACGGCGACTGGTCTCGGAGCCGGTTGTGCCGACGATTGATATGTGTCGTTGTTTGCATACCGCGGGGGCTGCTCAACTGGCACGCTATGGTGATGATGGACGCGCGGCTGGGCGGGCGCTTCCTCCCTGGTCACGCGCTGCTCCGCGCTCGATTGCGGTGAAGCGACCGGTGTGCTCGCGACTTGTGCAGCGACCGGAATAGCTTGCGTCGGAGGAGCGGTCACAGCTCGGGATGTCGGAAGCACGCCTGTCATCGCTGCGATACCTGTAGCGCTGGCCAGGATGACTGCCACGGCTGCGCCAGCAACCAAAGGATGAATGCGACTACGCTGCGGTGAACCGGAATTCAGATTGGTGCTCATGTCGCGCTCCGTTGAGGTGTGTCAGCAAGAACGCCGCAATCGACACAGCGGTGCACCGGGCCAGTGTGAGATTTGTAAGCAGTTGTAGTGCTCTACGGAGGGGCAAGGGAAAGCGTCTTCGAGGGCGGACCGTTAAAGTGTCAAGGACGTCAGCTCTGTCTCCGAGTCCTGATAATTCTCTGGTTGCGTCGCCCGTCCGTGGTACTAATCGTCCAAAGAGGTGACTTGGCTGGGTACCTGCCTCGCACTGCCCCAAGTGAATTGCGGCCAGAGAGTAGTCCAGTCGCTCGACTCACGCCGAACGACTGGCGCTAACACGGCGATGCAAGTTACCTTTGCGAGGAAACACCAGGCCGCCTTTCCTCGATACGGCGAAAATTTTTCGACCGTGGTCCGCTCGAATCCGACCTGAAGCGTTCATTCCGAGCTTCCAGGCTGATGGTTTCGAATTGCGCAGCAAAGTCGCGATGATGCTCATATAGCCAACGGCTCACGCGCTCATTGCTGAGGAGTGTTGCAATATAAGCGGCTGACACCGTGAGATGTAGCTGCTCGATGCCATGGCGTTCATCGGTCTGTGCTACACCAGTTTGAAGCGTTGCGAGTTCACGGTCGAGATGAGCGAGCTGCTCTGACACTTCGTTGCCCAGTTTCCCACGAGTACCAGCATCAATTTCTCTCGACAGCCTCCATTTGCCGAGAAGGCTTCATCTGCTTCAGCGCCTTGAAAGTTGTCGCCGGGCAGGCTTTGTCGGCAGGCAGCACGGCGGCCTCATCCGATATGCCGTAAGTGTCCAGCCGGCATTCTATTGTTGCGAGAAATGCAGGGAATGACCGTGTAACCATTGCCGAAATGATCCGTTGCGCATTTTGGGGCATTTTTTCACGGTTTAGGGCTCAAAAATCGGGTTTGCGTGGCCGTAAACGCAGTGCGGGCCCGAGCGATCACATGCTCGCGCCTCACTCATTCACTGCCATCCAGGTGTCCCGATGTTCAGCAAGATCAAGGTCGCATCCGGCCTGTTGTGTGTCCTCGTCGCGTTCTGTGTACTGCAGCTCGTGACCGCAGGACTTGGTTACTGGTCGCTTACGCGCACGCACGACGACGTGGCGGACCTCTCGAAAGTGGCGTTGCGGCAGGCGAGCGCCGCCAACGTCATCACCCAGCAGTTGATGGACGCCCGTATCAATCTCTCGCGCGCGGGCACGCGCATGGTCCGCGGCGGCACGGTGCCGACCGATATGGTCAATCACGCGCGCGACCAGCTGGCCGCCGCCGACACCACGTTCGCGGCGCTCATGGCCGTCCCGCCGATCAACGACGACAATCGCGCGCGCGTCGCCGCGCTCGGCGAGCGCTATCAGGTGTACCGCAAGGCGCTCGGCGAGCTGATCGACGACCTCAACGGCAACAATCTGCAGGCCTTCCTCGACCAGCCGACGCAGTCGTACCAGGACGCCTATCTCGCCGAGCTGCACGCCTTTGCGCAGTTCAACGCCGCGGCGAGCCGCGCGTCGCTCGATTCGATCGACTCGCGTCTCGCGCTCTTCCAGATCGTCGGCATCGTCATCCTGGTCCTGCTGATCGCACTCGCGACCGGCGTGCACCTCGCGCTGCGCCGCGGCGTAGTGGAGCCGCTCGAGGAAGCGGGCCGCCATTTCGAGCGCATCGCGCGCGGGCGCCTCGACGAGCGCATCGCCGCGCGCGGCGAGAACGAGATCGGCCGGCTGTTCCAGGGCCTTGCGCTGATGCAGTCGAGCCTGGCGCGCACGGTCCACACCGTGCGCGAAACGGCGGGCTCGATCAACGTGGGCGCCGACGAGATCGCCACCGGCAACGCCGATCTTTCGGCGCGCACCGAATCGCAGGCGGCGTCGCTGGAGCAGACGGCGGCGAGCATGGAGGAACTGACGGGCACGGTGCGCAACACGGCCGACAACGCGCGCGAGGCGAACGCGCTGGCCGAGGCGGCGCTCGACGCGACCGCACGCGGCGGCGCCGTGGTGGGCGAGGTGGTCGAGCGCATGCGCGGCATCGCGCAAAGCTCGGACAAGATCGCGGAAATCATCGGCGTGATCGACGGCATCGCGTTCCAGACCAACATTCTCGCGCTCAACGCGGCCGTGGAAGCGGCGCGGGCAGGCGAGCAGGGCCGCGGTTTCGCGGTCGTGGCGGGCGAGGTGCGCGGGCTCGCGCAGCGCAGCGCGCAGTCGGCCAAGGAGATCAAGACGCTGATCAGCGAGTCGGTTTCGCAGATCCGCGGCGGCTCGGAGCTGGTGGAGCGCGCGGGCGAGTCGATGCGCGAGGTGTCGAACTCGATTTCGCGCGCCACGCAGATGATGGCGGGTATCAGCGCCTCGTCGCTCGAGCAGAGCACGGGCATTGATCAGGTGAATCAGGCCGTCTCGCAGATGGACCAGATGACCCAGCAGAATGCGGCGCTCGTCGAGGAGGCCGCGGCTGCCGCGGCTTCGCTGCATCAGCAGACGCGCCAGCTTTCCGAGGCCGTGGCGGCGTTCGAGATTTCGCCGGCGGTGCTGGCGGCCTAAGCGACTCGAGCGGTCTGGGCGCCTTGGCGGCGGGCTTGCGCCCGTCTGCCTCGGCGCTTCGCGTGGTTGTGCCTCAAACGCCCATGCCCTGATAGGCCGTCAAGAGGTGATACGGCGTCGTGGACGGCATGTCCGCGCGCGCCACGTCACCGTTTGCGCTGCGGCATTCCACCCAGCCCTGCGGCGTGAGAAAGCGCGGCGCGAAGCGCCCGATCTGCGGCGCGAGCGCGGCGCGCACCGCGGCGTCGCCGTGCGTGGCGAGCGCGCGCAAGTATTCCGTTTGCGCCCAGATACGCTGCGTCGCATCGATCACCCGGCCCTGCTCGTCGAGCGCGGCCGCCACGGCGCCCGTTTCCGGGTCGACGCCGTGCTTCTGTGCAAAGACGAAGGCGCGCGCGAGCGCTTCGTCCAGTCCCGACGCGCCCAACCGGGCGCCCGCACGCGAAGCCAGCCAGAACCATTCGAACTGATGACCGGGCTCGAGGCGGTTGTCCGCCGCGCCGACCGGCAATTCGGCGATGCAGCCCGTCGGCGCGTGCAGGAAGCCGCGCGCGAGGGCCTCGACAAGCCGCGTGATCGCCGTGTCGAACGCGCTGTCGCCGGTCGCCTCGCTCGCCGCGAGCCAGGCCTCGGTGAGGTGCATGAGCGGATTCTGCAGCGGGCCGCCGGTAACGCTCGCGAAGGACGCGTCGAGCGCCGCGTTGAGCAGGCCGTCGCGGGCCGCGAAGCGGTCGACGATCAGCGAGGACGTTTCGCGCGCGACGTCGAGCGCCTCGGTCGCGCCGAAGCGCTGGCCGTAGGCCGCAGTGGCGAACACCACGAAGGCGTGCGTGTAGAGGTCCTTGGTGGTGTCGAGCGGCGCGCCGGCTGCGTCGACGCTATAGAACCATCCGCCGTGCTGCGGGTCCCGATATGTGTGGCGCAGCGTTTCGAAGAGCGTTTGCGCGTGCGCGGCGTCGCCGGCCTGGGAGAAAACGAAGAGCTGGCGGGCACACGCCATCGCGCGGTAGCGCGTGACGGGCAGCGGGGTCGCGCCGGCCGCATCGAGCGCCTCGTAGGGCAGGCGCAGTTCGGCATTGAAGCCGGGGCCGCGCCACATCGGCAGGACGACGCGGTCGAAATGCTCGCGCAGGCTGGCTGCGCTCGTAGGTGTGTTCATGGCGAAAAGTTGCGGCGAAGCGCGTCGCATCGAAAGAGCAATGCCGGCGATTGTACGCATTCGCAAACTGCGCGGGACATTCCAGGCGGCGCAGCACGCTCGCCCACGACTGCGCACCTGGCTGACCTGCGCGGGGTGTCGGTCGATGCCGGCTGGGTAAGTCGGGGAAGAGCCCTTGGCCGTGCGTTCCGGCATGCGACAATGCGCGTTCGAACCAGAACACGAGGACGTCGCCAAGCGGCCGTGACCGGCCGGCGCGCGACGCGAACCGCATCGCTGACACATGGCTGATTACGCAGATACCGCATCCTTGAGCTCTTCGCATCCCGAACGCAACGCGCCGTGGCAGCCCCACGCGACGTCCGCGCCGTCCGACGTGACTGAATCCCCGCTTGCTGTCGAATCCGATGCTCCGCACGCGCTTGCCGTCGACGGGCTCGCGGCCGTTGCCGAAGCGGATGCCGCCGTGCGTCAGGGCACGCTGAGCGGCTTCGAAAGCCCGGAGTCGGCTCAAGCGGTGGCAATGCCCGTCGACGAAGCCAGCGCGACGAGCCCTGTTGCGGGTGCAACGACTGCGCGCCGCGCGCCGCGGGCGAAACGAGTTGCTGCTCCTGCCGTGGCCGAAGCGGTGGAGCCGGGCATTGGAGTGGTGCAGGAACCGGCTCCCGAAGCCTTTGTCGCCGAGCCGTCGTTTGCCGCCGGCCCCGCCGAGCGCGTGGAGCCCATTGGGTTCGCGTCCGAAGCGGCTCACGCGGCCCCTGAGCCGGACGCGCTGACGCAGCGCCTCGACGCGCTCCAGGGCGCGCTCGCCGAGCAGCGCCGTATGGCGGTCGCCTCGTCGCGGCAACAAAAGTGGATGCTCGCCGCCGCGTCGATGGCGGTGCTCGCATCGGTCGGGTTCGGGATCGCTCAGTCGGTGCGGCTCGACAGCCTCGCAAACGAATCCCGCGCCGACGAGGCGCGCCTCGAGCAATTCATCCTGAAGCAGCAGTCCACGCTCGACGACCTGTCGCAGCGCGTGGCCGCGCAAACCGCCGCCGCCGCGGCTGCTGCGGCCGCTACCGCCGCCGCGGAAACCCCGGCGCCGCCGCCCGCACGTATGTCTTCCAGGGCGGTGGCCGCCAAGGCCTCGCCCGCGCCCGCGCACCGCGCAGCGGCCCATTCCACGCGTGCGCCTCACGCGAAAAGCGCCCAGAAAGCCACGCGCTGACCGGCTTCGCCCCGCGATCCTGCCCCTGTACCCGAAATTTCGATGCGTTGTATTGCTGCAACGCATCGATTGCGCTCGACCCCGTGCGACGGCGCGTCGCAGTTTTTTTGCTGCGCTGCACTAGCGCTGCCCTAGGGAAAACCCTATAATTCGTTCTGTCTTAGGGAAAACCCTGAACCGCAGCCTAACTGGGAGTCGCCATGAGCTTCATCTTTGCCCTGTTCCAAAAGGTAAGCGACCTCTTCGCGTCGCCGTATCTGCCGATGGATTCGGAATACTCGTACGAAGCGCGCCACCGCGAAGCCGAGCGCGTTCGCCGTTCGCACTACATGCCGTTCGGCATGCCGCGTGACTGATCGAAGCTGAAACGCTTCGGGCGGCGCGCGCCGTCCAACGCGTTTCTCCGGTCAGACCGCCAGGTCTTCAGCAAGGCCGGCTCTCGCAAGAGAGCCGGCCTTGCTGCGTTTTGGGGCGGCTGCAAGCCACTGGCTTGTCGGCAGCCGCGCGCGGCTCGTGTCATAGTGATGCCGCCTCGAAATCGCTACGTCTCATCATGTCCAATACCTACTTCTACGACCCCGCCCAGGGCCATGGCCTGCCGCACGATCCATTCAAGGCGATCGTCGCGCCGCGCGTGATCGGCTGGATTTCCAGCCGCGCAAAAAGCGGCGCGCTCAATCTCGCGCCCTACAGCTTCTTCGGCGCGTTCGCCACATTTCCGCCGATCATCGGGTTCTGCAGCGAAGGCCGCAAGGACAGCATCGGCAACATCGAAGAGACCGGTGAGTTCGTCTGGAATCTCACGTCGAAGGCGCTGGCGCCGCAGATGAACCGCACCTCCGCGCCGGTCGCCGCCGACGTCGACGAATTCGCGCTCGCGGGCCTCACGGCCGCGCCGGGCCGCAGCGTGGCGGTGCCGCATGTGGCCGAGTCGCCGGCCGCGCTCGAATGCAAGCTGCTGAAGGTCGTGGGGCTCAACACGCTGGACGGCGCGCCCATGGACAACTGGCTTGCGCTGGGGCAGGTGGTGGGTGTGCACATTCGCGAGGAATTCCTGAAGGACGGCCTGTTCGATACGCAAGCGGCCCAGCCCGTGATGCGGGCAGGCTATCGCGCCGACTACGCGCAGATCGGCGAGATGTTCCAGATGGTGCGGCCGAGCGCGTAAGCCGCTGCGGGCGTGCGCATCGGGATGAACGGATCGCGGCGGCGTTGCCGCGTGCTGCCCGCCCGCCGATAATGGCCCGACAGCGCGAAGCGCGCAGGGAGGCAATCCATGCAATCTCCGACGGGATCGGTGGTGGCGCTCAGTTCTGCCGCCTCGACGATGTTTTCGATCGGCCTGATCGCGCTGGGCTACTGGGGACTGCACGAGCCGTCGGCCTGGCGCATCGGCGACCGGGTGGTCGTCGGCATCGCGCTCGCGGGCTTCGCGTGCCTCGGCAGCGTGCCCTGGCTCGCCACCTCGCCCGCGAAGCCCAACGACGAGTCGCGCTTCCTGATGGCGCGCCGCGCCTTTCTCTGCGGCGCGGCTGCCGTGTGGGTGTCGATCGCGCTGTCGCTCGTGTTGTGACGAGAAGCGCGATCAGAAGCGGGCGCGCAACCCCACCGTGCCCACCACTTGATTGGCCGTCGTCGACGCGCCGCCCGCCGTGTTGATGAACGCCACATAGTTGTGTCCCGAGGCGTGCTGGTACATGGCCTCGCCGTAGAGGTCGGTGCGCTTCGAGAGGCGGTACACGACCTGTGCGTCCACCTGGTTCCATTTCGGATCGGCGCCGTAGGTCGTCGTGTTGCTCACGTGGCCGTCCGTGAAGGTGTAGGCGAGACCGAGACTCCACGCCGGGTTCAACTGATACTTCCCGTTCACTTCGTAGTTGTTGAAGCTCATGTCGCCGCCCTGCGAGCCGAACGAGCTGGTGCCCGCATACTCGCTGCGCGTGAAGACGAAGCCCGCCGTCGCCGGCCCGAAGGTGTAGTTGATACCGCCGCCGAACGAACGCAGGCGGTCGGCGCCGAGCGCGAAGCCGCCCTTGCCGTTGGCCGTCGATTCCGCGAGATCCACCGCGCCCGGGCTGCTTGCCGTCGCGCCCTGGGTGCCGTTCAGCTGCAGATAACCGGCCGCGATGGCGAGCGGCCCGTTGGTGTAGCTGGCGCCGAAGCTGTAGGCGCGGTTCACGGCGAAATCGGTCTGGTTCGAGAACGCGTACAACGCGCCGAACTTCAGGCCGCTATACGTGTTGCTCGTGAACTTGACGGCGTTGCTCATGCGCAGCGAGTGGTTCAGGTTGTCGTTGTCGAACGGATGCGCGAAGCCCGTGTCGCCGAAGGTGCCCGCCGTGGCCGAGAGCGGCGCGACGAAGTCGACGAGCGAGTCGTACTGGCGGCCGAGCGTGAGCGAGCCGAACTGGTCGCTCGCGAGGCCCACGTAGGCCTGGCGGCCGAACATGCGGCCGTCCTGGCCGAGCTTGCCGTTCTGCACGTTGAAGCCGTTTTCGAGCACGAAGACCGCATGCAGGCCGCCGCCCAGGTCCTCGCTGCCGCGCACGCCGAAGCGGCTGCCGTTCACGTTGCCGCTCGTTGCCTGCCAGAGCGCGCCGCCCGACTTGCCGCTCGCGACGTTGTTCGTGTACATGAAGCCGGCGTCGATCAGGCCGTAGAGCGTGACCGAGCTTTGCGCGTGGACGGCGGGCGCGGCGAGCGTGCCGAGGGCGCCGATCACGGCGGCAGCGGTGGTGAGCGAGAGGGTGTTCTTCATTCGAGGTTCCTGTAGCGTTGTTGTTTCGCGGCGTATGCAAAAGCGGGTTTGCAACAGCGACAGGAGTGTAGGCAGTGACAGGCGCCGGAAAAACCGGCTGTGACTGGAGAGGATTCTTCCTCGATCTGGAAGGATGATTTCATCTCTCTGTCATAAATCGACTCGGGCATCGACTTGGGCGATCCTGGGCTTGCGCCCGGCCCGAAGCAGGAGCGGCCTTGCGAGTTTGGTACGATTCACGCTTTGCCAGCCGACCCTACCTGCCGCGTGAAGCGTTACGTGCCGTTGATCCGCGATCGAATCGCGATGTCGTTGTCCCGCCTGAGGCCTGCCGCCGCGCGGCTGGGCGGGTTTGTCCGTCCCGCATTCGCGCGTGCGCTCCACCATGTGCGGCATCCCACGCGGCGCGGTGTGCTCATGACGATTGGCGCGTTGCCGGCGCTCGTCGTGCTCTACGTGCTCGTGCTGATTCCGTTCACGCCGGGCATTGGCGACATCCGCAAGGCGCGGGTGGACGAACCGGCCCAGATTCTGTCCGCCGACGGCAGGGTGCTCGCCGAGTTCAAGCCATCGAACCGCGAATGGGTGCCGCTCGCGCAGATCTCGCCGCACATGGTCGATGCGCTGATTTCCACCGAGGATCACCGCTTCTACGAGCACCACGGCATCGACTTCAAGCGCACGGCGGGCGCGGCGCTGCACACGTTCTCGGGCGAGCGCCAGGGCGGCTCGACCATTACGCAGCAGCTCGCGCGCAATCTCTATCCCGATGAAATCGGCCGCGCGCCCACGCTCACGCGCAAGATCAAGGAAGCGATCACGGCGTTCAAGATCGAGGCGGTGTACAGCAAGCAGCAGATTCTCGAGACGTATCTGAACACGGTGCCGTTCCTCTACAACGCCTATGGCATCGAGATGGCGGCGCGCACCTACTTCGGCGTTTCGGCGGATCAGCTCGACATCCTGCAAGCCGCGACGCTCACCGGCATGCTCAAGGGCAACGCCTACTACAACCCGGTGATCAACCCCGAGCGCGCGCTCGCGCGGCGCAACACCGTGCTCGGCCAGATGGTGAAGTACGGCAAGCTCAGCGAGGCGCAGTACGCCACGCTTTCGAAGAAGCCGCTGCGCCTCGACTTCGAGCGTCAGACCGAGCCGCCCGGCCCCGCGCCGCACTTTGCGCTGCAACTGCGCAAGTGGCTGATTTCGTGGGCCGACCGCAACGACTACAACATCTATTCGGATGGCCTCGTGGTGCGCACCACGATCGATTCGCGCCTCCAGCAGATGGCCACCGCCGCGCTGCGCCAGCACACGAACCAGCTCCAGGGCATCGCCAACGGCGCATGGAGCGGACGCAACGGCTGCGTGGCCGGCAACGACCTGTTCGCGACGTTCATGCGCGAAACGCAGGACTACAAGAGCGTACGCGACGCCGGTGCGAACGACGCCGACGCGCTCAAGCGGCTCGCCGGCGACCGCACCTTCATGCGCAACCTCTGCAAGAGCAAGACCGCGGTGGAGGCGGGCTTCCTCGCCATCGACCCGCGCAGCGGGCAGATCAAGGCGTGGGTGGGCAGCCGCGACTTTACCGACGAACCGTTCGACCACGTGCAGCAGGCACGCCGTCAGCCGGGCTCGACGTTCAAGCCGTTCGTGTACGGCGCGGCCTACGCGGCGGGCGCAAAGCCGAGCGACACGTTCATCGACCAGCCGGTGGAAATCCCGCTGGCGGGAGGCGAAATCTGGAAGCCGACCGACGACGTGCCGCCGAGCAATCGCCCGATGACGCTGCGCGACGCGATCGCGTTCTCGCGCAACCGCATCACCGCGCAGCTCATGCAGACGGTGGGCCCGGACAAGGTCGCGCGGCTCGCGCGCGCGATGGGCGTGCGCGACAGCCAGCTCGCCCCGGTGCCGTCGCTCGCGCTCGGCACGAGCCCGGTCACGTTGAAGGAGATGGTCTCCGCGTACAGCACCATCGCCAACGACGGCGAGTACCTCGAACCGCGCATGGTCACGAGTATCGAGGACCACAAGGGCAACGTGCTCGCGCAGTTCGAGAGCGCTTCGCCCGAGCGGGCGCTTTCGGCAGAGGCGGACCGCACGCTGCTCGACACGATGCGCGACGTCGTGAACCGCGGCACGGGCTCGGCCATCCGCACGCGCTTCGGCATACGCGGCGACGTGGCAGGCAAGACCGGCACGACCCAGGGCAACACGGACGGCTGGTTCATCCTGATGGACCCGCAACTCGTGGCGGGCGCGTGGGTGGGCTTCGACGACGGCCGCGTGACGCTTGACGACTACTGGGGGCAGGGCGCACGCAGCGCACTGCCGATCGTCGGCGACTTCTTCCAGCGTGCGTTGCGCTCGCGCCTCGTCGATCCGCGTGCGCGCTTCAACACCGAGGTGACGCCGGGCGCGTTCGAAATCTTCCGCGAGAACCTGCGGGCGTGGATGGACAAACTGTTCGGCAAGCACGAAGCGCCGCCTCCCGCCCCGCCGGTGCGGCATGCGCCGCCGCCGCGCGTGAGCGCGCCGGCACCTGCATCCGTGCCGGCTGCGGCTTCCGAGGCGGGCGCATCGGTGCCAGCGGAGGCATCGGCGCCGTCTGCTGCTTCGGCGGCGGCCGCCGAATCCGCCGCGCGCGCCATCATGGGCCTGCCACCGATCATCGGGCCGTCCAGCGCGCCGGCGGCGCAGGCCCCGCAGCCTTCGTATCCGGCACAGGCGCCGGCGCTCGCACCGACCCCGACGCCCGACGAGGCGGACCCTGACACGCCGGGCGCGAGCGCGAGCTACACACCGCCCGTGGCGCAGCCGCAGCAGGGGCAATGAGCGGGGCGTCGCGCCGTTAACAAAAAAGGCAGCGTCTTTGTGACGCTGCCTTTTTCATTTGTTGGGCACTGCGAATCATGCTCTGAAGGTGCTACGCGTGCGTTACTCGCGCACCTTGAACACGGAGACGAGTTCGGCGAGCGCCGCTGCATGATCGTTGAGTGCGGCGGCGGCGCGCTCTGCGTCGCCCACCAGCACGGCGTTCTGCTGCGTCGCCGCGCCGATCTGCGAAACCGCGATATTGACCTGCTCGATACCGCCCGATTGTTCGCGAGAGGCCACGCTGATCTCGCCGATGATCGAGCGCACTTCATCCACGCGCGCGACGATGCCGCGCATGGTCGTGCTCGCTTCGCCGGCAATGCGGTAGCCCGTCTCGACCGTCGAGGACGATTCGGTGATCAGCGCCGAGATTTCCTTCGCGGCCGCCGCGCTGCGCTGCGCGAGCGCGCGCACTTCGCTCGCGACCACCGCGAAGCCCTTGCCGTGCTCGCCCGCACGCGCGGCTTCCACGGCCGCGTTGAGCGCGAGGATGTTGGTCTGGAACGCGATGCCGTCGATCACACCCGTGATCTCGGCGATCTTCTGCGATGCGCGGCTGATGTCGTTCATCGTTTCCACGACGCGGCTCACGGCGCGCCCGCCGTCGAGCGCGGCTTCGGCTGCGCTCGTCACCACGGTGTTGGCGCGCGTCGCGTGGTCGGCGTTCTGCTGCACGGTGGACGTGAGCTCTTCCATGCTCGCCGCCGTCTCCTCCAGGCTGCTCGCCTGGCTCGCGATGCGAGAAGCGATCTCGCCGCTGCCTTGCGCGATGCGCGAGGTGTCCTCGCTCATCTGCGCGGTGGCGCTGCGCACCTGCGCGACGATCTGCGCGAGGCCCACGCCGATGCCGTCGATGGCGCGCGTGAGGCGGCCGATCTCGTCGGCACCCGCCGTGCCTTGCGCGTGCGCTGCATCGCCTTGTCCGATGCCGTTGCGGCTGTCGTTGCCGATGCGCACCGTGAGGTCGCCCGCGGCGAGCTGGCCGGCGGCGTGCGCGGCGGCGTCGAGCGGCCGGCTCACGAGGCGGCGCGCCGCGTAGATCGACAGCGCGGCGAACAGCGCGACCAGCACGAGGCCGATGGCCGCGAAGCGGTCGCGCGTGGCGTTCACGTCGGCCATGATTTCGTCGCGCACGGCGACGCCGCCCACGAGCCATTGCCACTGCGGCACGCTCACGAACGAGACGAACTTGGCGCGCGCGTCGCCTTCTCCTCGCGTCGAGTCGGCGGAGGTGTAGTCGAGCGTGCCTTCGCGCGTTTCGAGCATGCGCGACCAGGGCGCGTCGGCATCGTCGTAGTGTTTGCCGACGGCGCTCGGGTGGACGAGGAAGGTGCCGCGCGTCGGGCCGTTCGAAGCGTCCATCACGAAGTAGTAGCCGCTCTCGCCGATCTTGAGCTTGGCGATCTCGCTCTTGAGCGCATCGATCTGCGCGCCCACATCCACGCCGACGAACAGCGCGCCGATCACGTGGCCGCTGGCGTCGAGAATCGGCTTGTACTGCGTGATGTACTGCTTGCCGAACAATTGGGCGAGGCCGGTAAAGGTGCGGTTGGCCATCACCGGGCCATACGCCGGGCCCTTGCGGTCGAGCAGCGTGCCGATCGCGCGCGAGCCGTCCTGCTTCTTGAGCGACGTGGTCACGCGCACGAAGTCGTCGCCGCTGCGCGCGAAAACGGTGGCGATTTCGCCGCTGCGCGCGAGAAACTGGTCGGGGATCGTGAAGTCCAGATTCAGCACGTGATCGCCGGACTTGAAGACCGGCGTGGCCTTGCCGGCAATGTCGACCGTTTGCGTGGGGTCGAGCGTGAAGGCGCCGGGCAGGAAGCTCTCGAAGAGCTGCATGGCACGGTCGACTTCGGTTTCGAGCGCGCCGTTGATGAGCGAGATCGACGAGGCGACCGCCTGATCCTTTTCGGCAATGCGCGAGCGCACCTGGTGGCCGACCTGCGTCGCCGCCGAATGCGTGATCGCCCACGTGAAGGCGGCAAATATGGCTGCGACGAGCACGCACGATAGCAAGGCGAGGCGCACGCCGACACTCGCGCGGCTTGATAAGCGTGAAAGCATGGATTCGGTTCCGGAAAGAGCTTGTGAAGAAGGAACCTGCGCCTTCGAGGCGCTGGCATGACGCATTACGGCGCGCGCGCGCGATCCTTTAGGGCTAGAACCGAAAAACCTTACAATCGCGTAAAGATTACCGATGGATTACGCCATTTCGGTGTGCAGATTGTGGGATATTTCGGAACCCAAAATAACATCGCCACAAAGAAAGGGCGCATGAAGCGCCCTTTCGTTATGTTTCGCGCGATACGTCGCTCGCGCTGTGTGATCCTCTGCGCGGCCGTCAGCGGCGGGCTCGCCACGTTCTGAGCAAGAGCGCGTTGGTCACGACGCTCACGCTGGAAAACGCCATGGCCGCGCCCGCGAGCATGGGGTTGAGCAGGCCGAAGGCGGCGAGCGGAATCCCGATCAGGTTGTAGAAGAACGCCCAGAACAGGTTCTGCTGGATCTTGCGCCACGTGCGCCGCGAAATATCGATTGCGGCGGCAACGAGCGCGGGGTCGCCGCGCATCAGCGTGATGCCTGCCGCGTGCATGGCGACGTCGGTGCCCGTGGCCATGGCGATGCCGATGTCGGCGGCGGCGAGCGCCGGCGCGTCGTTGATGCCGTCGCCGGCCATCGCGACGATACCGCCGCTCCTGATCTTGAGGTCGCGGATCGTGCGCGCCTTGTCGTCGGGCAGCACCTGCGCATGGACTTCGCGGATACCGAGCTGCGCGGCCACGGCCGCCGCGCTGCCCGCGTTGTCGCCGGTCACGAGCACGCTGCGGATGCCCATCGCCTCGAGGCTCGCAATGGCTTCGCGCGCCGTGGGCTTCACGGTGTCGCCGAAAGCGAGCAGGGCGAGCACCCCGCCGTGCGGCTCGAAGAGCCACGACACCGTATTGCCCGCCTCTTCGAGCGAACGCGCGCGGTCCGCGAGCGCGGGCGGTACGGCGAGCGCCAGTTCGTCGAGCCAGCGGCCGCTGCCGATGGCGAGGCGCCGGCCGTTCACTTCGGCCTCCACGCCGCGCCCCGGCACCGCGCGCGCATGGGCGGCGACAGCCAAAGCGGCTGACGCCTGGGCTTCGGCCTGGGCGTCATACGCCTGCACCACCGCCTTCGCGAGCGGGTGATCGCTGTGCCGCTGCACGGCGGCGGCGAGCGCGAGCGCCTCGCCATGCTCGAGGCCTTCGGCCGCATCGAACGCGGTGAGCGAGGGCTGGCCGAGCGTGAGCGTGCCGGTCTTGTCGAAGGCGACCACGCTCACGTTGTGGGCGGTCTCCAATGCTTCGGCGTCCTTGATGAGCACGCCGTGGCGCGCGGCCACGCCGGTCCCGGCCATGATCGCGGCGGGCGTGGCGAGGCCCAGCGCGCACGGGCAGGCGATCACGAGCACGGCTACAGCGTTGAGGATCGCCGTTTCGGCGCTCGCGCCCGCGAACAGCCAGCCGCCCAACGTGATGGCCGCGATCACGAGAATCGCCGGGACGAACACGGCGCTCACGCGGTCGACGAGACGCTGGATCGGCGCCTTTTCGGCCTGCGCGCTTTCCACGAGGCGAATGATGCGTGCAAGCGTGGTTTCCGCGCCGATGGCCGTGGTGCGCACGGCGATCGCGCCTTCGCCGTTGATCGAGCCGGCTGTGACGGGATCGTCGGGCGCTTTCGGCACGGGCAGGCTTTCGCCCGTGATGAGCGATTCGTCGATGTGGCTGCGGCCTTCGAGCACGACCCCGTCCACGGGCACACGCTCGCCGGGGCGCACGACCACCACGGTGCCCACGCGAACCTGGGCGAGCGGGACTTCGCGCTCCTCTGCGTTGGCGCCATTTGCGCCGTCGACGCGGATGCGCGCGCGATCGGGCCGCAGCGCATTGAGCGCGCGGATTGCGTCGGTGGTCTGGCGCTTCGCGCGCGCTTCGAGCCACTTGCCGAAGCGCACCAGCGTGATGACCACCGCCGAAGCCTCGAAATACAGATGGGCCATGTCGCCGGGGTGAGCGAGCATCGCATAGACGCTCACGCCATACGCGGCCGAGGTGCCGAGCGCGACCAGCAGATCCATGTTGCCCGCGCCGGCGCGCACGGCCTTCCACGCGGCGCGGTAGAAGCGCGCGCCGAACACGAACTGGACGACGCTCGCCAGCGCCAGCTGTGCCGCGGCGGGCAGCATCCAGTCGAGGCCGAGCCAGTGGCCGAACATCGGCAGCACGAGCGGGGCCGTGAGCACGGCCGAAATCAGCACGGCGCGCCATTCGCGGCGCGCTTCGTCGCTGGCGGCGGCGCCTTTCTGCGGGGCGGCGGCGCCTTCGTCGGCGGCGAGTGGCGTGGCTTCATAGCCGGCCTTTTTGACGGCGGCGACGAGCAGGTCCTGCAATTCGCCCGTGAGCGGCGAGCGGGTGTTGACGGTGGCCTGCTCGGTGGCGAGGTTCACGCTTACGCCAGCCACGCCGGGCACGCGCGCAAGTGCCTTCTCGACGCGGTTCGCGCACGACGCGCAAGTCATCCCGCCGATGGCGAGCGTCGTGGCTTCCGTGGCGACGGGCACGGCTTCATAGCCGGCCTTTTCGACGGCGGCGACGAGCGCGGCGGGCGCGACGCCGCCGCTGGCCTCGACGGTGGCCTTTTCCGTGGCGAGGTTGACCGAGGCGCGCGTGACGCCCGGGACCTTGGCAAGCGCTTTCTCGACGCGCATGGCGCACGAGGCGCACGTCATGCCGTGGACTTCGAGTTCGGCCACGGCGGTATCGGTGCGTTCTGCTACGAGGGGTTCATTCATGATGGGGTGCGAGCACTGGCTGTCATCGATGTTACGCAGTATCTACGTTCCCATCATGGGAAGGTCAAGGGGCGCGACACTACGCCCCTTTCGTTTCAGAGGGAAGTCCTGAGCGCAAGCTCTCCGCCTGTAAGGCAATATTCCACGCCACAGTCTTTTCAGGCCCATGCGCGAGCGATACGATACCAACCGGCGGCATTGGCGCCTTGCCGCGTGCATTTCACTACGGCCCTGGGGGGGCCGCGCGGAGTGGCCAGCCGGTCGACGTCACTTCATGGACCGCCCGCACCGAATACAACCAACAAATGACAACAATACATCGAGCATTCTCTACGTACCGTAGCTGCTCCGCGCTCGCCTGCCTTGCCCTGATTGCCGGATGCGCCTCGGCGCCGGGCGACGTTGCGCCGAAGAGCAACGGCTGGATGAAGGACGAAGTCTCCGACTCCTATGTGTTTGGCTATCCGCTCGTGCTGATGGACGTGGCGCGCGAATCCGCCACCGGCAGCGGGCCCGGCCAGGCCGCGCCGAACACGCTGCGCCACGCGCAGTCGCTGCCGCCCGTCGGGGCCTCGAGCCCGCTCGAACCCAACCTCGACACGCTGACTTCCAGCGGCTGGCTCGACGTATCGAGCGAGCCGGTGCTCGTCACGCTGCCCGACACGCACGGCCGCTACATGGACGCACGCGCGCTCGACATGTGGACGAACGTCGTCTGGTCGACCGCCGGCGCGCAGTCGGGTGAACGTGTCAGCGGACTGAAAGCGCAAACGATTGCATTTGTTCCGGCCGGCTGGAAGGGCACGCTGCCCGCGCGCGTGAAGCGCGTCGACGTGTCGACGCGCTACGTGTGGTTCCTCGCGCGCATCCAGACACGTGGCGGCGCCGACATCGCGGCCGTGCGGCGGCTGCAGCACGGGCTGCAGGTCACAGCGCTGTCCGGGTGGGACGAGCGCGGCGCGCGCGGCAAGGCCGGCGCTCGCGGCGGCCGCGGCAACGAGCCGACCGGCGCCACGCAGAGCGGCGATCCGGTGGCGCCGGGCACACCGTCCGCCCAGGTCGCGGCGCTCGACGCGCACGGTTTCTTCGACCGGCTCGCCCTGGCGCTGGAAGACAACCCGCCCACGGCAGACGACGCGCACGCGCTCAAGATTCTCGGCGACATTGGCGTACACCCGGGCGACCCGGCGCAGCTGCCCTCGGGCGCGAAGGACGCCGCGGTCATCAAGGCGGGTCTCGCCGATGGCCGCACGCGCGCCGCGACGCCGCCGTCCAACCTGCTGGCGGGCAACGGCTGGCTCTGGGTGGGCGACGACGCAGGCAACTACGGCCCCGACTACTCGCTGCGCGCCTACGCGGCGTACACGTCGCCGGGTCTGCCGACGACCCGCGACGAAGTGCGCGCCCGCGTGAGCCAGGACAGCGACGGGCATGCGCTCAACGGCGCGAACCGCTACACGATTCACTTCACGGCGAAGCAGCTGCCGCCGGTGCGCGGCTTCTGGTCGATCACGGCCTATACCACCGACGGCGCGCTCGACGCCGACGCGCCCGTGCGCGTAGCGTTCGGCGACCGCAGCGGCGCACGGCGCAACCGCGACGGCTCGCTCGACGTGCAGGTGAGCGCCGAGCGGCCGCGCGGCGGCGCGAACTGGGTGCCGGCGCCGCATGGCGACTTCCGGCTCGTGATGCGCCTCTACGCCGCGAAGCCGCAAGCGACCGACGGCAGCTGGCAGCCGCCCGCCGTCGAGCGGCAGTAATCGCTGAACCGGCCTGAACGAAGCGTTGGCGGGGCACGGTCCCGCCAACGTTTTTTTTTTGCGCCGTATAAGCCCGTTCGAGCGCGCCACGCCCGGCTTTTCCGCCCGCGTTTTCATGCATCGCGCAATACGCGCGGCGCACATTGCGCAATCGCCGGGCCATCGCCTTTGCGCTGTTACTTCTTGTTGCGCAATACCTGCGCCGCGGGCGGCGTTTTCCCGTCGTCCGATCTTCTATCGGACCTATACTTCCGGCTGTCGGCATCCCCGGATTTCCGACATCAGACCCACATCCCGCGGCGGGCCTGTTGCCGCCTCATCCGCAAGCAAGCATGGCAAGCCTCAACAAAGCGTCGCTCAACTCTTCCTTGCAGTCGGTGCGCGCGGTCGCGCGTGCGCCCCGCACCCGGCACATCCTCACGGGTGTCGTCATCTTTCTGATTGTGTTCGGTCTGGTCGGCTTCTTTGCCGCGCCGCCGATCATTCGCCATGTTGCCGAGCAGCAGTTGAGCAAGCAGCTCGACCGGCCCGTCACGATCGGCCGCATCGCGCTCAATCCGTACACGCTGCGCCTCGAAGCGGACCGTGTGCATATCGGCGAGCGCGGCGGCAACGGCGACTTCTTCGATGTCTCGCGCGCCGTCGTGCAGGCGTCGTGGTCGTCGATCTTTCGCGCGGCTCCCATCGTCGACGAACTGCGGCTCGACTCGCCGCGCGCCACGATCGTGCGGCTCGACGCCCAGCACTTCAACTTCTCGGACCTCATCGAGAAGTTCTCGACGCCCTCGAAACCCGGCAGCAAGCCGACGCAGTTTTCGGTTTCAAACATCCGCATCGAGAACGGCCAGATCACCTTCGACGATCGCCTGCTCAACGAAAAGCACGTGATCGACCGCTGGTCGCTCGGCATTCCGTTCATCGCCACGCTGCCTTCCAAGACCGATATCTTCGTTCAGCCGATGCTGCGCGCGCGCATCGACGGGGCGAGCACGCTCGCCATCGACGGCAGAACCAAGCCCTTTTCCGCGACGCGCGAGTCGGAAGTCGAACTGCGCCTGACCGACCTCGATGTGCCGAAGCTCCTCACCTACGCGCCGACGAAGCTGCCTGTCACAGTGAAGAGCGGCAAGCTCTCGACCAACCTCAAGCTCGATTTCGTGATGTCGGGCGAGAAGCCCACGCTGCGTGTGGCGGGCACGACCGACCTGAACGACTTCGACTCGACCGACAACGCCAATGCGCCGTTCTTCGGCGCGCGCAGTCTGCACGTGGCGGCAGCCTCGCTCGAACCGTTCAGCAACGTCTATCGTTTCGACGACATCCATCTCGACGCGCCCACCATGTGGGTCGCACGTGACAAGCAAGGCGTGCTGAGCATCGAGAAGCTGATGGGCGCGCCGGCCGCGCAAAACGCGCCGGCCGCGAACGAGGCCGCGAACAAGGCCGCGAGCGCCGCGCCGGCCTCGGGCGCCTCGGGTGCCCAGAGCGCGCAGGCGGCGCCCGAGGAAGCGAAGCCCGCGCCGCTCGATGTCTCGATCCGTCAGTTCGCGCTCACGAACGGCACCGTGCACATTGCCGACGATCTGCCCGCGCGGCCGGTGAACGTCGAACTCACGCAGCTTTCCACCACGCTTACGAACTTCTCGACGACTGCCAAAGCCGGCGCGCCGTTCACGTTTGCGACGAATGCGACCGACGGCGGCACGATCAAGGCGTCGGGCACGGTGAGCCTCGCGGGCAAGAACGCCGAAGCCAACATCGCGCTCGAGCGCGTGGGTCTGCCGCAAGCGCAGCCGTATATCGACAACCTCAGCAGCGCGCAGATTCTGGACGGCAGGCTCAATCTCACGTCCACGCTCAAGGCCGACTGGGCGCAGCAGCCTGCCGTCGTGCAGGTCGGCCAGAGCACGCTCGGCCTCGAATCGCTCAAGCTCGCTGCGCGCGGCGCGAAGGTGCCTGCCATCGCGCTCGACCGCGGCACGGTGCAGGTAAGCGGTATCGACCTCAATGCGCGCAAGGCGCAGATTGCATCGGTCGACGTGACCGGCCTCGTGGTGAACGCCGAGCGCCAGAAGGACGGCAAGGTCGACCTGGCGCAACTCGCCTCCACGCAGCAGGCGGTGCCCGAGCGCACGGCGATTCGCGCCGCGCAGAAGTCGGTGCAGGAAGGGCCGGCCTGGCGCTACACGATCGACGCTTTCACGCTGAACAACGGCACGATCAACTTTACGGACAATTCGACGCCGCGGCCGGTGAAGCTCGCCATCACGCCGTTCGACCTGAAGATCCAGCAGATCAGCGACGACCTGAGGCACCCGCTGCCGATCGACCTGAAGGCGACCGTCAACCGTAAGGGCACACTCGCGCTGAGCGGCAAGATCAACCCGACGCCGCTCACGGCGCAGCTGAAAATCGACGCGAACCGGCTCGACGCCGCCGCGTTCGAGCCTTATTTCGGCAATCAGCTCAACGCGGTGATCGCGAGCGCGCTGCTCAACATGAACGGGCAACTTTCTGTGGAGCAGGGCAAGGCGCTCAAGGCGAACTATCGCGGCGATGCGGCGCTCGTGGACGTGCGCATGCTCGACAAGGCCACATCCGGCCCGTTCGCGGGCTGGCGCTCGCTTGCGCTCACGAACCTGAAGGCGAACTACGACGACGCGCGCGGCACCGACGTGGACGCGAGCCGCGTGACGTTCGCAGGCTTCTATGGCCGCGTGCTGCTCGACGCGCAAGGCAAGCTCAATCTCAAGGACGTAGTCGCGCATCAAACGGGCGCCGCGCAGTCGCTCACGCAGGACAAGAGCGGCAAGCCTGGCGAGCGCGAGCCGGTGCCGCTCACGCCGCAGGCGGCGAGCGCGCCCGTGCAGACGGCTTCCGCACCGACGCCGGCTTCCGCGCCGGCAACGGTCGTGGCCGCGCAGCCGCCGAAGAACCCCGTGCGCCTGCACTTCGGTGAGCTCGTGCTGCAGGACGGCCGCGTGAACTATACCGACAACTTCATCAAGCCGAACTACTCCGCCGATCTCGTGCAGATCCACGGCACGGTGGGCGCGTTCGGCACGCAGTCGACCACGCCTGCGCCCGTGGATGTCTCCGCGAAGCTCGCGGCGAACGGTCCGCTCTCGATCAAGGGCACGGTGAATCCGCTCATCGACAAGCCGTCGCTCGACCTCACGGCCAGCGCGCACGATATCGAGCTCACGAACCTCACGCCGTATTCGGCGAAGTACGCGGGCTACCCGATCACGAAGGGTAAGCTCAACGTCGATCTGCACTACCAGCTCGCGAACGACGAGCTCACGGCGAACAACCATATCTTCATCGACCAGCTCACGTTTGGCGATCACATCGACAACGACACGGCCACCAAGCTGCCGGTGCGGCTCGCGATTTCGCTGCTCAAGAACCGCAGGGGCGAAATCGATGTGAACATCCCGGTGTCAGGCTCGCTCTCCAACCCTGAGTTCAGCCTGGGCGGCCTGATCTGGAAGGCGGTGCTCAACCTCATCGCGAAGGCGGTGACCGCGCCGTTCACGCTGCTCGCCAATGCGTTCGGGGGTGGCGGCGAAGACCTGGGCTATGTCGAGTTCGCGGCCGGCACGGCAACGCTCACCGATGCCGACCAGAAGAAGCTCGACACGATCGTGAAGGCGCTCGACGACAAGCCTTCGATCAAGATCGATCTGATCGGCCGCGTCGATCCGGCCGTGGACACGCCCGCACTGCGCGAGCAGTACGTGGATCGCCTCGTGCGGCTTCAGAAGGTGAAGGACACGGTGGGCAACGGCGAGAGCGTGGATACCTCGCAGGTCAAGGTGGACGACAAGGAGTACGAGAAGTACCTCGCCAAGGCCTATAAGGATGCGGACTTCAAGAAGCCGCACAACATGATCGGCCTCACGAAGACGCTGCCCGTGGACGACATGAAGCAGGCGCTGGCCGACCACGCACCCGTTGACGACGCCACCTTGCGCAATCTCGCTCAGGATCGTGCGCAGGCGGTGCAGCAGTACTTCGAAGGCAAGGTCGATCCGAGCCGCGTGTTCATCGTGGCGCCGAAGCTGGACGCCAAGGGCATCGACGACAAGGGCGCGACGACGCGCGTGGATTTCGGGCTGAAATAAGCCGTGGTTTGGCGATTCGATGCAGCGGCGCGTTTCGGTCTAACCGGCGCGCCGCAGCTTTTTCGGGCTCGCGAACGCGTGTTCTTCGATGACCTGCGCGAGCGTCGCAAAGGCCGGCGCGATCTCCTCGTGCGGCACGCACGCATAACCCGTTAGCAATCCTTTGCGGTCCTGGCGCACGCTATAGTAGGCCGCAAGCGGCCGCACGATCACGCCCGCGTCGTAGGCGGCCGCAGCGACGGCGCGGTCGTCGGCATGGTCGGGCAGGCCGAGCACGAAGTGCAGGCCCGCTTCGTCGCCCATAACGGGCAGCGCATCGCCGAAGTGGCGCGTGACCGCGTCGATCAGCAACTGGCGCCGCTCGCCATAGAGCGTGCGCATGCGGCGCACGTGCGAAGTGAGATAGCCATCCATGATGAACTCGGCGAGCACGGCCTGCTGCATGAGCTGGCCTTCGCGATACAGCTCCGCCACGCCCGTGCGGAATGTGGCGGCGAGCCGCTCGGGCACGACCATGTAGCCGATGCGCAGGCCGGGAAACAGCAGCTTGCCAAGGCTGCCCACGTAGATCACGCGGTCCGATTCGTCGAGACCCTGCAACGAGGCGAGCGGCCGGCTGCCGTAGCGGAACTCGCTGTCGTAGTCGTCCTCGATGATCCACACCTTGTGCTGGCGCGCGTATTCGAGCAGCGTGCGGCGGCGCGCGAGGCTCATGACCATGCCGAGCGGATATTGATGCGAAGGCGTGACGAGCGCGATGCGTGGCGGGTCGCGCAGGTCCTGCTCACGCGGATTGAGCCCTTCGTCGTCGACGGGAATCGGTGCGAGCTTCAGTCCCGAGGACTGCAGCACACTGCGCGCGCCCCAGTAGCACGGTTCTTCGACCCACGCCGTGTCGCCGTGGTCGGCGAGCAGCCTCACAGCGAGATCGATGGATTGGTGAATACCCGTAGTGATGATGATCTGGTCCGGCGTGCAGCGCACCGAGCGCGCCACCCGCAGGTAGTCCGAAAGCGCGCGCCGCAGCGGACGGTAGCCGCCGCCGGGAGCGTAAGTAAGCAAACCATGATTCGCCGATTTCCACAGGCGGGCCTGCAGGCGGCTCCACGTGCGCGCCGGAAACTCGGCCACGTCGGGCACGCCCGGCATGAATGCGCCCCACTGCCTGGCGGACACGCCCGCCTCGTCGATGAGCCGTTGGCCGCGCATCGACATGTCGCCGCGCGGGGAGGCGCCGTTCTCCTCGTCGTCCTCGTCGGCGGGGGCGGCCGCTGGCGTCGGCGTGCTCACGGCGGCCGAGTCGGGGCGCGTGTCGGCGACATAGGTGCCGCTGCCCGTGGTCGAGATCACGTAGCCCTCGGCGCTCAGCTGGTCGTAGACGTGCAGCACGGTGTTGCGCGCCACGCCGAGGTCGACCGCGAGCGTGCGCGAGCTGGGCAGCTTGGTGCCGGGCGCGAGCCGACCCGTCAGGATGGCCTGCTGCATGAGCTGGAGCAGCTGACGGTAGGCGGGCTCGGCGCTTTCCTTCTCGAGTTGCGCAGCGAGCCATTCGGACAGGATGACCATGGCCAAGTGGTTCCATCGATAATAATGAAATGGCTCCATTGAATAGAGCCGGGACCATCTATAGTAATTCGCACGTCAGGTTCGGTTAATGCCTGTGACGTATTTATTTAATCGCGTCAGAAGGCCGGCCGGGAAAAGAGCAAGCAAAGGAGACAGGGCGAATGAAGACCTCGGATGTGATCGTCAGCTTTCGCGGCGTGCGCAAGACCTACGACGGCGAAACACTGGTCGTCAAACAACTTGACCTTGATATCTACCAGGGAGAGTTTCTGACGCTGCTCGGGCCGTCCGGCTCCGGCAAGACCACCTGCCTGATGATGCTCGCCGGCTTCGAGTTTCCCACCGGCGGCGAGATCCGTCTCGAAGGCAAACTGCTCAACAACGTGCCGCCGCACAAGCGCGACATCGGCATGGTGTTCCAGAACTACGCACTCTTCCCGCATCTCACGGTCGAGCAGAACGTGGCCTACCCGCTGGGCGTGCGCAAGGTGCCGACCGCCGAGCGGGCGCAGCGCGTGAACGACGCGCTCAAGATGGTGCGCATGGAAGGTTTCGCCAGGCGCTATCCCGCGCAGCTCTCGGGCGGCCAGCAGCAGCGCATCGCGCTTGCCCGCGCGCTCGTCTTCCAGCCCAAGCTCGTGCTGATGGACGAACCGCTCGGCGCGCTCGACAAGCAGTTGCGTGAACATATGCAGTACGAACTGAAGTCGCTGCACGAGAAGCTTGGCGTCACATTCGTCTACGTCACGCACGATCAGGGCGAGGCGCTCACGATGTCGGACCGCGTGGCGGTGTTCGACAAGGGCATCGTGCAGCAGCTTGACAGCGTGGACCGGCTCTACGAGTCGCCGTGCAACGAGTTCGTGGCTAACTTCATCGGCGACAGCAACCGGCTGCGCGGCACCATTGCCGCCGTGGATGGCGAGTACTGCGAAATGCATCTCGCCGACGGCACGCGCCTGAAGGGCCGCAATGTGGCGGGTGCGCAGGCGGGCGCCTCAGCCATCGCCTGCATTCGCCCCGAGCGCATGAAGCTCGCGAACGGCTCGAGGGGTAACGGTGCGAACGCGCTGGCGGGCGAAGCGCGCGGCCTGATCTATTTCGGCGACCACGTGCGCATGCGCTGTGGCTTGCCCCAGCAGGACGAGTGCTTCGTGAAGGTGCCGCTCGGCACCGAGGCGCTCGACGGTTTCGCGCCCGGTCAGCCGGTCGCACTCGAATTCGCGCCGGAGCATCTGCGCGTGTTCGCTTGAGGCGTGCGGGCGCGGCGCGCAATCTCGCGCGCCGTCGCCTCGCGAAGCAGGCGTCTCGACGATCGGGCCACGTTTCTCGCATCGAAGGGCCCGGCAAGACAAACCACCAAGGAGAAGGGACTCAACCATGAAGCAGATCGGCAACATGCGCGTTGCAGCGGTCGCGGCCGCGCTCGCACTCTCGTTCGGCGTGGCGAATGCCGCGGAGCTCACCGTCGTGAACTTTGGCGGCGCCAATGGCAATGCGCAGAAGGCGGCGTTCAACGAGCCGTTCCAGTCGCAGACGGGCAACAAGATCACCGCCGTCGAATACAACGGCGAGCAGGCCAAGGTGAAGGCCATGGTCGACGCGAAGCACGTGGACTGGGACGTGGTGGAAGTCGAAACCGGCGACATCGCGCGCGGTTGCGACGAAGGTCTCTACGAGAAGCTCGACTGGGCCAAGCTCGGCAACAAGGGCGACTTCATGAAGGCCGCGCAGCAGCCCTGCGGCGCAGGCTTCTTCGTGTGGTCCACGGCACTCGCCTATAACGCCGACAAGCTCAAGACCGCGCCCACGAACTGGGCCGACTTCTGGGACGTGAAGAAATTCCCGGGCAAGCGCGGCATGCGCAAGGGCGCACGGTACAACATGGAATTCGCCCTGATGGCCGACGGCGTGGCGCCGCAGGACGTCTACAAGGTGCTCTCGACGAAGGCCGGTCAGGACCGCGCGTTCAAGAAGCTTGATGAGCTGAAGCCGAACATCCAGTGGTGGGAAGCCGGCGCGCAGCCGCCGCAGTTCCTGGTCGCGGGCGACGTGGTGATGTCCACGGCGTACAACGGCCGTATCGACGCCGCGCAGCGCGAAGGCAAGAACCTCAAGGTAGTGTGGACCGGCAGCATCTACGACCTCGACTACTGGGCGATCCCGAAGGGCGCGCCGAACAAGGCGCTGGCCGAGCAGTACATCGCTTACACGCTTTCGCCGAAACCGCAGCAGGAGTATGCGCAGCACATCGCGTATGGCCCGGTGAACGCGAACGCGATCAAGGCGCTCGATGCGAAGACGCTCGCCAACCTGCCGAATTCGCCGGCCAACGGCAAGAACGCCATCCAGGAGAACCTCACGTTCTGGACCGACCACGGCGACGAACTGGAGCAGCGTTTCTCCTCGTGGGCCGCGAAGTAAGGGTGGGCTAGACGCTCCGGCGTGCGAGCGCCGGAGCGTTTTGTAGCATGGCAGGGGGAGACCAGGTGTGACTACGATGACGACCGTGACCAACGTTGCCGGCGCGGCACGCGAGGAGACCGCGCGGCTGAAGCGCGAACTGCGCGTGGCGCAAGCGAAGAAGCGCACGATGGCGCTCATGCTGATCGCGCCGCTCGCGATCTTTCTGCTGCTGATTTTCGTGGTGCCGATCGCGGCACTGCTCACGCGTGCGGTGCAGAACCCCGAAGTGGCGACAGCGCTGCCGCATACCATCACGGCGCTGCGCGGCTGGGACCGCAAGAGCGCGCCACCCGACGCGGCTTACGCTGCGCTTGCGCAGGACCTCACCGTCGTAAAGGAAGGTGATGCGATGGGCGCGCTGGCGCGCCGCCTGAACGTGGAAATCGCGGGCTTCCGCTCGCTCGTCGCGAAGACGGCGCGCGCCATGCCGCTCGCCGACGACGACGGCAAACCGCTTACGCTCACTCCCGCGCAAACGCGCGCCAAAATTGTCGAGCTCGACGACCGCTGGGGCGACGTGACCTACTGGCAAGCCATTGCGAAGAACAGCTCGCGCATCTCGCCGTTCTATCTGCTCGCCTCGCTCGATCATCGTCAGGATGCGTTCGGCCGCATCGTGGCCGCCGATCCCGAGCAGCAGATCTATCTCGACGTGTTCGCGCGCACCTTCGTCATCAGCGTGTTCGTCACGGTGTTCGCGCTGCTGCTCGGTTACCCGCTCGCTTACTGGATCTCGACGCTCTCCGAGCGCCGCGCGAATCTCGTGATGATCCTCGTGCTGATTCCGTTCTGGACGTCGATTCTCGTGCGCGTGGCGGCGTGGATCGTGATCTTGCAGGGCGAGGGCCTCGTCAACAAGGCGCTGATGGGCTCGGGCCTCATCTCGCATCCGCTCGCGCTGCTGTTCAACCGCGTGGGCGTCTACATTTCGATGACGCACATCCTGCTGCCGTTCATGGTGCTGCCGCTCTACAGCGTGATGAAGTCGATTCCGCCGACTTACCAGCGCGCGGCCGTGTCGCTCGGCAGCCATCCGTTCGCGGCCTTCTGGCGCGTGTATGTGCCGCAGACGTACCCCGGCGTGGGCGCGGGCGTGCTGCTCGTGTTCATTCTCTCGATCGGCTACTACATCACGCCGGCGCTGCTCGGCGGCCCGGGCGACCAGATGGTCAGCTACTACGTGGCGTACTTCACCAACGTGTCGATCAACTGGGGCATGGCCTGCGCACTCGGCGCGCTGCTGCTCGCGGCGACCACGGTGCTCTATTTCGTCTACGGGCGCTTCACGCGCACGCAACTGAGCCTTGGCTAAGGGAGGCGCGATCATGAAATTTGCCAAGCCGCTGTTTGCGCCGCATACGTCGGCCGTCGAACGCGTGTGGTACTTCGCGCTGCGCGCGCTCGTCGTGCTCACGCTGCTGTATCTGATCCTGCCCGTGCTCGCGATCGTGCCGCTGTCGTTTTCGTCGAGCACGTTCCTCGTCTACCCGATTCCGGGCTGGTCGCTGCGCTGGTATGAAAACCTCGTGATGTCCGACGAATGGCGCATGGCCGCGAAAAACAGCTTCATCGTGGGCCCCGCCGCCACAGTCGTGGCGACCGTGCTCGGCACACTCGCGGCCATCGGCATCACCAAGGCCGATTTCCGCGGCAAGACACTGCTCATGGCCGTGCTCATTTCGCCGATGATCGTGCCCGTGGTGGTGGTGGGCGTGGGCATGTATCTGTTCTTCGCGCCGCTCGGCCTCGCCAATACGTATCTCGGCCTGATCCTCGCGCACGCGTCGCTGGGCGTGCCGTTCGTCGTGACGACGGTGGCGGCAACGCTGCAGGGGTTCAATCACAATCTCGTGCGTGCGAGCCTTTCGCTCGGGGCCAATCCGGTCACGACGTTCTTCCGCATCACGCTGCCCGTCATCGCGCCGGGCGTAATTTCGGGCGCGCTGTTCGCGTTCGCCACGTCGTTCGACGAAGTCGTCGTGACGCTCTTCCTCGCGGGCGCCGACCAGACCACCTTGCCGCGTCAGATGTTCACGGGCATCCGCGAGAACATCAGCCCGACGATCGCTGCGCTTGCCACGATACTGATCGTGTTCTCCACGTGTCTGCTGCTCGCGCTCGAATGGCTGCGCGGCAGGAATGCAGCGCGCGCGGTGAAGGCGTGATGGCTTGAGATGTCGATGAAAAAAAGGCAGCGCCGTGGCGCTGCCTTTTTTGCTTCTGCGCACTACGCCTGCAGCAGCGGCGGCACACGCCGCTTGACCCACTGCGTGGCCTGATCGTACGCGTGCGCGAGTTGCAGCACCGAGAGGTCCGCCTGCGGCTTGCCGATCACCTGCAGACCCATCGGCAGGCCTTGCGCATTGAAGCCCGCGGGCACGCTGATGACAGGCAGCCCCGCGAGGCTGCCGCCGATCACGACTTCCATCCAGCGGTGATAGGTATCCATCGTGCGGCCCGCGATCGACTTCGGCCAATGCTCGCTCGCGTCGAACGGGAAGAGTTGGGCGCTGGGCAGCACGAGGTAGTCGTAACGCTCGAACAGCGCTAGCAGCGCGTTGTACCACTGGCTGCGCGTGACCGAGGCGTTCCACACGTCTTCGCCCGAGAGCTTCAGGCCGCCTTCCACTTCCCATTGCGCTTCCGGCTTGAGCAGCGCGCGCTTTTCCGGGTCGCGATAGAGCGCGCCCAGCGTGCCCGCGCACGAGAAATGGCGCAGCGTGACCCACGTTTGCCACACGCGCTCCATGGCAAAGTCGGGGCGCGCGGCTTCGACCTTGCAGCCTAACGATTCGAAGTCCTTGAGCGCCGTTTCGCAGAGTGCGAGCACGCCGTCTTCCATGGGTAGATAGCCGTCGTAATCGCCGAGCCAACCGATGCGCGCGCAACCAAAGTCGCGCTCGAGCGAGCCCGCGAACTGCGCGGGATCTTCGGCAATGGAAAGCGGCGCACGCGCGTCGTAGCCCGCCTGGGTAGAAAGCAGCATCGCGAGGTCAGGCACATTGCGGGCCATCGGTCCCGCGTAGCCGAGCTGATGGAAGAACAGCTCGTGCGCCGGCACGGAGGGCACGCGGCCCTGCGACGGACGGAAGCCGAACACGTTATTCCAGCCCGCGGGATTGCGCAGCGACCCCATCATGTCGCTGCCGTCCGCCACGGGGAGCATGCGCAGCGCCAGCGCCACGGCCGTGCCGCCGCTGCTGCCGCCCGCGCTGCGCGTGGGATCGTAAGCGTTGCGCGTGGTACCGAAGACCGTGTTGTAGGTGTTCGAGCCCAGGCCGAACTCCGGCGTATTCGTCTTGCCGATGAAAATTGCGCCCTGTGCGCGCATGCGCGCGGCCATCAGGGAATCCGCTGCGGGCACTTCGTTGCGGAACAACGGCGAGCCTTGCGTGTACGGGATGCCGGCCGTAGGCGTGAGATCCTTCGGCGCTTGCGGCATGCCGTGCATCCAGCCAAGGTACCCGCCTCGCGCGAGCTGGGCGTCGCGTTCGCCTGCTTCAGAGAGCAATGTGGCGCGCTCGCGTAGCGAGACGATGGCGTTCGCCGGCGTATTCACGCGCTCGATATGGTCGAGAAACGCCGTCATCACTTCGCGGCAGGACACCTTGCGCAGGCGTATCCATTCCGAAAGCTCAAGCGCGTCGGCCGCGACGAGATCGTTGGGGGACAGACTTGCGGGGGACAGCGATGCCTGGTTCATACGTGTCTCTCGTTTGCGGATGGAGCAGGGGAGGGTCATTGTCGCGCAGGCGCGGAGCAAGCGAAAGGAAACGAATGGTTGCCGCCGCGGATTGATGGTTGCCGCGTGGGGCGGCCAGGTTACCGGACGGTCGCGGCAGGCGCCGATGTGTCGTTGCCTTGCCCTGGCGGCGCGGTGCCGGGGAGCGGGGCGCCACCGAGGGCTTGATAGAGCGCCGCGGTGTCGGTCAGGCGATCCGCATGAACGCGCGAGCGGTCGAGCGTGGTCTGGAGTGCCTGGCGTTGCGCATCGATCAGCGAAAACTCGCTCACGCCGCCTGCGTTGTAGCGCGTTTGTGCGATCGCCGCGTTGGCCTGGGCCTCGCGAGCGGCGTCGTCGCGCGCCTGCAGTTCGGTCGCATCGTTCTGGAGCGCCTGCAGCGAGTCGGCGACCTGCTGCAGCGCCTGCAGAACGGTCTGCCGATAGTCGGCGAAAGCGGCTTCATAGGCGGCTTCTGACGCGCGTTTCTTCGCGCGCAATTCGCCGCCATGGAACAGCGGCTGCGTGAGGCCGAGCCCGACGTTCCAGATGTTCAGTCCGCTGATGACGTCCTCGATACGCGTGCGCTCCGACCCGATACTGGCCGAGAGCGAGATCTGCGGAAAAAGATTCGCCGTCGCTACGCCCACGTTCGCGCCGGCCTGATGCAGCAGCGCCTCGGCGGCGCGTATGTCGGGACGCTCGCGGGCCAGCGTGGAAGGCACAGTGAGCGAAACCGTATCGGGCAGATGCAGCGTATCGAGAGAAAGGGCATCGAGCGGCGCGGCGAACCGCGCGGGCGCGACGCCCAGCAGGGTGGCGAGCTGATGCTCGGCAGCCGCGCGCTGCGTTTCGAGCGGCGGCAGCGAGGCGCGCGTTTGCGCGAGCAGGGTGCGCTGGCTGCGCAGGTCGATCTGCGCCACACCGCCGGCCGCGTAGCGTGCCTGCATGATCGCGAGCTGGCGCGCCTGCGTCTGCGCGAGTTGCGTGGTGAGATCGATCTGGCGTTGCAGCGATGCGCGGCGGATGGCGGTGGACACCACGTTGGCGGCCACCGAAAGTCGCGCAGCCTCCATTTCGTACGCCTGATAATCGACCTGCGCGAACGTGGATTCCAGCGCGCGACGGTTGGCGCCGAACAAGTCGAATACGTACGAGACGCTGACCGAAGCGTTGTAGAGCGTAAACGGCGGCGGATTCGGCACTTGCGTAATGCCGAAAGCGGCGAGATCGACTTTCTGGCGCGTGCCGGAAAGTTTCAGATCGACAGAGGGAAAGTTCGTCGCGCCTGCCTGCGCGTTGTAGTTTTCGCGCGCTTCCACGAGCCTGGCGCGCGCCGAGTCGAGCGTGGGACTCGCGCGCAAGGCCTGATCGACGAGTTCATTCAACTGCGCGCTGCCATATTGTTTCCACCAATCGTTTGAGGCGTGTTCCGCGGCCGTGAAGGTCTGCGCGCCGCCGCCGGGGCCGGTGGCGCTGGCGGTGGATGCCGGCACGGGCTCGCGCGTCCAGCCCGTGGCATCGGGCGCGGCAGGCGGGTGGAAATCGGGGCCCACGGTGCAGCCCGCGAGCATGAGCACAAGCAGGAGGGCAACAGTGGCGTCGCGCGTCATGGTCGTGTGCCTCGCGCTAGTCGAGCGTGCGCCGGTAAAAGCGCACGGCGATCGCCATGACCGCGACCGTAAAGACGGCGAGCGGCCAGACCGCCGGCCACAAGTCGGTCCAGCCGTTGCCCTTGAGCAGGATGCCGCGCACGAGCCGGTTGAAATACGTGAGCGGCAGCAGATTGCCGAGCCATTGCGCCCAGCGCGGCATGCCGCCGAACGGGAACATGAAGCCGGAGAGCAGCAGGCTCGGCAGGAAATAGAACATCGTCAGTTGCATGGCCTGCAACTGGTTTTGCGCGAGCGACGACAGCGTGATGCCCACCGTGAGATTCGCGGCGATGAACAGCAGCGCCGAAAGATAGAGCGTGACGAGACCGCCCGCGAACGGCACGTGAAAGACGTAGCGCGCGGCGAGCACAATGATGGTCGCCTGGATCAGCCCGATCGCCACGTACGGAATGATCTTGCCCGTCATCACCTCGATGGGCAGCACAGGCGTCGCGAGCAGGTTCTCCATCGTGCCGCGCTCGCGCTCTCGCGTGATGGCGAGACCCGTCATCATCACCATTGTCATCGTGAGGATCACGCCCATGAGCCCGGGCACGACGTTGTATTGCGTGATGCCCTCGGGGTTGTAGAGCCGGTGCACCTGCACGTCGAACGCGGCGGGCGTGCCGTTCAAGTGTGCGAGCGGGCCGGTGAGGTCCTTCGCAGCCACCGGCGCGACAAGCCCGGGCAGCGCGGCGAGCGCGGTGGTGATGGCGGTGGGATCGCTCGCGTCGGCTTCGACGAGCAGCGAGGGTCGTTCGCCACGCAGCAGGCGCCGCGAGAAATCGACAGGAATGCTGAGCACGAACTGCACCGTGCCGCGCGCGAGCGCATGACGCGCCGAGGCTTCGTCAGGCAGCGTTTCGATCACGTCGAAATAGGCGGAGTTACGCATGCCCGCGACGAAGCTGCGCGCGAACACGCTGTCTTCGCGCACGACGATGGCCGTGGGCAGGTGCTTGGGGTCGGTGTTGATTGCATAGCCGAACAGCGTGAGCTGAATGATCGGCAGGCCCACGATCATCGCGAACGTGATGCGGTCGCGCTTGAGCTGCAGGAACTCCTTGAGCACGATGCTCCACCAGCGCGCCACGGAAAACGGGAACGAGGCGCTCACGACGTGACCCCGTAATTGTCCTGAGCATGGCTCATCAGGTAGATGAAGACATCTTCGAGACCAGTGTCGATGCGTTCCGCGCGCAGCGGCTGGCCTTCTACGGCACGCTCGACCGCCTTGGCGAGCGCTGCGTGATCGCGTCCGCTCGCATGCAGCGCGGAGCCGAACACCACCGTCTGGTCGATGCCCGGCGCGTCGCGCAACTGCGCGGCGAGTGCGCTGAGCCGCTCGCCGTGAATCGCCCACGTTTCGAGGTTCTGTTCGGCGATCACCTCGGCCGCGGTGCCCTGCGTGAGCAGCTTGCCGTAGGCGATATAGGCGAGCTTGTGGCAGCGCTCGGCTTCGTCCATGTAATGCGTGCTCACGAGTACCGAAATGCCCCGCGCGGCGAGCCGGTGCAACTCCTCCCAGAAGTCGCGGCGTGCGGTGGGGTCGACGCCCGCTGTCGGTTCGTCGAGCAGCAGCAATTCGGGCTCGTGCAGCATGCAGGCTGCGAGCGCGAGCCGCTGCTTCCAGCCGCCCGAAAGCGCACCCGTGAGCTGGCTCGCGCGGCTGGCGAGCCCGAGCGATTCGAGCGCGCGGTCGACGGCTTCGCGCCGGTTCGGCATCTCGTAGATGCGCGCGACGAAGTCGAGGTTCTCGCGGATCGTCAGGTCTTCCCAGTACGAGAATCGCTGCGTCATGTAGCCGACGTGACGTTTGATTTGCGCGCTCTCGCGCAGGATGTCGTAGCCAAGGCAGGTGCCCGAACCCGAGTCGGGCGTGAGCAGCCCGCACATGAGCCGGATCGACGTGGTTTTGCCGCTGCCGTTCGGGCCGAGAAAGCCGAAGATCTCGCCGCGCGCCACACGCAGCGACACGTCGTTGACGACATGCTTGCTGCCGAAACGCTTGTTGAGATTGCGCACGTCGATGGCGTAGTCGCCGGCGGATCGATCTGGTGTGCTCATTGAAGCGTCACCTCGACCGGCTGGCCCGGATGCAGCTTCACGGCGTCTTCTGCGGAAGGCCGCGCCTCGATCATGAAAACGAGCTTCGCGCGGTTCTCGTTGCTGTAGATGACGGGCGGCGTATATTCGGCGGCGTTCGAAATCCACGTGATGGTGGCGGGCACCAGGGCGGCGCAGCCGTCGCAGCGCACGTTCACCTTGCGACCGGGCGCGAGCGATCCGACGATCGTTTCCGGCACGAAGAAGCGCACCTTCACGTTCTGAGGCGGCAACATCTGCACGACGGGGTTGCCCGCCTGCACCCACTCGCCTACACGAAATAGCGTGTCGTAGACGAGGCCGCCGCTCGGCACACTCACGCGCTTCTGGTCGAGCCGCCACTGCGCCTGTGCGAGCGAGGCGCGCGCGGCCTCGACGTCGGCGGCCTGGGCGGCGATTTGCGCGCTACGTCCCGGCAGATTCGCCACGCGCACCTGGTTTTGCAACTCGCGCACCTGGGCGGCCGTGGAGGCAGCCTGCGCGCGCGAATCGTCGAGCTGTGCCTGCGCAATACCGCCCGCGCGAAGCTGTGTTTCGTCGCGCGTGAGCTGGAGCGCGGCCTTGCGCGCGTTCGCCTCGGCCTGCGCGAGCTGTGCCTCGGTCACGCGCACTTCGGGCGGACGCTTGCCCGTCTGGAGGTCGGCGAGCTGCTGCTGTGCGGCCGTCAGCCGATGCTGCGCCTCGTCGCGCGCAGCCGCTTCCTCGACGGAGTCGAGCGCGAAGGCGGGCGCATTGGCGGCGACAGTCTGCCCGCGTTGCACTTCGAGGTGTGTGAGCGTGCCCGGCTGCGAAGAAGCGAGATAGACGTACTCGCCTTCGGCATAGCCCTGCCAGCCAGCCGGTCCGTGCCTGGAACACGCGGCGAGCACGAGCAACGCAGTGCATATGACGGCAATGAGGCGCTTCATGACGCGTCCCCCTTGCGGCTCCCCGTCGAGCCCGTCGTGCGGCGCGCGCGCGTGGTCTGCGGCGCGGGCCGCAAGGCCGCGCTCAACAGCGCGCTCACATGGCGATGCAGTGCCTCGCGCTCGATCTTCGGAAAGCCGCGCACACTTTGCCAGAGCTTCGAAGTGGCGAGCGGCAGCATGACGAGCGCGAGAATCGAGATGAAGAGCAGCGGAGCTTCCAGTTCGGCGTTGACGCTGCCATCGCGCTGCGCCTCGTTGACGCGCGCGGCAAAACGTTGCAACTGCTCGGTGGGCAGACGCTTGAGCATGCGCTCGCGCAGCAGGCCGCCTTCGTTGACGATTTCGCGCAGCCAGAGCGGCGGCAGCCAGGGCATGCGCGCGGTGACGTCGAAGAGCCGCGCGACTAGTTCTTCCACGAGCGCGTGAGGGTCTTGCGCGAGGTCACTGTCAGCGCTATCCACACTCTCCCACACGAAGGCAATGGAGCGCGCGATGCGCTCCTCGACCACGGCGTCGAGCAGCTTTTCGCGATTCGTGAAGTAGTAGTGAACCATCGCGGACGTCACGCCGGCGGCCTCGGCGATCTGCGCCATGGTGGTGGCCGCGATGCCTTGCTCGCCGAACAGTTGCGTGGCGCTAGCGAGCAGCCGCTCGCGCATGTCGAGGTCGGCGGCGGCGGGGCGCCGGCCTCGCGGGCGGGCCGCAGCAGCAGCGGTGCGGGTGCGCGTGATCATCGTTCTACTTTAATTCACGCGTTAGTTAAATTCAAACTATGAGAGCAATGGGTTAACCCTGCGACAGTTTCTTGCGGGTTCTTTCAGAACTTTCCTATACACAATTGCCGCCAGGTCGTTCAGGCTGTGAGATTCACGCTGAAGGGTCAAACGAATACGCCACCATGGAACAAAAAATGAAACGCGTCGTCGTCATCGACGACCATCCGATCGTGCTGAAGATGCTCGCCAACGTGCTCAATACGGAGTACGAACTGGTCGGCGAGTGCAGCGACGGCGAAGCGGGCCTGCGCCTCGTCCAGCAACTGCATCCCGATCTGGTCATTCTCGACCTCGAGTTGCCGAAGCTCGACGGCCTTTCCGTGATCCGCGGCGTTCGCACGACGCAGCCCGGCGCACGCATTCTCGTGCTCTCTGCGAAGCCCGAGCTGGTCATGGCCAATCACACGCGCGTCGCGGGCGCGAACGGCTATGTCAACAAGAATCGCGGTGTGGAGGAACTGTGCGGTGTGGTCAAGGCGGTCTTGCTCGGCTACGACTGCTTCCCGGCGGGTAGCTGCGGCGGCGGACGCGACGTCGCGCTCAACGGGCTGTCGCCTCGCGAAGTCGAAGTCCTGCAGTATCTAGCGCGCGGTTTGAGCAACAAGGGTATCGCGGCACGGCTTGGGCTTTCCGATAAAACCGTCAGCACCTACAAGACCCGCGTAC
This sequence comes from Paraburkholderia sp. BR14312, assembly GCF_040948675.1. Classification (NCBI taxonomy): domain Bacteria; kingdom Pseudomonadati; phylum Pseudomonadota; class Betaproteobacteria; order Burkholderiales; family Burkholderiaceae; genus Paraburkholderia; species Paraburkholderia sp. BR14312. Next base: position 234,139 of record NZ_JBFPKI010000012.1, read on the forward strand.
TGGACAAGCTCGGCGTGTCGTCGCTTGCGGCGCTGATCGAGTTTGCGACGTTGAACAAGCTGATCGAATAGCTCGACCCCGAGCCCAGTCGAAAAAAAAGCCCGACTTGCGTCGGGCTCCAAGTGTGACCGCACCCGTTGCCGGGCGCGGCACCTGCAAAAACTGCGTACTTACGCCGCGAGCAGCGAGCGCAGCACGAACGGCAGAATACCGCCGTGCTTGTAGTAGTCGACTTCGATCGGCGTGTCGATGCGCAGCAGCACCTGCACGCGCTGGTCCTTGCCGTCCTTGTGGTGGATCACGAGCGTCAGGTCCTGTTGCGGCTTGAAGTCGTCCGTCAGGCCTTCGATGTCGAACGTTTCTTCGCCGGTCAGGCCGAGCGACTGAACGCTGTCCGAACCCTTGAACTGCAGCGGCAGAACGCCCATGCCAACGAGGTTCGAGCGGTGGATACGCTCGAAGCTGCGTGCGACCACGGCCTTCACGCCCAGCAGCTGCGTGCCCTTGGCTGCCCAGTCACGCGACGAACCGGTACCGTACTCTTCGCCTGCGAACACCATGGTCGGCGTGCCGGCGTCGATGTACTTCATCGCTGCGTCATAGATCGAGAGCTGTTCGCCGCTCGGCTGATGGATCGTCAGGCCGCCTTCCACGCGCGTGCCGTCGGCCTTCGCCGGGATCATCAGGTTCTTGATACGCACGTTCGCGAAGGTGCCGCGCATCATCACGTCGTGGTTGCCGCGGCGCGAGCCGTAGCTGTTGAAGTCGGCCTTCTGCACGCCGTTTTCCTTCAGCCACTTGCCTGCGGGCGAGTCTTCCTTGATCGAGCCAGCCGGGCTGATGTGGTCGGTCGTGACCGAGTCACCGAAGATGCCCAGTGCGCGCGCGCCCTTGATTTCGGGCACGCCCGAGGACGGCGTCATCGAAAAATCGCTGCCGAAGAACGGCGGCTCGGCGATGTAGGTCGACTTCGGCCAGTCGTAGACCTGACCTTCTTCGCCTTCGATCTTGCTCCACAGGTCGCCCTTCTTCGTGAGCTGGCTGTAGTTCTTCTGGAACGCGTCCGGATCGAGCGCGAACTTGAGCAGCGCGTTGACTTCGTCGCTCGTCGGCCAGATGTCGCCGAGGTAGATGTCACGGCCGCCGTTGCCCTTGCCCACCGGTTCGGTCATCAGGTCGCGCGTGATGTTGCCCGCGATCGCGTATGCGACCACCAGCGGCGGCGAGGCCAGGAAGTTCGCGCGGATATTCGGGTGGATACGCGCTTCGAAGTTACGGTTGCCCGAGAGCACCGCAGCCGCGACGACGTCGTTCTTGACGATCGATTCGTTCAGTTCGGGCGTCAGGTCGCCGGCGTTGCCGATACAGGTCGTGCAGCCGTATGCCGCGAGTTCGAAGCCGAGCTTCGAGAGGTACGGCAGCAGGCCCGTTTTCGTCAGGTATTCGGTGACGATGCGCGATCCCGGCGCGAGCGACGTCTTGATGTGCGGCGCGACCGTCAGGCCCGCTTCCACGGCCTTCTTCGCGAGCAGACCGGCGGCCAGCAGCACGCTCGGGTTCGACGTGTTCGTACACGACGTGATCGCGGCGATCAGCACGTCGCCGTTGTGCAGCTTGACCTTGTCGCCCGCCGCGTATTCGGCGGAGAGGTCGGCGGCCTTCTTGTTGAAGCCGTTTTCCGCGACCGGCTTCGAGAACAGGTCCGTGAAGGTCGACTTCACGTTGCCGATTTCGATGCGGTCTTGCGGGCGCTTCGGACCGGCCAGCGACGGTGCGACCGTGCCGAGGTCGAGGACGAGCGTCTTCGTGTAGTCGATGTCGCCGGCCTTCGGCACGCCGAAGAGGTCCTGCGCCTTGAAGTAGTTCGCGAACGCCTCGATTTCGGCTTGCGTGCGGCCCGTGCCCTTGAAGTAGTCGATCGTCTTTTCGTCGACGGGGAAGAAGCCCATCGTCGCGCCGTATTCCGGCGCCATGTTGCCGATCGTCGCGCGGTCGGGCACGCCGATCGACGCCGTGCCTTCGCCGAAGAACTCGACGAACTTGCCGACGACCTTCTCCTTGCGCAGCATTTCGGTGATGGTCAGCACGAGGTCGGTTGCCGTGCAGCCTTCACGCAGCTTGCCCTTGAGCTCGACGCCCACCACGTCAGGCGTGAGGAAGTACACCGGCTGGCCGAGCATGCCGGCTTCCGCTTCGATGCCGCCCACGCCCCAGCCCACCACGCCGATGCCGTTGATCATCGTGGTGTGGCTGTCGGTGCCGACGAGCGTGTCCGGGTAGTAGACGGTATCGCCGCCTTCAGCCTTCTTGTGCACGCCGCGCGCGAGGTATTCCAGGTTCACCTGGTGGACGATGCCGATGCCCGGCGGCACGACCTTGAACGTGTCGAACGCCTGCATGCCCCACTTCATGAACTGGTAGCGCTCGTTGTTGCGCTGGAATTCCAGTTTCATGTTCAGGTCGAGCGCGTCTTTCTGGCGGAAGTAGTCGATCTGGACCGAGTGGTCGACGACGAGATCCACCGGCACGAGCGGCTCGATGACCTTCGGGTCCTTTCCGACCTGCTTGGCCACGCCGCGCATGGCGGCGATGTCGGCGAGCAGCGGCACGCCGGTGAAGTCCTGCAACACGACGCGGGCGACCACGAACGGGATCTCGTCGACGCGCGTGGCGTTCGGCTTCCAGTTCGCGAGTTGCTCGATGTGCTCTTCCGCGATCTTCTTGCCGTCGTAGTTACGCAGCACAGACTCGAGCACCAGACGAATCGAGACCGGCAGACGATTGATCTTCACGCCAAGCTGCTTGCCGAGTTGCGGCAGCGAGTAGAACTTGCCTTTGCCGGAACCGCTGTCGAATTCTTTTAGCGTTTTGTGGAGATTGTGGGCCATAGTGTTTTCCTTCGTTTAATCGCGGAAATAACGCTTACTGCTCGTTTGCTGCTGTCACTGATACCTGCCTGATTGCTCAGATCACATACATGTCGACGTACTCGTTGACGGGCAGGGCGCAAAGCCGCGCCTCGTCGAGCGAGACATCGAGAATCGCCTGCTGCTGCTTCGCGGGGAAGCGGCGCGCGAGGTTGATTCGAAACTTCTCGATCAGCAGCGGAATGCCTTCTTCGCGGCGCCGCTTGTGGCCGATCGGGTACTCGACTACGACCTCGTCGAGCGTCGTGCCGTCGATGAGCTCTATGGTGAGCGCATTCGCGATCGAGCGCTTGTCCGGATCGTGATAATCCTTCGTAAATTGCGGGTCTTCCACGCATACCGTCTTCGCGCGCAGCGCGTCGATGCGCGGGTCGCTCGCGACGTCGTCTTCGTAGTCGGAGGCGGTGAGGCGGCCGAAGATCAGCGGCACGGCGACCATGTACTGGATACAGTGGTCGCGATCGGCCGGGTTGGCAAGCGGGCCGCTCTTGTCGATGATGCGGATGGCCGCTTCATGCGTGCGGATGGTGATGCGCTTGATGTCCCCAGCCGTCTTGCCGCGTTGCGCCAGCACGCCGTGCAGCGTCATCGCGGCTTCGGCAGCGGTCTGCGCGTGGAATTCGGCGGGGAACGAAATCTTGAACAGCACGTTTTCCATGACATACGTGCCGTAGGGGCGCTGAAACCTGAACGGCTGTCCCTTGAACGAGACGTCGTAGAAGCCCCACGTTTTTGCCGTGAGCGCCGAGGGATAACCCATCTCGCCCGTTTTCGCCATGAGCGCGAGGCGCACGGCGCGCGAGGTGGCGTCGCCTGCGGCCCACGACTTGCGCGAGCCCGTATTGGGCGCGTGGCGGTAGGTGCGCAGCGACTGGCCGTCGACCATCGCGAGCGAAACGGCGTTGATCAGCTCGTCGCGCGTGAGCCCGAGCATTTGTCCGACCACGGCGGTCGAGGCGAGCTTCACCAGTAGCACATGGTCGAGACCGACCTGGTTGAACGAGTTTTCCAGCGCAATGCAGCCCTGGATCTCGTGCGCCTTCACCATGCCTTCGAGCACGTGCTTCATGGTGAGTGGTGGCTTGCCGTGGGCGACGGCGGTGCGCGAGAGCCAGTCGGCGGTCGCGAGGATGCCGCCCAGGTTGTCTGACGGATGGCCCCATTCGGCGGCGAGCCAGGTGTCGTTGAAGTCGAGCCAGCGGATCATCGCGCCGATGTTGAACGCGGCCTGAACCGGATCGAGCTGGAATGGCGTGCCCGGCACTTTCGCACCGTGCGGGACGATCGTGCCCGGCACGATCGGTCCCAGCAACTTGGTGCAGGCGGGGTAGGAGAGCGCCTCGAGTCCGCAGCCGAGGGTATCGATCAGGCAATGCCGGGCCGTCGTCAGCGCGAGCGCGCTGTCAACCCCGTCTTTGGCAAACCCGCCCAGCACGTAGTCGACGATATCGACCAGTACCTGGTCCGGCTGCGGCCTGACGTTGGAGATCAGGGCGGACATCGAGGCGATCCTGCGGTCCTTACTGGCCCGCGGCGCCGCTGGCGGCTGCCGGAGCGCGGTTAGCCGGGTTCAGCGCTTGAGCCTGGGTCGGCGCCATTGCGCCTTGCTGCATTGCAACAGTCTTGCACTCGTCGGCCAGACGCGAGCTGTCCTTGTCCGAGAACAGCATGGCCTTCGTCGGGATCACGACGAGATCGAGGCCGGTAGCGGCGTCGTGGAAGCGGTCGGCGCCCGTGGTCGTGACCTGACGCGGCAGGTTGTAGTTCTTGTTCGCCCAGTGAACGGTGACGATCTGGTCACGCGCCATGTCGCCCTTCAGGTCGAATTGTGCGCCTTCAGCGCAGCTCCAGTGCTCCGAGCCTTCCGGGACCGGATCCATCTTCGCTTCCTTGGCCGGGTTGGCCTTGCGCTTGATGATGCGATGCTTCGGAGCCGGCTTCTTGGCGGTCGTGGTCGACGTGCCTTGTGCGGCGGCGTCGGTGGCAGCCAGCATCAGCGTCGAGGACAGCGTGCCGATGACAGCGGCGATCAGCAGTTTCTTCATGAGTGTCAAACCTTTATCTATCTAAAAGCGGTTGATCAGTGCGCGGTTGAACAGGCAACCGCCGTTTGCACTGCGCGCGCCCCGAAAGCGCGCAGCGGACGCTATTTTCACCTATTTATCGCCATGAACTTCAATTTCTCCGGCCCGGTGTTGTTTGCGCCGTGGTTCGCAAGTAACTGCCTGTAACTGTCCGTGACTGCCGTCGCTGCGCCAGGTGGCGCGCGATGCGCCTGTTTGCCTTGGCGCAGTAGGTTGAAAACGTTTTCTGCGCCTTCCCGGCGCGCATTCAGGCCGACTCCCGCGTCGGCTCCCCGCTCGCGAACAGCGGCGCCGCTTCGGCCGGCACGGCGCGGCCCGTGGCGCGCGCGCGCCGCAGCACCGACCAGTAATAGCGATAGCTCGCGCGGTCGTGCAGCGTGTCGCCGTGGCGCGTCGGACCCCATTGTGTATGTTGGGCGGCCAGCAGGATTTCGGCTGCCAGCGCGATTTCTTCGTCGCGCGGCGCGAAAGCGGCCACGATTGCGGGAATCTGCGCCGGGTGAATGCTCCACATGCGCGTGTAGCCGAACTCGTTGCGTGCGCGGTGCGCGTCGTTCGCCACCACGTCCATGTCGCGCACTTCCGTACTGACGTTGTGCGAGGGCACGCGGCCGAACGCGTGGCACGCGGCTGCGATTTCGAGCTTCGCGCGGCGCACGAGCGGGTGGTCGAACTGGCCGGGCGAGCGCATCGCCGTGTCGGGAATCGCGCCGTCGTGCGCGGAGACGAAGTCCATCAGCCCGAAGCTCAGCGACTCGACGCCGCGCAGCGCGGCGAGGTCGAACACGCGCGCGAGTGCGCCATGCGTTTCGACCAGCAATTGAACGGGAATGGGCTTGTCGATCCCCATCTCGACGCGCGTGGCCTCGATGAACGCCGTCATTTCGGCGGCGTCGCCCACGGCGCGGATCTTCGGCAGGGTGATGAAGGCCGGCGCGCGCTTCGCGGCGCGCAGGATCATGCGCACGTCGTCGCGCCAGTGGGGGTGATGGAAATCGTGGATGCGCACGCCGATGCGGCCGAAGCGGTCGTGTTCGCCGCCGATGAACGACGCCACGAGTTCGGCGTGTTCGGCTTCGCGGCCGACCTGCGCGCCGTCTTCGCAATCGAGCGTGATGTCGAATACCGGGCCCAACTGCTGCTGCAGCGCGAGCGATTTGAGCATCAGCTTCTCACTGCCCGCGTAGTGGTCGCATGCGGGCAGGATGGCGGGCGGCGCTTCGCCGTCAAACAGCACTTCGGCTGGCAGAATGGCGCGCATCTTCGGCGTCGGGAGTCGAGTTTTGTAGGAGATACCGGATTCGCATGCGCCCTGCCGGCAAGGCGCATGCGGATCGGGTCGAGGCGGGCCGCGGAGGCTGCCCCGCGTGCCCATAAAGCAGAACGGAACGGGCGTCAAACGCGCGTTCCGTTCGTCCAGCCGGCTTACTTGCCGAGCAGGTGAGCGACGCCTTCGCGCTCTTCGAGCAGCTCAGCCAGCGTGCCGTCCATCTTCTCGCGCGAGAACGCGTCGATTTCGAGGCCTTCCACGCGCTTGTATTCGCCGTTTTCGCAGGTCACCGGCACGCCGTAGATGATGTCTTCGGGGATGCCGTACGAGCCGTCCGACGGGATACCCATCGTGACCCACTTGCCGTTCGTGCCGAGGACCCAGTCACGCACGTGGTCGATTGCAGCGTTGGCGGCCGAAGCTGCCGACGAGAGGCCGCGCGCTTCGATGATCGCCGCGCCGCGCTTGCCGACCGTCGGGATGAACGTGTTGCGGTTCCATTCGTCGTCGTTGATCAGCTTGGTCAGCGACTGGCCTTCCGCCGTTGCGACACGGAAGTCGGGGTACATCGTCGGCGAGTGGTTGCCCCACACGGCGAGCTTCTCGATCGAAGCGACCGGCTTGCCCGACTTGGCGGCCAGTTGCGAGAGCGCGCGGTTGTGGTCCAGACGCAGCATGGCGGTGAAGTTCTTCTTCGGCAGGTCCGGAGCCGACTTCATGGCGATGTAGGCGTTCGTGTTGGCCGGGTTGCCGACGACCAGCACCTTCACGTCGCGGCTGGCGACGTCGTTCAGCGCCTTGCCCTGAACCGTGAAGATTTCGGCGTTGGCCGAGAGCAGGTCCTTACGCTCCATGCCCTTCGAGCGCGGACGTGCGCCAACCAGCAGGGCGACGTCGGCGTCCTTGAACGCGACCTTCGGGTCGTCGGTGATGACCACGCCCGCGAGCAGCGGGAATGCGCAGTCGTCCAGTTCCATCACGACGCCCTTGACGGCGGCTTGCGCTTGCGGCAGGTCGAGCAGTTGCAGGATGACGGGCTGATCCTTGCCGAGCAGGTCGCCATTCGCAATGCGGAACAGCAGGGAGTAAGCGATCTGACCTGCGGCGCCGGTGACGGCAACGCGCTTTGCGGGCTTAGCCATTGAAAATCTCCAGGAAGATGCGTTAGACGCCAGGGTAAAACGCCATTCTATATGCGCGATACACGAAGCGTAGGTGAAACAGGCGGTCTTGATCGCCGGCGTGCGCGCTTCACTGGAACGACCATGACCGACAAGCCGTGAAGCGTGCGCCGCCGGCACGGACCGCCGTGCCGGTAACCATGTGCAACATGGCAAGAGGTGAACGGGGCGCCCTTCGAGGGACACCAGACGCTGGCCGCTTCGCGTGTGCCGACTCCTGCAACAGCTCGCTCGGGCTCTACCACAGACGCGCGGCGCGCAACGACTCACGCGTGCCGGCTGGGCGGATCGAAACCTTTACTGCGTTTACTGCGTGAGGGAACAGCATCGTGCAAGGCGGCTCGCGGCGCATTCGCCACGAGGTGGATGCAGCCGGCGGCGCCTCTTCGTCATGCCGTTTTCATGTCCTGAAATTAGCATGCAGGCCGCCCGCAAACCCTTGCTCGATCGGGAGTGTAGGAGTCGTCAGGGTCAAAGTCAACAGTATCTTATGTCTTATATAAGACATAACTATTGCAGGCAAAATGCTTGATGCGTAGGGGGCTTTATGTTGAAATGCGCGCCATGAGTGCAAACCCGGCCAGCAACGCGAATTCCACCGCTCCCGAGAGCGGGGCTCAAGCGTCTGCGCCCGCGGTTCCGCCGTCCCCGACCTTCAGTCCGCTGTACCAGCAGATCAAGGGGCTCATTACCCAGAGCCTCGAGTCCGGCGAATGGAAGCCCGGCGAAATCATCCCCAGCGAAGTCGAACTGGCCGCCCGTTACAAGGTGAGCCAGGGGACCGTGCGCAAGGCGATCGACGAGCTGGCTGCCGACAATCTGCTGGTGCGCCGCCAGGGCAAGGGCACGTTTGTTGCAACGCACAACGAAGAGCGCGCCCAGTTTCGCTTTCTTAGATTACTCGCCGATGACGGCGCGGAGCACCCGCACGTGAGCAAGCTGCTCGAGTGCCGGCGCCTGCGCGCTTCGGCCGAGATCGCGCGGCAGCTCGACCTCAAGCCCTCGGACCCGGTGGTGCTGATCCGTCGTCTCTTGCAGTTCGACGGCGAGAGCACCGTGCTCGACGAAATCTGGCTGCCCGGCGGGGTGTTCCGCGGGCTCACGAGCGAGCGCCTCGCCGAGTACAAAGGCCCGCTCTACGCCATGTTCGAAGCGGAATTCGGCACGCGCATGATTCGTGCAACCGAGAAGATCCGCGCCGTGGCCGCGGAGCCCTCGGTGGCCGATCTTCTCAAGGTGCCCGCAGGTTTTCCTTTGCTGTCGGTCGAGCGCGTGTCCTATACCTATGGAGACCGGCCGGTCGAGGTGCGCCGCGGATGGTATGTCACAACCGGGTACTACTATCAGAACGATTTGAGTTGACGGGCGACCGCGCAAAAGGCGCGGAGCCTTCCCCAGAGTGCCTTTGCTTGCGCGCACCACCAGCCGTACCCGACGTGGATTTCGCTGCAGCGCGATATGAAAAGGCGCTAAAATTGCGAATTAGTGTTAACACATAGTAGGGGTCTAGCATGGCAGAAGCCGCAAAAAAACCGAGGCCGGAATACCGGAACATCGGGCTTGGGCAGATATTGTTCGCATACCGCCTGCCTCTGGCCGGTCGTGTGTCGATCGGCCACCGCGTCAGCGGTGCGTTGTTGTTCCTGTTCCTGCCTTTCATCTTGTTCCTGTTGGACCAGAGCCTCACTTCGGAGCTTAGCTTCGAGGTATTCAAGGGCTTCCTCTCCAATATCATCGTCAAGCTCATCGTGCTGGTCCTCGGGTGGGCGTTCCTGTTTCACTTCTGCGCTGGCGTGCGTCACCTGTGCATGGACTTCAACCATGGCCTCGTGAGCAAGGAAAAAGGCAAGTCGACCTCCCTCGTCGTCGTGATCATCTCCACGGTCCTCACGATCGCCTTTGCGGCAAAACTCTTCGGAGCGTTCTAAAAAATGTCGGCTAATAACGGTATCGGTCCGAAGCGCCTTGTCGTCGGCGCTCACTACGGCATTCGCGACTGGATCGCGCAACGCGCCACCGCCGTGATCATGGCGATCTACACGATCGTGCTGCTCGTGCTGTTCTTCGGCGCGCACGACTTCTCGTATGACGGCTGGGCCTCGATCTTCGCCGCGCAGTGGATGAAGCTCGCGACGTTCGTCACCCTGATCGCGCTGTTCCTGCACGCGTGGGTCGGTGTGCGTGACATCTGGATGGACTACATCAAGCCGGTCGGCCTGCGCATCACGCTGGACGTCCTCACGATCGCATGGCTGCTGGGCAGCCTCGGCTACGCCGCTCAGATTCTCTGGAGAGTGTAAAAGAATGGCTGCAATCAAGAATTCATTGCCGCGTCGCAAGTTCGACGTGGTCATCGTCGGTGCTGGCGGCTCGGGGATGCGCGCTTCGCTGCAACTCGCGCGCGCTGGCCTGTCGGTTTGTGTGCTCTCGAAGGTATTCCCCACGCGCTCGCACACGGTGGCGGCACAGGGCGGCATCGGCGCCTCGCTCGGCAACATGAGCGAAGACAACTGGCACTACCACTTCTACGACACGATCAAGGGTTCCGACTGGCTCGGCGACCAGGACGCGATCGAGTTCATGTGCCGTGAAGCGCCGAACGCCGTGTACGAGCTCGAACACATGGGCATGCCGTTCGACCGTAACGCCGACGGCACGATCTACCAGCGCCCGTTCGGCGGCCACACGGCCAACTACGGCGAGAAGCCGGTTCAGCGCGCCTGTGCTGCTGCTGACCGTACCGGCCACGCGCTGCTGCACACGCTGTACCAGCAGAACGTCGCGGCGAAGACCACGTTCTTCGTCGAATGGATGGCGCTCGACCTGATCCGCGACGCCGACGGCGACGTGCTCGGCGTGACCGCGCTCGAAATGGAAACGGGCGACGTCTACATCCTCGAAGGCAAGACCACGCTGTTCGCCACGGGCGGCGCGGGCCGGATCTTCGCGGCATCGACCAACGCGTTCATCAATACCGGTGACGGCCTCGGCATGGCGGCCCGTTCGGGCATCGCGCTGCAGGACATGGAGTTCTGGCAGTTCCACCCGACCGGCGTGGCCGGCGCGGGCGTGCTGATCACGGAAGGCGTGCGCGGCGAAGGCGGCATTCTGCGTAACTCGAACGGCGAGCGCTTCATGGAGCGTTACGCGCCGACCCTGAAGGACCTGGCGCCGCGCGACTTCGTTTCGCGTTCGATGGACCAGGAAATCAAGGAAGGCCGCGGCGTGGGTCCGCACAAGGACCACGTGCTGCTCGACCTTTCGCACATCGGCGCCGAGACGATCATGAAGCGTCTGCCGTCGATCCGCGAAATCGCGCTCAAGTTCGCGAACGTGGACTGTATCAAGGAGCCGATCCCGGTCGTGCCGACCATCCACTACCAGATGGGCGGCATTCCGACGAACATCAACGGCCAGGTCGTTGGCACGCCCAAGGGTCACGAAGAAGTCGTCAACGGCTTCTACGCCGTGGGCGAATGCTCGTGCGTCTCGGTGCACGGCGCAAACCGTCTCGGCACGAACTCGCTGCTCGACCTCGTGGTGTTCGGCCGTGCGGCTGGCAACCACATCGTCAAGCACGTCAAGGAGCTCAAGGACCACAAGCCGCTGCCGGCCGACGCCGCCGACTTCGCGCTCTCGCGCCTTGCCGAGCTCGACAAGTCGACCTCGGGCGAGTACGCGCAAAGCGTCGCGAACGACATCCGCGGCTCGATGCAGAAGCACGCAGGCGTGTTCCGCACGTCGAAGCTGCTGGCAGACGGCGTGAAGGACATCGCGGAGATCGCTGAGCGCGCGAAGCACATTCACCTGAAGGACAAGTCGAAGGTGTTCAACACGGCGCGCGTGGAAGCGCTCGAAGTGGCGAACCTTATCGAAGTTGCACGCGCAACGATGGTTTCGGCTGAAGCCCGTAAGGAAAGCCGTGGTGCACACGCACAGAGCGACTTCGAACACCGCGACGACGAAAACTGGCTGCGCCATACGCTCTGGTTCAGCGAAGGCGACCGACTCGATTACAAGCCGGTCCACATGCAACCGCTGACCGTCGAGTCCGTGCCGCCGAAGGCGCGTACGTTCTAAGGCACACGCCAGTCAAAAGGAATTGGAAATGGCCAAACGCATTTTTGAAGTCTATCGCTACGACCCGGACAAGGACGCGGCGCCGCGCATGCAAACGTACGAGCTGGAAATCACGCACGAGCGCATGCTGCTCGACGCGCTGGTCAAGCTCAAGGAACTGGACGAGACGCTGTCGTTCCGCCGTTCGTGCCGTGAAGGCGTGTGCGGTTCGGACGCCATGAACATCAACGGCAAGAACGGTCTCGCGTGCCTCACGAACCTGAACGACCTGCCGGCGAAGATCGTGCTGCGTCCGCTGCCGGGCCTGCCCGTCGTGCGCGACCTGATCTGCGACTTCACGCAGTTCTTCAACCAGTACCACTCGATCAAGCCGTACCTGATCAACGACACGCCGCCGCCCGAGAAGGAGCGTCTGCAGTCGCCTGAGCAGCGTGACGAACTCGATGGCCTGTACGAGTGTATTCTGTGCGCAAGCTGCTCGACTTCGTGCCCGAGCTTCTGGTGGAACCCGGACAAGTTCGTCGGCCCGGCAGGTCTGCTGCAGGCTTACCGCTTCATCGCGGACAGCCGCGACGAAGCGACCGGCGAGCGCCTCGACAACCTCGAGGACCCGTACCGTCTGTTCCGCTGCCATACGATCATGAACTGCGTCGACGTTTGCCCGAAGGGCCTGAACCCGACGAAGGCGATCGGCAAGATCAAGGAACTGATGTTCCGCCGCGCGGTTTGATGTTGTTGTTCTGAAATGGAATCGCACCAGTCTGACCCCCATCGTCGCGCGCGCCTTCGCTGGCGCGCGCGGCGCGGCCTGCTCGAAAACGATCTGATTTTTGAGCGGTTTTTCGAGCGCTATGAGCATGAACTCAGCGACGCCGACGTGGGCGCTCTCACGCGCCTGCTCGAGCTGAGCGATAACGACCTGATGGACTTGCTGCTCGCGCGCAAGGAACCAGAAGGCGACCTTGCCGACCCGGACGTGAAGCGGGTGCTGGAGCTGCTTCGGAACGTCTGAGCGCGGCGGCATATGGAGGCGCCGCGCCGGACGTACAAAACTATCGAATCCCGTGTTTATCTTCGATTGAGGATGTGCTATGACCCCGTCTGATGTAAAAGCCACGCTATCGTTCAGCGACAATTCGCCGAGCGTCGAACTGCCGATCTACAAGGGCACGATGGGCCCGGATGTGATCGACATCCGCAAACTGTACGGTCAGACCGGCAAGTTCACGTATGACCCGGGCTTCATGTCGACGGCGTCGTGCAACTCGGCGATCACGTACATCGACGGGGACAAGGGCGAGCTGCTTTACCGCGGCTACCCGATCGACAACCTCGCGCAAAACGCCGACTTCCTCGAAACCTGCTACCTGCTGTACCGCGGCGAACTGCCGAACGCGGCGCAGAAGGAAGAGTTCGTGAAGACCGTCACGCAGCACACGATGGTTCACGAGCAAATGCAGTTCTTCTTCCGCGGCTTCCGTCGCGACGCGCACCCGATGGCGATTCTGGTCGCCGCAGTCGGCGCGCTGTCGGCGTTCTATCACGACTCGCTCGACATCAATAACCCGAAGCATCGTGAAGTTTCGGCGATCCGTATGATCGCGAAGCTGCCGACGCTCGTCGCCATGGCGTACAAGTACTCGATCGGCCAGCCGTTCGTGTATCCGCAGAACAATCTGTCGTACAGCGCGAACTTCATGCGCATGATGTTCTCGAACCCGTGCGAAGAGTACAAGGTCAACGACGTGCTCGTGCGCGCCCTCGACCGTATCCTCATCCTGCACGCCGACCACGAGCAGAACGCTTCGACGTCTACCGTACGTCTGGCCGGTTCGTCGGGTGCGAATCCGTTCGCGTGTATCGCTGCGGGTATCGCCTGTCTGTGGGGCCCGGCGCACGGTGGTGCGAACGAAGCCGCACTGAACATGCTGGAAGAAATCGGCTCGCCGGACAAGATTCCTGAGTTCATCAAGCAGGTGAAGGACAAGAACTCGGGCGTGAAGCTGATGGGCTTCGGCCACCGCGTGTACAAGAACTACGATCCGCGTGCGAAGCTCATGCGCGAAACGTGCTACGAAGTGCTCAACGAACTGGGCCTGCACGACGATCCGCTCTTCAAGCTCGCCATGCAGCTCGAAAAGATCGCGCTGGAAGACGAATACTTCGTGTCGCGCAAGCTGTACCCGAACGTCGACTTCTACTCGGGCATCGTGCAGCGCGCACTGGGCATCCCGACCTCGATGTTCACGTGTATCTTCGCGATGGCACGTACGGTGGGCTGGATTGCGCAGTGGAACGAAATGATCGCCGACCCCGAGCAGAAGATCGGCCGTCCGCGTCAGCTGTTCATCGGCGAAACGCCGCGCGAAGCGAAGCCGATCTCGCAACGCTAAGCAGTTTCGCTTTGCCACGCCGCGCGCTCGATGGCGCGCCGCGTGCGAGCTCTCATGCAAACGCCCCGACGGGTTATCGCCCATCGGGGCGTTTTCTATTTGAGGCCGCGGCCGCGCTCAAATCCAGCCGTCGATCTTCAGCCCGCTCGCCGCTTCCGCCTCCTCGCGCGTGACCTCGCGCACCGTCTCGCCGAAGCTCCATACGTGGCCTTCGGGGTCGCACGCCACATAGACGCGGTCGCCGTAGAACTGGTCCGCCGGCTCGCGGATGATCTTTGCCCCGGCGGCGCGGGCGCGTTCGCAATGCGCGTCGAGGCCGCTTTTCAGCTGCACGTGGACCGACTGCGTGTTCTTGCCTTCCAGTTCGGCGGGGCTCGTGTAGGGCATGCCGGCCCAGCCGCCGCAAATCATCACGTAGCCGTCGCCAAAGCGCATTTCCGAGTGACCGAGCTTCCCGTCCGGCGACGTGACGACGAACTGGCGCGTAAAGCCGAACGCCTTTTCGAGCCAGTCGAGCGCGGCGAACGGCTCGCGATAGTAGATGGCAGACCCGAAGGCCGGACGCGGCGAGATATTGCTCATGCTTGTCTCCCAGGCAGTACGTGTGACGAATCTAGCACCAGCGTGGTGCGATTGCGCGCAGCGCGCTCACGCCTGGCCTTTACCTCCCACGTAATCGTCAGCTCGCACGGCATCGACGACGATGTCGCTCATCGGCACACCCCACCCGCAAGGAGCGACGACCATGGCAACTCTCAACGCCCGCCAACCCGGCTACATCCGCATCGACGACGATACCGCGCTGCACTATCGCGACTGGGGCGACGGCGCACCGCTCGTGTTCCTCTCGGGCTGGACGCTCAACGCCGACATGTGGAACTACCAGTGCGCGCCGCTCGCGGCCGCGGGGTTTCGCTGCGTGACCTACGACCGCCGCGGGCATGGCCGCTCGAGCGACCCGGGCCGCGGCTACGACTACGACACGCTCGCCGACGATCTCGAAGCTGTCCTTGCCGCCCGAGGTCTGGAACGCGCCACGCTGGTCGGCCATTCGTTCGCGAGCGGCGAGATCGTGCGCTATTTGAGCCGCTACGGCTCGCGCCGCGTGGCAGGCATTGTGCTGCTTTCGCCGGCTTCGACGCCGTGCTTGCTCAAGACTGCTGACAATCCTGGCGGGCTCGATGCGAGTCTTTTCGAAGCGTCCATCGAAGAGATGCTCACGTCGTTTCCCGACTGGATCTCGCGGCGCGCCGAGGCTTACTTCAGCCCCGGTACATCGCACGCGGTCATTCAGTGGACGGCCGACATGATGCTGAACGCGTCGCTGTACGGCGCGGCGCAGCTGTCGCGCGTGCAGATGGTCACCGACTTTCGCCGCGAACTGGCCGCGATCGACGTGCCGGCGCTCGTGCTGCACGGCGACTGCGATGCCTCTGCGCCGCTCGAGATAACCGGACGTCCCACGGCGGCCGCGCTCGAACACGCGACGCTGAAGGTCTATGAGGGCGGCACGCACGGCATGTACTTCAACCACGCCACCCGTGTGAACGACGATATCCGGGAGTTCGTCAAGCGGTGGCAGGCATGAAACGCGACACGGCCAGTTAGCGGAACCACGCCGCGGATACAAGTCGTAATCAGGGCACGGCCGCTCGCGCCGGGCGCAAAGGAATAGTGCCCCCGCGCCCCTCGTTTTGCAGATGACACGCGGCCGGCGCGAGCCCGCTCACGCGCTGCGTGCCAGGCGTACCGATGGAGTCTTCACGGCCAAGGCGCACAGCCCGTGCGCTGCGAGGCCGGTCCGTCGAGAGGGGCGACATCATGCGCAAACTTCTCGTCTTCACGGCGCTGGCCTGTCTGGGCGCCTGCACGACGTCGGCCACGTCGCAGCAGCCCGCGGACGCGTCGTCTTACCCGCCGCCCGACTGCCGCACCGTCACCGGCACTGCCGAGATCGACGGCGCGCCGCAGGTGATCAGCGGTCTCGCCTGCCTGCAGCCCGACGGCACCTGGCAGATCGTGCAGGGTAACGACGGCACGCTGGTCTACCCGGTGGCATGGACCGACGCGACGACCTGGTACGCCGGTCCATGGTACGGCTGGTGGCCGCCGGTGTTCGTGGGCGGCTCGTTCGTGTTCGTCGATCACTTCCATCACTTTCATCACATGGATCACGTCTTTCCTGGCGGCCCACATATGCATCCGGGGCCAGGCATGCACGGCGGATTTCATGGCGGTTTCCACGGTGGTCACGGCGGCGTCTGGAGCGGGGCGGGTGGCATGCATGGCGGCTCGCATCGCTGAAACCCACCGCACGGCCTGATTTGCGCACGGCGAATCCTTTATGATGGAGCGCGCCTTCCCACCCGAGACGCTCCATGTTTTTTGCCGCGCATTCCCTGCATCGCCGCCTGAGCATTGTGATCGGCACGCTCGCGATCCTCGTCGGCATGCTGGGTGCGCTCGGCACCTTCCTCGTCGTGCGCAGTCTCGCCGCCGAGTTCAACACGACGCTGCGCGATGCTGCCGCGCACGTGCAGACCGGCGTGCCGCATCGCGCGATCGAGCCGCGCGGCGACAGCGACGCCGCCGACAATTTCGTCGTGCAGATCTGGTCCGCCGACGACGGCGAAGTCCCGAGCCGCACGAGCAACGCGCGTATCGCGCTGCCGCGCGCGCCAAGCGGCTTCTCGTCGGTCGAGTACGACGGCGAGTCATGGGACGTGTTCGCACTCGCCGCCGGCGACGAATACATTCAGGTAGCCGAATCGCGCAGCATGCGCAATCGCAACGCCTTGCGCGTGGCGTTCTGGAGCCTGTTGCCGGTACTCGCGCTGCTGCCACTGCTCGCGCTCACGATCGCGGTGACGGTGCGCGTTTCACTGCGGCCGCTGGAGCGCGTCGGTCGGCGTGCGGCGAAGGTCGATCTGCACGACCTCAAGCCGCTCGAAGTGGGGCAGGCACCCGTCGAGCTGCGGCCCTTCGTCGAGTCGATCAATCGTATGATCGAGCGCCTTTCCGTGCTCGTGAATGCCGAGCGCATGTTCATCGCCGATGCCGCGCACGAACTGCGCTCGCCGATCTCCGCCATGCAGTTGCAGATCGACAACCTGCACAACGCGCCGCCCGAACAGTACCCGGAGCGCTTCGAGGAACTGCGCCGCGGCATCGTGCGCACCGGGGCGCTCGTTTCGCAACTGCTCGGTCTCGCGCGCGCCGAAATCGGCAGCACGCAACGCGTGCTGGCGGAGGTGCCGCTCGCGCAAGTCGTCACTGACGTGCTGGCCGACCTGCTGCCGCTCGCCGACGCGCGCGGCGTCGATCTGGGCGTGACGCGCCTCGACGACGTGACGGTGCGCGCAACCGAAACAGACATGCGCGTGCTCGTGCGCAACCTCGTGGACAACGCGATTCGCTATAGCCACGCAGGCGCGAACGTGGACGTGGCGGTGCGCCGCGAGGACAAAAGTGTCGTCATCGACGTGATCGACAACGGACCCGGCATCGCCGAGGCCGATTTGCCGCGCGTGTTCGACCGGTTTTTTCGCGCGGGTGGTCATCGGGGTGACCCGCGTGGTAAGCACGACTCGCACGGCAGCGGCCTTGGTCTCGCCATCGCGCAGGCGGTAGCGCGCAGCTATCGCGGGTGCGTGACGCTCGCGAACCGGCGCGATGGGCAAAGCGGAATCGTCGCGCGTATCGAATTGCCGCGCGCGTGAGCACCGCGTCGATCTAGCGAGCACAGGTCAGGCAAAATCCGGGGAAGCATGCGAAACAAGGGACGGACACGATGCGCATTCTGCTGATCGAAGACGATCTGCTGATCGGCCCAGCGCTGCTGCGCGCGTTGAAGGACGCGTCATACAGCGTCGACTGGGTGCGCACGGGCGAGAGCGGTCGCGACGCCATTCGCGACGGCTCGTATACGGCGGTGCTGCTCGACCTCGGTCTCGGCGATATGAGCGGGCTCGACGTGCTGCGCACGCTGCGCGAGTCGCAGGACGCCACGCCCGTGCTCATTATCACCGCGCGCGACGACGTGGACACGCGCGTGGAAGGCCTCGATCTCGGCGCCGACGACTATCTCGTGAAGCCATTCGAGAGCAAGGAGCTGCTCGCGCGCATCCGCGCCGTGGTGCGACGCAAGTCGGGCTTTGCCTCGCCGACCATGGGCAGCGGCCGCGTCACACTCGACATGAACGCGCGCCGCCTCACGTTCGACGGTCAGTCCGACGATCTCTCGGCGCGCGAATACGCGCTCATGCTCGCGTTGCTCGAGCGGCCGGGCGCGATCCTGTCGCGACAGCAAATCGAGGAGCGGCTCTATGGCTGGGGTGAGGAAGTGGAAAGCAACGCGGTCGACGCCGTAATCTACAGCGTGCGCCGCAAGTTCGGCCACGCGGTGATCCGCAATGTGCGCGGGCTCGGCTGGGCCGTGTGCGTGTGAGCGTCGGCGCAATCGAAGAAAAAAGCGCGCAAAAAGCTGCGCGCTGTAAAAACCGCGGCGGGCGCGGGGCTCGCCGCGTGGCGCGATGCGCGGGGGAAGGTCACGCATCGCGCTCGAACTTACGCCAGCAGGCGCTGCCAGGGTTCCTTCTGCCACGCACGGCTAAGCGAGGCGAGCAGCGCGACTTCGCTTTCGGCCACGTGCCGGTCCGAATACACGGCCACATGGCACAGATTCAGCACTTCGGCACGCAGCGCGGGATCGTCGAGCTCGCGCATCACCTGCTGCATCACGTCGGAGTCGAGCTTGCACGCATCGCTCCAGTTCAGGTGCGAAGTGGTCTGCAAGTCTTCGCAGAGGCCCTTGAGTATGTCGCCGAATTCGCCGGGCGCAAGGCCGAGCCGGTCGGCCAGGCGCGCGCGATGGACGGCTGCAAGCTCCTCGCTGCTCAGGTGGCCGTCTGCGAGCAGCGCGACGGCGACGATCCGGCCCGCGGCTTGCGGGCTGTTGCAGGTATAGGTACGCATGGTCAGGAATCCTCTTCAAACGTGATGTCGATAAAACGGCAGGCGCAGCAGCGGCTCAGTCGAAGATGTCCTGCAGCCACGACTTGCGACGGTGGCTGTTGCCGCGGTAGCTTTCGTGAGCGCGGCGCGGGGCATAGTCGCCGTGTTGCGCGCTGTGCTTCGAGCCGTGCTGGCGGAATGCCTGTGCATCGCCTTCGTTGCGATAGTGCCGGTTGCCGCTGCGTTCGATCAGCTTGTCGAGTTCGCCGCGATCGAGCCAGACGCCGCGACACTGCGGGCAGTAGTCGAGTTCGACGCCCTGACGCTCAGTGAGCGAGAGGGTGACGTCAGGGCAGTTGGGGCATTTCATGATGCGCTCCGTGATGAGTGACAGGTCATCGAGGCCCGTGCCGTCTTCTGAAGGGCAACGCGGCCTCGATGGAAACCATCCTGACAGAGCAAAATGAGCGAAGAATGAGGAGCGCGCCGGCCCGACGCCGGTCAGGCGGCCGGCCACGCTAGAACTGGTAATTGATCGAGACGTCGCAAACGCCGCCCGTCTTCGACTGGATGATCGGGCTGTGCGAGGCGCTGCCGAGCAGGCGCTTGATGGCGCCGTCCGCGCTCACGAACCAATGTTTGTTGACGAAGTAGACCATCGTGATGCCGAAGCCGGCCGACTTGAGGCCCGCGCTCGCGTCGTACTGACGGTAACCCGACGCGGCCGCCTGCTGCGGCGTCACGCCAAACCAGCTCTGCATGTAGTTCGAGTCGGCGAATGTGACCGAGGGGCCGGCGAACCAGTAGAAGTTCTGGTTGCTGCCGGGCAGCGGCATATAGGCGCCGAGATCCGCGGTCCAGCCGTTCGAACCGCCGAAACTGCGCGTGAAGGCGGTGCGGAACACGAGCGGAAAGTCCTTCGAAATCACGTACTCGCCGGCGATCTTCAATTCGGGCGCCGGGTTGATGTTGCCCATGCCGTGCAGCCGCGTCGGGTCGTCCTGGCCGCGACGTCCGAGGTCGTAGGCCCCGGCGACGCTCACGCGCCAGTTCGGGCCCTGCAGAACGTTGACGCCGAAGCCTTCGCCCGTCGAACCGAACAGGATGTCCTTGTAGCGCAGATCGATGCTCGGCCCGACCAGCGTGTGATAGCGGTCCGAGCCGTCGTAGCGCGGTTCGAAGGTGGCGCCCACGCCGAGCCGCGCCTCGAAGTCGGGACGGTTCGGCTGAAACATCTTTTCCAGCGGAATGCCCGCGGAATATTGCCATTCGCCGAGCGGCGAGGGGGTCTGCGCCTCGGCACGCGGGGCGAGCGCGGCGAGAGCGCATGCCGCAGCGGCGAGAGACACACGCTGCGTGGCCCGCGAGCGGCGCGGCGCCGATGGTTTTATTCTGTTTTTTCGTTGTTGCGCAGTGCGGATTGCGAGTGGCATGAAGCCTCCGGGTTTGCCTGGTGAGCCGCGGCGTCGTTCGTTGAGTGCGACGCACTCACAATGGAACTCCGCGCGGCCGGGCTCGTCGAGCAAACCTCGTGCCTGGCTTGTCCATGACCGGGCGGCGTCCGCCCCGGCGACTCGCCGCGCCCCCCGGTGGCGATGGCCGTCGAAAGCGTGAAACGAGTCTTGATAATCAGGAAACCTAATTGAATTGCGAAAGCTCCACGCACCGTTCTGGAGCGCCGCAATCACCCGATTAAACCTTGGCGCCGATTTGCCGTTAGACAGCTATGGACCTCGGCGATGCGGCCCCCCTGTGTCGCGGAACCCGAAGCCCATGTTGCACCGTTCTCACAGCGGTCACCAACTTGCGCCGGTCGTGGTCGGGCCGGCGCATCCTCTTTTTGTATCCCCGAACCCTTTTGACGCACGGCCGAGCGGCGCCCGCTACGGCGTGGCGCCCCTGCGCGCCGACGACGCGCGCGCCGGGTAACGCTGATACAGGTATCGCGACTACCACCCAACTCCCTGTTTTTTATCGCTTTTTTTCGGAAGGGATCCTGTGGTGAGCGGGTTTCGCGTGGCATAATCGATTCACACTGTATTGCCCCGCAGTCAAACATTTCCCCGCACATCATGGCAAAGACGCTCTACGACAAATTGTGGGACACCCATGTGGTCCACACGGAAGACGATGGCACGACGATTCTCTACATCGACCGTCATCTGTTGCACGAAGTCACCAGTCCGCAGGCTTTCGAAGGCCTGAAACTGCACGAGCGCCCGGTGTGGCGCATCAGCGCGAATCTGGCCGTTTCCGACCACAACGTGCCGACCACGGATCGCAGCCACGGCATTGCCGATCCGGTCTCGAAGCTGCAGGTGGACACGCTCGATTCGAACTGCGACGCCTTCGGCATCACGCAATTCAAGATGGCCGACCAGCGCCAGGGCATCGTGCACATCGTCGGTCCGGAACAGGGCGCAACGCTGCCCGGCATGACCATCGTCTGCGGCGACTCGCACACGTCCACGCACGGCGCGTTCGGTGCGCTCGCGCACGGCATTGGCACGTCTGAAGTCGAGCACGTGCTGGCCACGCAAACGCTCCTGCAAAAGAAGAGCAAGAACATGCTCGTGAAGGTCGAGGGCCAGCTGCCGCGCGGTTGCACCGCAAAGGACATCGTGCTCGCCATCATCGGCAAGATCGGCACGGCGGGCGGCACGGGCTACGCCATGGAGTTCGGCGGCTCGATGATCCGCAGCCTCACGATGGAAGGCCGCATGACCGTGTGCAACATGGCGATCGAAGGCGGCGCGCGCGCCGGCATGGTCGCCGTGGACGACACCACGATCGAATACCTCAAGGGCCGTCCGTACTCGCCGCAAGGCGCGGAGTGGGATCAGGCCGTCGAGTACTGGAAGAACTTCCGCACCGACGAAGGCGCGCATTTCGACCGCGTGGTCGAACTGAGCGCGGCCGACATCGTGCCGCAGGTCACGTGGGGCACGTCGCCGGAAATGGTCACGGCAGTCGACAGCCGTGTGCCGGACCCCGAGCGCGAGAAGGACCCCGTCAAGCGCGACGCGATGGAACGCGCGCTGCAGTACATGGCGCTCGAACCGAATACGCCGATCGAGTCGATCAAGCCGGACAAGATTTTCATCGGCTCGTGCACGAACGCACGCATCGAAGACCTGCGCTCCGCCGCTTACGTCGTGAAGAAGCTCGGCCGCCGCGTGGCGCCGAACATCCGCCTCGCGATGGTCGTGCCGGGCTCGGGTCTCGTGAAGGCGCAAGCCGAGCGCGAAGGCCTCGACAAGGTGTTCACCGAAGCCGGTTTCGAATGGCGCGAGCCGGGCTGCTCGATGTGTCTCGCGATGAACGCCGACCGGCTGGAGCCGGGCGAGCGCTGCGCGTCCACGTCGAACCGCAACTTCGAAGGCCGTCAGGGCGCGGGCGGTCGCACGCACCTCGTGAGCCCGGCCATGGCAGCCGCCGCGGCAATCGAAGGCCATTTCGTCGACATTCGCAAGCTGGGCTGAGCAGAGGCTACACGGATCATGGAAAAATTCATCGTACACACCGGCGTCGTGGCGCCGCTCGATCGCGAGAATGTCGATACCGACGCGATCATTCCCAAGCAGTTCCTCAAGTCGATCAAGCGCACCGGCTTCGGCCCGAACGCCTTCGACGAATGGCGTTACCTCGATCACGGCGAGCCTGGCCAGGACAACTCGAAGCGCCCGCTCAACCCGGACTTCGTGCTGAACCAGCCGCGTTATCAGGGCGCCTCGGTGCTGCTCACGCGCAAGAACTTCGGCTGCGGCAGCTCGCGCGAACACGCGCCGTGGGCGCTCGACCAGTACGGCTTCCGCGCGATCATCGCGCCGAGCTTCGCGGACATCTTCTATAACAACTGCTTCAAGAACGGCCTGCTGCCGATCGTGCTTTCCGAAGCGGATGTGGATCACCTGTTCAACGAGACGTACGCGTTCAACGGTTTCCAGCTCACGGTCGATCTGGACAAGCAGGTCGTGCGCACGACGGACGGCTCGAAGGAATATCCGTTCGAAGTGGCCGCGTTCCGCCGCTACTGTCTGCTGAACGGCTTCGACGACATCGGCCTCACGCTGCGTCACGCCGACAAGATCCGCCAGTACGAAGCCGAGCGCCTCGCGCGCCAGCCGTGGCTGAACAACCGCGTGCTCTGATAACTGCACATACGCACACTGAACAAACAGCGAGGAATCACAGGATGAAGATTGCAGTGCTGCCGGGCGACGGCATCGGTCCCGAGATCGTCAAGGAAGCCGTCAAGGTGCTCAATGCACTCGGCGAAAAGTTCGAGCTGGAAGAGGCGCCGGTTGGCGGCGCGGGCTACGAGGCTAGCGGCCATCCGCTGCCCGAGGCAACGCTCGCGCTGGCGAAGTCGGCCGACGCGATCCTGTTCGGCGCCGTGGGCGACTGGAAGTACGACAAGCTCGAGCGCGCGCTGCGTCCCGAGCAGGCCATTCTCGGCCTGCGCAAGCATCTGGAACTGTTCGCGAACTTCCGCCCGGCGATCTGCTATCCGCAGCTCACGG
Organism: Paraburkholderia sp. BR14312; assembly: GCF_040948675.1. Taxonomy (NCBI): domain Bacteria; kingdom Pseudomonadati; phylum Pseudomonadota; class Betaproteobacteria; order Burkholderiales; family Burkholderiaceae; genus Paraburkholderia; species Paraburkholderia sp. BR14312. The sequence continues at coordinate 257,550 of NZ_JBFPKI010000012.1, forward strand.
GAGCGTCGTCGCTGAAGCCGGAAATCGTTTCGGGCCTCGACATCCTCATCGTGCGCGAACTGAACGGCGACATCTATTTCGGCCAGCCGCGCGGTACGCGCGAAGCGCCGGACGGCAACTTCAAGGGCGCGCGCGAAGGCTTCGACACGATGCGCTATGCAGAGCCCGAAGTGCGCCGCATCGCTCACGTGGCGTTCCAGGCCGCGCAAAAGCGCCAGAAGAAGCTCACTTCTGTCGACAAGGCCAACGTGCTCGAAACGTCGCAGTTCTGGAAGGACATCATGATCGATGTCTCGAAGGAATATCCGGACGTCGAGCTGTCGCACATGTACGTCGACAACGCGGCCATGCAGCTCGTGAAGGCGCCGAAGGCGTTCGACGTGGTGGTGACCGGCAACATGTTCGGCGACATTCTCTCGGACGAAGCCGCGATGCTCACGGGCTCGATCGGCATGCTGCCCTCGGCCTCGCTCGACAAGAACAACAAGGGTCTGTACGAGCCGTCGCACGGTTCGGCACCGGATATCGCGGGCAAGGGCATCGCCAACCCGCTCGCCACGATCCTTTCGGCTGCCATGATGCTGCGTTACTCGCTGGGCCGCCCGGAACAGGCGGACCGCATCGAGAGCGCGGTGAAGAAGGTGCTGGAACAAGGCTATCGCACCGCCGACATCATCACGCCGGACTGCAAGCAGGTCGGCACGGTGGCAATGGGCGATGCGGTGATCGCAGCGCTGTAAAGTCGCACGAAGGGCATGCCGTTTCAGGCGTGCCCTTTTTTGTTTCGCGCGCCTGAACGGGCGTCCAAATAGCGGAAAGCATGGTTTTTCCGCGCAAATTAACTGTTTCGTGTATATTGCTTCGATGGCGAAGATCTCCCAGATCACGACTGTTACGAACATCCACGGCATGAAAGCCCGTGCGATTTCGCTCGCCATCACCACGAAAACGACGATTATCAAAACGATCACCATTCGTTGATCGCTCGTCGTGCCCGCTCATCTTCCCCGCGCGGCCACGCCGGGCGAGCGAAGCGGGGAAGTGTCCATCTCAAGGGTTAGTCATGAACGTAGGTCTCGTAGGTTGGCGCGGCATGGTCGGCAGCGTGCTGATGCAGCGCATGCAGGAAGAACGCGATTTCGACCTGATCGAACCGGTGTTTTTCAGCACCAGCAACGCAGGCGGCGCGGCTCCGTCGTTCGCCAAAAACGAGACGAAGCTCAAGGACGCGAACAGCGTCGACGAGCTCAAGAAGTGCGACATCATCATCACTGCCCAAGGCGGCGACTACACCAACGAGGTGTATCCGAAGCTGCGCGCGGCAGGCTGGAACGGCTACTGGATCGACGCGGCCTCGGCGCTGCGCATGAAGGACGACGCCGTCATCATCCTCGACCCGGTCAACCTCGATGTCATCAAGGATGCGCTGGTCAAGGGTCAGAAGGACTTCGTCGGCGGCAACTGCACGGTCAGCCTCATGCTGATGGCGCTGGGCGGCCTGTTCCGCGAGAACCTCGTCGACTGGATGACGGCCATGACGTACCAGGCCGCTTCGGGCGCGGGCGCGCAGAACATGCGCGAACTGCTCTCGCAGATGGGCGCGCTCAACGCATCGGTTGCGGGCGATCTGGCGAATCCGTCGTCGGCGATCCTCGACATCGACCGCAAGGTGCTGGCCACCATGAACAGCGACGCCATGCCGACCGAACACTTCGGCGTGCCGCTCGCGGGCTCGCTGATTCCGTGGATCGACAAGGATCTCGGCAACGGCATGTCGAAGGAAGAGTGGAAGGGCGGCGCGGAAACCAACAAGATTCTCGGCAAGCCGGCCATGGGCCAGCCGGGCTCGATTCCGGTCGACGGCCTGTGCGTGCGTATCGGCGCGATGCGCTGCCACTCGCAGGCGCTCACGATCAAGCTGAAGAAGGACGTGCCGCTCGACGAGATCGACGGCATCCTCGCTTCGGCCAACGACTGGGTCAAGGTCGTGCCGAATCAGCGCGAGGCGTCGATGCGCGATCTGTCGCCGGCCGTGGTGACGGGCACGCTGTCGGTGCCGGTTGGCCGTCTGCGCAAGCTGGCCATGGGCGGCGAGTATCTGTCGGCCTTCACGGTGGGCGACCAGCTGCTGTGGGGCGCGGCTGAACCGCTGCGCCGCATGCTGCGCATTCTGCTCGACAAGTGAATGAATTAAACTACGCGGCTAATGACGCGTAGACAGGGTGAAAAGCGCCGCGCCAGTCGCGGCGCTTTTTTATTGCATGCTTTTTATTGCATGCATCGATGCAATCGCCCCGAAGCACACACCTATTTGATCGACAGCCGCAAGAGCGGTATGCCAGGGCAACTGATGATCGTTCGATTTGATTCTGTTTCCGCCGCGCCTCGCGCGAAGCGCGCCCAAGGGCGGCGCGCCATCCGCGCCACCGTGGCGGCGGCGAGCTTCCTGTTCTGCGGCCTCGCCGCTGCGCAGGGCGGCGCGAGTGCGGCGCAAGGCGCGGCAGGTGCCAGTGCCCCCAGTGCTGCATCGTCCGCCGCGGCGGCGGTGAGCATCGCGGGGCAATACACCGTTCGTCCCGGCCAGTCGTTGCATGACGTGGCCGTCGACCTCACGCAGTCGCACGACAAGGGCACGCTCGCACGCATGAGCCACGCGCTCTTCGATGCGAACCCCAGTGCGTTCATCAAGCAGGATCCCAGCCGCATGCGCGTGGGTGCGACGCTGAACGTGCCGGCCACGCCGGACGTTTCGAGTGCGCCGCAGGGCATGACGGCGGCATCGGGTGGGGCTGCAGCTTCGGCTGCCGCCAGCGCTGCCGCCACGGCGGCCGCACCTGCTGCACCTGCCAGCACCCCGGCCGCTGCTTCGAGCGGCGCTGCCGAGGCGGTAGCGGCTGCATCGTCGGCGGCTGCTGCCACAACGGGCGGCGCGAGTTCGGCAAGTGCTGCCGCGACGACTGCGGGGACTGCCTCGGCAGTCGCAGCGAGCGGCCCCGAAGCGCCGGCGCCAGGCGCTTCTGGTGCCGCTGCCATGGGCGCCAGCGCCGCGGCGCCGGCGTCGGCGGGCAGCGACTCGCACGTATGGAGCGGTGCGGTTCAGCAGGCCCCGGCCAGCGGCGCATCGGCACAAGGCGCGAAGGCGCCCGTGACCGTCTCCAGCCTGCAGCAGCTCCTCGCACTGAAGAACCGCGTGCTGATGGCGTTGCAGCAGCACGGCATCGGCAAGCCGGCGCAAACGGCGGGCGGCGCGTCCGCGGGTGCGCCTGCTACCCAAGGCGGCGCGCCTGTGCAGAACGGTGCGGCGAACGCCGGCCCGGCCGGCGGTCAACCGGAAGTCTCGCCGATCGCCATGGGTGCCGTGGCGGCGATCGTCGTCGCGCTGCTGGCGTTGTTCGTGCGCCTGCTTACGCGCAAACGCAAGAAACCGGCTAAGCAGGCGCCTGCGGTTTCGCCCGAAGCGCACGAGCCGACACCGTCTGGGTCGGCTGCTGCCGCCGTTGCCGCCGCGCCTGTGGCCGACGAGCCGCTGGTGTTGCACGAGCCGATTTCGCGCGCCGGGGATGAGCCGGGCGTGAACGAAGTCGCGCCTCTCGAGGAAGCGGAGTTTGTGCCGCCGGTTGCGCCGGTTGCGCCGGCTGAACCCGCTGCGAACGAAGTCGCGATCACGCCGGTGCCCACCCCAGCCGTGACTGCCGCGCCGCTCGAACACGACGAAGCGCTGCCGCCGACGCTCACCGACACACTGCACCCGGCCCCTGCGCAAGCGCCTTCGGCAGCGCAGGAAGCTCACGCGGCCCCCGAACTGCCGCACGACGTCGAACCGGCGGAGCCGCAGACGCTTGCCGACGCGACCAACGCGGCCAGCCTCGCCGCAGCGGCGGAGTTGGGCGCGGATGCGCTGCCGCCCGAAAGTCTCGGCGCGCAGCGCACAGCCGAAGACGCCGAAGCGCTGGCGCGCACGCTGGAGGAACCGGCGCACGCCCAAAAGCCTGCTACGCCCGATCTCGCGCTCGACTTCGGCGACGGCGCACCGCAAGCCGCGCAACCGCAGCAAGCCGCGCAGGCGCCGCAGGCAGAACCGCCCGTCGCGACACCGCCCATCACCGAAGCCTTCGAGCGCCCGCCCTCGCCGCTTACCGCACCTGAAATCCCGTCAGTACCCGCAGTCACCGCGGAGGACATGAGCTACGCCGAAGTCCCGATCGCGTTCCCGCAAGATGCAGTAGACGCGCTGGGTGGCCTCGACCTGCCCCTGCCGCCGCGTATCGGGGAGCCGGTCATGCCCACGGCGCCGCTCTCGACCGAGCCGGCCGCCACACCCGAGGCGTCGGCGCGTCTTTCTTCGCCGTTCTTCGACCCGCCTCCGCCGCTGGCGGGCCAGGCCATCGAAGCGGGTACGGCGGGCGCAGGCGCGCTCGCGGGCCTCGGCGCGCCGCGCTTTGGTGCGCTCACGCTCGACTTCGACCTGAACCTGCCGCCCGATTCGGCCGAGCCGCTGCCGGTCTTCACACCCGAGCAGCTCGCGCGCATCGCGCGCAACAAGCTCGACCTCGCGCACGAGTACATCGCGCTTGGCGACGTGTCCGGCGCCCGCTCGCTCATCAACGAAGTGATCGAGTCGAACGACCCCGCCACGCGCAGCGACGCGCAGGCGCTGCTGTCGACGCTCGCTCCGCTTTCGTGACGCTGCTGCAAGCCGTATGCGTATCGCGCTAGGAATCCAGTACGACGGCGCCGCGTTCTGCGGCTGGCAGTCGCAGCCGCACGGCAAGACGGTGCAGGACGCGCTCGAACGCGCACTGCGCGAGTTCGCCACCGTGCCGCTGTCCACCATCGTCGCGGGCCGCACCGACACCGGCGTGCACGGCCTCGGCCAGGTGGTGCACTTCGACACCGACCTCGACCGCACTCCGTTCTCCTGGGTGCGCGGCACCAACGCGTTCCTGCCCTCCACGGTGGCGGTGCAGTGGGCCAAGCCGATGCCCGACGCATTCCACGCGCGCTTCGCGGCGTTCGAGCGCACCTACTACTACGTGCTCTACGTGAACCCGGTGCGATCGCCGATGCTGGCGGCCCGCGCGGGCTGGATCCATGCGTCGCTCGACGTCGATGCCATGCGGGAGGCGGCGGCATGCCTCATCGGCGAGCACGATTTTTCGTCGTTCCGCTCGTCGGAATGCCAGGCGAAGACGCCGGTCAAGCATCTGTACCAGATCGACATCCGGCCGCAGGGCGACTTCATCCACTTCCGCTTTCGCGCCAACGCGTTCCTGCACCATATGGTGCGCAACCTCATGGGTTGCCTCGTGGCCGTGGGGCGAGGGCGCTATCCGGCCGCGTGGATGGCCGAGGTGCTGGCGGGCCGCGACCGCACCGTCGCCGCGCCGACCTTCATGCCCGATGGCCTCTATCTCGCCCAGGTAGGCTATCCTGATGAGTTCGCGGTACCCGCGCCGCATACTGCGAGCGTGCCGTGGAGCGCGATCTGGAGCGACGCGCCCGAAGGCCGTGCCTGAAGCGGCCCGCACCGCAAATCGCCCCAGTCAATCACGTTGCGATTGAAGCATCGAGACCAACACCGCATCCAGAACCATGACGTCAGCCGAGCAACCCGCCCCCGCGCACCGCACCCGCATCAAGCTGTGCGGACTTTCGACGCCCGAGGCGGTTGCGCACGCCATCGACCTGGGCGCCGACGCCGTCGGTTTCGTGTTCTATCCGCCGAGCCCGCGTTCGGTGAGCGTGGCGCAGGCGGTCGAGCTCACACGCGACCTGCCGCCGTTCGTCTCGGTCGTGGGCCTCTTCGTGAACGCCACGCCGCAGTGGATGAGCGAAGTGGCCAGCAATGTCTCGCTCACCATGCTGCAGTTCCACGGCGACGAAACGCCCGAGCAGTGCGAGTCGCTGGCTTCCGTTGCCGGTTTGCCCTGGTTGCGCGCGCTGCGAGTCGCGGCCGATACTCGGCAGGCCGATTTGGTAGAATCGGCTAATCGTTATTCATCAGCCAGCGGCCTGTTGTTCGACACCCATGTCGAAGGTTACGGCGGCGGCGGAAAGGTCTTCGATTGGTCACTTATTCCCGCAGGGCTCGCGCGTCGGGCCGTTTTGAGTGGTGGCTTGAACGCGCAAAACGTCAGTGATGCGATACGCCAGGTGCGTCCGTTCGCTGTCGATGTCTCCAGTGGCATCGAAGTGCCGGGCGCAAAGGGCGTGAAGGATCACGCCCGCATGGCGGCGTTCGTACGCGCGGTGCGCGAAGCGGACGCGGGATGAAATCCGGGGCGCATGCCCCTTTGGCCGGGACGGCCCGCGCAACGCGGGTCCTTCCAAGCCCGGCCGAGCGAGTGACTTATGTACAATTTGCCAGATGAACGCGGCCACTTCGGCCCTTATGGTGGCGTATTCGCTGCCGAAACCCTCATGCAGGCGATCGACGAACTGCGCGACGCCTACGCGAAATTCAAGGACGATCCCGACTTCCGTGCCGAATATGAGCGCGAGTTGAAGCATTTTGTCGGCCGTCCGTCGCCGATTTATCACGCACAGCGGTGGAGCGAGCTGCTGGGCGGCGCGCAGATCTATCTCAAGCGCGAAGACCTGAATCACACCGGCGCGCACAAGGTGAACAACGTGATCGGCCAGGCGCTGCTCGCCAGGCGCATGGGCAAGCCGCGCGTGATCGCCGAAACCGGTGCAGGCCAGCACGGCGTGGCAACGGCAACGATCGCGGCGCGCTTCGGCATGGAGTGCGTGGTCTATATGGGCGCCGAGGACGTGCGCCGTCAGGCCGCCAACGTCTATCGCATGAAGCTGCTGGGCGCCACTGTGGTGCCGGTCGAGTCGGGCTCGCGTACGCTCAAGGACGCGCTCAACGAAGCCATGCGCGACTGGGTCACCAACGTCGAAAACACCTTCTACATCATCGGTACCGTGGCGGGCCCGCACCCGTACCCGATGATGGTGCGCGACTTCCAGCGCGTGATCGGGGACGAATGCCGCGTGCAGATGCCCGAAATGACGGGCCGCCAGCCCGACTCCGTGATCGCCTGCGTGGGCGGCGGATCGAACGCGATGGGGATCTTTTACCCGTATATCGACGACACTTCGGTGCAGTTGATTGGCGTCGAGCCTGCCGGCGACGGCATGGACACGGGCCGTCACGCCGCCTCGCTCGCGGCGGGCACCGTGGGCGTGCTGCACGGCAACCGCACGTACCTGCTGCAAGACGAGAACGGGCAGATCATCGAGACGCATTCGGTTTCGGCGGGCCTCGACTACCCGGGCGTCGGTCCTGAGCACGCGTGGCTTAAGGACAGCGGCCGCGCGCTGTATGTCACCATCGACGACGAGGAAGCGCTCAAGGGCTTCCACGACTGCTGCCGCATCGAAGGCATCATTCCCGCGCTCGAATCGAGCCACGCGCTCGCGTACGCGGCGAAGCTCGCACCGACGTTGCCGAAGGAGAAAATCCTGCTGGTGAACCTGTCGGGCCGCGGCGACAAGGACATGCACACGGTCGCTGAGCGATCGGGCATCCAGTTCTGAGCGCCCGGAGCGACACAAGCGATGCGTGACGAGTTCGACGAGCCGCAGATGCCGGCGCCCGTGGGCGAGGTGAACGCCGAAGCGGCTGCTCTGGAGGCCGCAGAGGCGGTCGCCAACGCGGCCGCCGAGTTACCCATACTCGCCACGGTGCCGGAGACCATCCGGCTCCTGAACCGCGATTTTCTGACCGATGCAGCCAACCTGCCCGACGCCTCGATCGATCTGATCGTCGCCGACCCGCCCTATGGGCTCGGCAAGGACTATGGCAACGACTCCGACATGCGCTCGGGCGAGAACTTCCTCGCCTGGACGTATGAATGGCTCGACCTGGCGATTCCGAAGCTCAAGCCCACGGGCTCGCTCTACGTGTTCTGCACGTGGCAGTACGCGCCCGAGATCTTCGTCTATCTCAAGTCGAAACTCACGATGATCAACGAGATCGTCTGGGATCGTCGCGTACCCAGCATGGGTGGCACGACGCGCCGCTTTACCTCGGTGCACGACAACATCGGTTTCTTCGCGGTGTCGAAGAATTACTACTTCGATCTCGATCCTGTCCGCATCCCGTATGATGCCGCCACGAAGAAGGCGCGTTCGCGGAAAATATTCGAAGGTAGCAGGTGGCTGGAGCTCGGCTATAACCCCAAGGACGTCTGGTCCGTCTCGCGGCTGCATCGCCAGCACGCGGAGCGCGTGGATCATCCCACCCAGAAGCCCCTGGAGATCGTCGAGCGCATGGTGCTCGCGAGCTGCCCGCCGGGCGGCCGCGTGCTCGACCCGTTCATGGGCAGCGGCACCACGGCAGTCGCTTGCGCACGTCAGCAGCGCGAATTCGTCGGCTATGAAATTAACGAAAGTTACTGCGCGATCGCGCGCGAACGCGTCAGCGCGGCCGCCGCAAGCACCGTTGCGGCCGGCGCCTGATGCGCCGCCGCCGGACCCCGCGCAGTAACGCCTAAAAGCTGAGGACCCTGAAATGTCCCGTATCAAGACCACGTTCGAGGCGCTTGCCGCCCATGGCCGCAAAGGCCTGATCCCGTTCATGACGGCCGGCGACCCCGACCCCGCGCGCACCGTCGAGTTCATGCATGCGCTGGCCGCAGGCGGCGCCGACGTCATCGAGCTTGGCGTGCCGTTTTCCGACCCGATGGCCGACGGCCCCGTGATCCAGCAATCTTCCGAGCGCGCGCTCGAGAAGGGCGTGACGCTCAAGAGCGTATTCGCCGACGTAAAGCGCTTCCGCGAAACCGACGACAAGACGCCCGTCGTGCTCATGGGCTACGCGAACCCCATCGAGCGCATGGGCGCCGATGCGTTCGCGCAGGCCGCGAAGGAAGCGGGCGTGGACGGCGTGCTCGTGGTGGACTATCCGCCCGAGGAGGCGGTCGAGTTCGCGGCGAAGATGAAGGCCGCCGACATCGATCCGATCTTCCTGCTCGCACCGACTTCGACCGACGAGCGCATCGCCGAAGTGGGGCGCGCCGCGAGCGGTTATGTCTACTACGTCTCGCTCAAGGGCGTGACGGGCGCCGCGAATCTGGACGTTTCGAGCATCGCGGGTAAAATCCCGGCGATCAAGAAGCATGTCTCGCTGCCCGTTGGCGTGGGCTTCGGCATTCGCGACGCGCAAACGGCCGCTGCCGTCGCGCAGGTTTCGGACGCCGTGGTGATCGGCAGCCGCATCGTTCAGCTGCTGGAACAGGCCGCGCCGGAGACGGCCGGCGACACCCTCACGCAGTTCATCATGGGCATTCGCGCTGCGCTGGACGAAGTCCGCGCCGGATAGGGCTGCAGGCTGGCGTAGTTGGCTAGATTCGAGACTGCTGTAAAATCCACTTTTCGCCATGGGCGGTCGGGGTCGGAACCCGGTCGGTTTTACCGATCGGGACGATGAAACGATCCGCCGCGCCCGCGCATCACGAAGGTCAAGGAAGGAACATCAATGAGCTGGCTCGATAAACTGCTGCCGCCCAAGATCAAGCAAACCGATCCGAAGAGCCGCAAGAGCATTCCGGAAGGGTTGTGGATCAAGTGCCCGTCGTGCGAAGCGGTTCTGTACCGTAACGATGTCGAGGCAAATCTCCACGTTTGCCCGAAATGCGATCACCACATGCGCATCAATGCGCGCGAGCGTCTTGACGGCCTGCTCGATCCGGAAGGCCGCTACGAGATTGGCCAGGAGATCCTGCCGGTCGACGCGCTCAAGTTCAAGGACAGCCGCAAGTACCCGGACCGCCTGAAAGAGGCGATGGACGAAACCGGCGAAACCGACGCCATGGTGGTGATGGGCGGCGCGATCCGCACGCTGCCCGTGGTGGTGGCCTGCTTCGAGTTCTCGTTCATGGGCGGCTCGATGGGTTCGGTGGTGGGCGAGCGCTTCGCGCGCGGCGCGCAAAACGCGCTCGAGCAGCAAGTGCCGTTCATCTGCTTCACGGCGTCGGGCGGCGCGCGCATGCAGGAAAGCCTGCTTTCGCTCATGCAGATGGCCAAGACCACGGCCATGCTTACCAGGCTGGCCGAAGCCAAACTGCCGTTCATCTCCGTGCTGACCGACCCGACGATGGGCGGCGTTTCGGCGAGCTTCGCGTTCCTTGGCGACGTGGTCATCGCCGAGCCGAAGGCGCTGATCGGCTTTGCCGGTCCGCGCGTGATCGAGCAGACCGTGCGCGAAAAGCTGCCGGAAGGCTTCCAGCGCGCGGAATTCCTGCTGCAGAAGGGCGCGATCGACATGATCCTGGACCGCCGCAAGCTGCGCGACGAAATCGCGCAAATGCTGGCGCTGCTGCAGCGTCAGCCTGCCGACGCGGTGGCTTGAACCCGGCTTTGAGCGATCTGCGGCGCTGCGTGCGCCGCAAGCCGCAACGCTTTACCCGACGCGCCGCGAGCGAAAGCAAGCGGCGCGTTGTCATTTCCGCGATAATGCCGTTCTTTCGAAGCGGATCATTCGCGTGAACCCTCCGCCGTTGGCGGCGTCTCACGCGCAGCACCTGGCAATTTCTATCCTGATGAGTACCTTTCCCACCCTCGACGCGTGGCTCACGCACCTCGAAACTGCGCATCCGGTCGGCATCGACATGGGGCTGGACCGCATCCGTCAGGTGAAGGACGCGCTGGACCTCAAGTTCGACTGCCCGATCATCACGGTGGGTGGCACGAACGGGAAGGGCTCGACCTGCGCGATCCTCGAAACGATTCTGCTCAAGGCGGGCTATCACGTGGGCTGCCACACCTCGCCGCATCTGCTCGAGTTCAACGAGCGCGCGCGCGTGGACGGCCAGCAGGCCAGCGACGCCGAGCTGCTGCCGCACTTCGAGGCCGTGGAAGCCGCGCGCAATTCGCTCGCCACGCCCGTTACGCTCACGTACTTCGAGTTCACGACGCTCGCGATCATGCATCTGTTCGCCTCGCGCGGGCTCGATGCCGTGATCTTCGAGGTGGGTCTGGGCGGGCGTCTGGACGCCGTCAACGTGCTCGACACCGACTGCGCGATCATCACGAGCATCGACCTCGATCACACCGAATACCTGGGCGACACGCGCGAGAAGATCGCGTTCGAGAAGGCCGGCATCTTCCGTGCGGGCAAGCCTGCGATCTGCGCCGATCCGATGGCGCCGCAGTCGCTCATCGACCATGCCGAGGCGATCGGTGCCGAACTTTGGCTCTTCGGCCGCGATTTCCGCTACGAAGGGCAGCCCGGCAACGAGCGCCAGCAGTGGAGCTACGTGGGCCCGACGATGCGGCGCTCGGCGCTCGCCTATCCGGCGCTGCGCGGCGCGAACCAGCTGATCAACACCTCGGCCGCGCTCGCGGGCCTCGAGTCGCTGCGCGACCGCCTGCCGGTTTCCGCGCAGGACATCCGCCTCGGCCTCGCCAACGTCGAACTGCCTGGGCGCTTCCAGGTGCTGCCAGGCAAGCCTTCGATCATCCTCGACGTCGGCCACAACCCGCACGCGGCGGCCGTGCTCGCGCAAAACCTCGGCAGCATGGGCTATTTCCCGTACACCTACGCGGTGTTCGGCGCGATGCGCGACAAGGACATTGCGGGCGTGATCGAGCACCTGAAGGGCGAGATCGACCACTGGTGTGTGACCGACCTGCCGCTGCCGCGGGCGGCCACGGCCGAACAGCTCGAAGAAGTGCTGCGCGATGCGGGCGTGACGGACGGCGCCGACAGCAGCGTCACACGCTATGAAAATCCCGCTGCCGCGTTCCAAGATGCGCTAAAACGTGCAACCGAAAATGATAGAATTATTGTTTTCGGAAGTTTTCTGACGGTTGCCGGGGTGATGGCCTGGCGAAAGTCGCAGCAACACTGACCGCCCGGCACCGTACGCCGCCCACGTAAGACAGGCCAGGTAGGCCAACAGCAAGCCATACATGGGAATTTTCTCGTTCGGCAAGAAAGATGACGCTGACGCGCCCCGCCGGCGCGGCACCGAGTCCGGCTCCAGCCGGCGCAGCAACCAGAGCACGCGCGTGGAGCGGCGCAGCCGCCGGCCGGACCGGTCGGGCGACGCCGAGGCGATGCTGCTCGACCCCACACTCCCTGAAAAGCAACGCGCGCGCCGCCGTCTCGTCGGCGCGATCGCGCTCGTGCTCGCGGCCATCGTGATCCTGCCGATGGTGCTCGATTCGCACCCGAAGCCCGTCACCGACGACATCGCCATCGACATTCCAAGCCGCCCGGTCGACAAGGCCGCCGCGCGCCAGCACGACGCCGAAGACACGCAGGCCGGCGTCGCGCCCGACAATCCCGCAGCCGCTGAAGCGTCGCCAGGTGCGTCGGGCCTCGCGGCCGCTTCGGGCGCCGCGGCCACGCAGAGCGCCCAAAGCACGGTCAACACGCCGGCACCGGCTGCCAAAAGGCCCGCACAGGCGGCAGCCGCTCCCGCCCAGTCGACGCAAACCGCCCAAACGCAAAAGCCCGCTGCCAAGCCGGCCGCGTCGGCCAGCGCGACCGTCGCCGCGAACAGCAAGCCGACGACTGCCGCAAACGACGCCGCCGACACCGGCGGCGCAAATGGCGCGAAGGCCGAGTCCAGCGCCCCGGCGACGCCCCCGGGCGCGCGTTTCGCGGTGCAGCTCGGCGCGTTCTCGAACGGCACGACGGCGAACAATTGGGTAACGAAGTTGAAAGCGGCGGGAGTACCCGCATATACCGAACAGCGTAAGGAAGCAGACGGCACGACGCGCACGCTGCTGCGCGCGGGCCCGTTCCCGGACCGCGCCTCGGCCACGGCGGCGATCGCCAAGGTGCGTGGCGCCGGCCTGATGGCGGGCTCGAACGCCAACGCGGAATAAGCCGTCGATGTTCACCGCATTCGACTACGCTGTAATGGCGGTGATGGGCCTGTCGGCGCTGCGCGGCGCATGGCGGGGCTTGATCGGCGAGATTTTTGGATTGATTGGCTGGATCGCGGCGTTGCTCGTGGCCTGCCGCTACGTAGATCACGTAGTGCCCTGGATTCCGGCGAACTGGCCGGGCGGGGCGCTGACCCAGTGGCTGATCGCCTTCGCGCTGATCGTCATTGCCGTGGTGCTCGTGGCCGGCGTGGGCAACGCATTGATCGGCCGTCTGGTGCAGGTGAGCGGATTGTCCGGCGTGGACCGTTCGCTCGGGATGATGTTCGGCCTCGTGCGAGGCGTCGTGCTGGTGCTGATCCTCGTCGTCCTCGGCGGGCTGACCGAGCTGCCCCAGCAGGACTTCTGGCGCCACGCGCTGCTTCGGCCTTATGCCGTGCAGGGCGTGCTCGAACTGAAACCGTTGTTGCCCGAGGCGCTCGCGGCCTACGTTCACGTCTGATCAGAAACTGATCGGACGCGATGCGAGGCGCAGCTTCCCGGCAACACTGCCCATTTGCGGCGCTCGACCGGTGTGAATGAAGCCGGGTGACCCGCGACCGATTTCGCTTTTTTGAAGGACCTGCCATGTGCGGCATCGTAGGCGTAGTTTCCCGCTCTCCCGTCAACCAGCTCCTCTATGACGCGCTGCTGCTGCTGCAGCACCGCGGTCAGGACGCGGCCGGCATTGCCACCGCGAACGGCAGCACGTTCCACATGCACAAGGCCAACGGCATGGTGCGCGACGTGTTCCGCACGCGCAACATGCGCAGCCTCCCCGGCACCAGCGGCATCGGCCAGGTGCGCTACCCGACGGCCGGCTCGGCGTCGAGCGAAGAAGAAGCCCAGCCGTTCTACGTGAACGCGCCGTTCGGCATCGTCCTCGCTCACAACGGCAATCTCACGAACTGGCAACAGTTGAAGGAAGAGATGTTCCGTGTGGATCGCCGCCACATCAACACGCATTCCGACACCGAAGTGCTGCTCAACGTGCTCGCGCACGAAGTGCAGCTCGCGACCTCGGGCCTCGAGCTCGACCCGGCCGCGCTCTTCAAGGCGGTTGCGGGTGTGCACCGCCGCCTGCGTGGCTCGTACGCGATCGTCTCGCTGATCTCCGGTTACGGCCTGCTCGCGTTCCGCGACCCGTTCGGCATTCGCCCGCTGTGCATCGGCAAGATGGAAACGCCGGAAGGCACCGAATGGATGCTCGCATCGGAATCGGTGGCGCTCGAAGGCATCGGTTTCGAGTTCGTGCGCGACGTTCGCCCGGGCGAAGCGGTGTTCATCGACTTCGACGGCAACCTCTACTCGCAGCAATGCGCCACGGCGCCGACGCTCAACCCCTGCATCTTCGAACTCGTGTATCTCGCGCGTCCGGACTCGGTCCTCGACGGCGTGCCCGTGTACAACGCGCGTCTGCGCATGGGCGACTATCTCGCCGAGAAGATCAAGCGCGAGCTGCCCGACGTGAAGATCGACGTGGTCATGCCGATTCCCGATTCGTCGCGCCCCGCGGCCATGCAGGTCGCGAACAAGCTCGGCGTGGAATATCGCGAAGGCTTCTTCAAGAACCGCTACGTGGGCCGCACCTTCATCATGCCGGGCCAGGCCATGCGCAAGAAGTCGGTGCGCCAGAAGCTCAACGCCATGGGCATCGAGTTCAAGGGCAAGAACGTGCTGATCATCGACGACTCGATCGTGCGCGGCACCACCTCTCAGGAAATCGTGCAGATGGCGCGTGACGCCGGCGCGACCAAGGTGATCTTCGCTTCGGCGGCGCCGCCCGTGAAGTACCCGAACGTCTACGGCATCGACATGCCCACGCGCGGCGAGCTCGTAGCGCACGGCCGCACCGATGACGAAGTGGCGCGCATCATCGGCGCCGATTACCTCGTGTATCAGGACGTGGACTCGCTCAAGCAGGCAGTGCGCGACATCAATCCGGAGTTGAAGCAGTTCGAGGCTTCGTGCTTCGACGGCGACTACATCACCGGCGACATCACGAGCACTTACCTCGACAACATCGAGACCGCGCGCCTCGCGCCCCAGGCGCAATCGGACCGCGACGCCGCGAGCGACGCGATGGACGGCGGCTCCCGCTCGCAATTGCACCTGCAGCTCTCGGTGGAGTGATCCCTTCGGCAAACGCGAGCGTGAGGCTCGCGTTTGCGCCGATTCCGAAAGCCCGCTTTCTGCCGACGCAAAAGCGGGCTTTTTTGCGCCTGCGCGTGCAGGATCGAAGCCTGATTGTTCAGCACACGGAGAACACGAACATCGACGACACCTTGGCTCGCGGACGATCTCGCACGCAGGCTCGATGCGGCGCAGTAAGTAGTTTTAAGCAGCGGTTGTATCATCGTGGGTCGGGCGCTGCCCGGCCCATTTCCTTTTTCTTTCCCGTGAGTTCGCCATGCCCATCGTTCGTGCGTTGTTCGTCTATCCCGTGAAGTCATGCGGCGCGATCGCGCTCGACGATGCGCAGCTCGGCCTGAAGGGCATCGAGTGGGACCGCCACTGGATGGTCGCCGACGAGAACGGCCGGTTCGTCACGCAGCGCCAGTACGCCGCCATGGCGCGCATCGTGCCCGCGTTCGTCGAAGACGGCGTGCGCCTCACCATGGAAGGCATGAGCGAAGCGCTCCATCTGCCGTTCGCGCAGCGCGGCGGCGAGGCGCGCGTGCCGGCGACGGTCTGGGACGACGATTTCGAGGCGCTCGACGAAGGCGATCACGCGGCGCAGTGGTTCACGCAGGCGATAGGCGTGCCGGTGCGGCTGCTGCGCTTCGCGCATGACGTGACGCGTCTCGCGAGCAAGAAGTGGACGAACGGCGAAGACGCGCCCACGCAATTTGCCGACGGCTTTCCGATTCTCGTGACGAGCGAGGCGTCGCTCGCGCAACTCAACGAGCGCCTCGCGGCGAAGGGCGCGCCGCCCGTGCCGATGGCGCGCTTTCGTCCGAACATCGTCGTCGGTGACATTGGCGACGCATTCGAGGAAGACTTCATCGACACGCTCACCATCGAATCGGCTACAGGCGGCGATGAGGTCGTGCTGCGCTTCGTGAAGCCGTGCGCGCGCTGCCCGATCACGACGATCGATCAGCTATCGGGCGAGCGCGACGCGCAATGGCCCACCGAACCGCTCGACACGCTGGCCGTGTTCCGCGCCGATCCGCGCGTGGACGGCGGCCTCACATTCGGCCAGAACGCGATGGTCGTGACGGGCGCGGGCAAGCACGTGACGGTGGGCGCACGCGCCGAGTGGGAATACCGCTTCGACGATTGAGGCGCGCTTGCGCGCTCAGTGTGACGGCAGCGCGCGCCACTGGCCGGGCGCGAGCCCAAAGCGGCGCGTGAATGCGTGCGTGAACGCGCTTTGGTCGCCGAAGCCGACTTCGAGCGCGATGTCGGTGAGCGAGGCGCGCGGGTCGGCGAGCAGCGTGAGCGCCGTGTCGAGCCGCAGCCGCTGTAAATAGCGATGCGGCGTCTCGCCGAACGCTTCGATAAAAAGCTGATGAAAGCGCCGCATGCCGAAGCCGCAATGCGCGGCGAGATCGGCAATACGCAGCGGCTGGGCGAGATGCGCGCGCAGCCACCGGTCGATGCGCGCGAAGTCCAACCCGGCAGCCGCGCTGAACTGGGCGCTGGCTGCCACGCCGGTTTGTGCAATGAAAGCCGCGCACAGACGCGCCGAGGCGTCCCAGTGAAAGCGGCGCGCGCGCAGGTCGGCACTGTCGCGCGGCGGCGTGGCTGCGGCGGCGCGCTGCGCGATCTGATTCACGAGCTGCGTGAGCGCGGGGTCGAGGCGCACGGCGCGCGCAGCGTCGAACAGCCGTTCGGGTACCGCGAGCGTTGCCGCGGGCAGGTCGAGCACGAGCTGGCGGTTATCGCCAATACCCATGTAGTCATGCCGTGCGCCCGCCGGAATGAGCCACGCGGAACAACTGTCGATGCGCTCGCCCCGGCCGTTCACGGTCATCTCCATTTCGCCGTCGAGACCGAGCACGATCTGGTGAAAATCGTGCAGATCGGTTTCCTCGATCGCGCCGTAGCGGCGCAGTTCGACGCCGGGCGCGGTGACGGGAGCGTGGTGATGCGGATTCATGATGACCGGTTGCGATTGCAAATAAGGCGAGCGCCGTGAAGCGTCAAGCGGGCATCAGACGTCGAGCAGTTCGACTTCGAACACGAGCGTCGCGTTCGGCGGAATCACGCCGCCCGCGCCGCGCACGCCGTAGCCCAGTTGCGGCGGAATCGTCAGCTTGCGCACGCCGCCCACCTTCATGCCCTGCACGCCTTCGTCCCAGCCCTTGATGACCATGCCGCCGCCCAGCACGAACGCGAACGGGTCGTTGCGGTCCTTGCTCGAATCGAACTTCTGGCCGTCCGTCAGCC
The DNA here is from genome assembly GCF_040948675.1 of Paraburkholderia sp. BR14312. Taxonomy (NCBI): domain Bacteria; kingdom Pseudomonadati; phylum Pseudomonadota; class Betaproteobacteria; order Burkholderiales; family Burkholderiaceae; genus Paraburkholderia; species Paraburkholderia sp. BR14312. The sequence continues at coordinate 274,830 of NZ_JBFPKI010000012.1, forward strand.
AGCCGGTGTAGTGCACGCTGACGGTTTGGCCGGCCTTGGCTTCGGCGCCGGTGCCTTCGGTCAGGTCCTCGTACTTGAGGCCGGATTCGGTGGTCACGATAGACATGGAAAAACTCCTGATTCGGATAGGTTGGACCCGTTATTGTAGGCGCTTTGCAGGGCCGGGCGGGCGGCGGCTCGTCGGGCACGCCGGTTGCTCACTACGCGCTGCCTATAATGGGGACCGCTCGCCCGGCTTGTGGCGAAACACGAGGAATCAGATGTCGACTTCGCAAAACCGTACCGAGCGCACGGCGCGCCTGTGCGCCGAAGCAGCGCTGTTCATGCGCGACCACGTGCTCTCGCGCGTCTCGCATGATCTGCGCAGTCCGCTCAATGCAATTCATAGCTGGGCTTACGTGCTCGAACGCAAGATCGACAACGCCGACGCCTCCGCGCAACGTGCGCTCGGCGGCATTCGCACGGGCGTGGAGCAGCAGGTCCGGCTGCTCGAAACGCTCGTCGATACCACGCGCGCCGAGACGCGCAAGCTGCGTATCGAGCGCGCGCCGTTCGCCGTCGCGGCGCTGCTCGGCGCAGCCGTGGATGACGCCCGCGCCGCGCTCGGCGATGCGCGCGGCGTGACATTCGCCGTGCAGGACGCGACAGGCGCGGCGACGCTCGACGGCGACCGCGAACGCATTGCGCAGGCGCTGTGGCTGATGCTGGTGTTCGCGGCGGAAACGAGTGCTCAGGGCGCCAGCGTGACGCTCGCGGCGAGCGCGAGCGCCACTGCCGCCCAACTCGAAGTGCAATGGCGCGCCACGCGTGCGGCGCTCACCGACGGCGCGCTGGCGCACGTGCTGGAACCGTTCGCGCGCGCCCAGGCGAGCGAGCAGCAGGAAGCGGGTCGCTACGCCTGGGTGCTGGCGCTGTGCCATCGCGTGGCCGAGGCGCATGGCGGACGTTTCGAGGCGCCGGCTCTCGTGGGCGAGGGCGAAGAGATGGTGCTCGTACTGAATGTGCCGCTGAGCGGCGCGTGAGCAGGGGCGAGCCGGATCGCACCTGACCGACTGCCGCGTGAGCGGCGGGCCGGCTTGAGCCCGCCGCATCTTTCATCCACCTTGCACCCTTATACTGAGCGCTTCGTCCCTCGGAGCCTTGTGTCTTGATCCAGCTTCTCGCCCTCATCGGGGCGTTCCTGCTCGTTGCCCTCAACGGTTTCTTCGTCGCGGCCGAGTTCGGCCTCGTCAAGCTGCGCGCCACGCGCGTGCAGGCCCTCGCTCAGCAGCACGGCTTGCGCGGCCGCCTGCTCGCCAAGGTTCACGGCCAGCTCGATGCCTATCTTTCCGCGTGCCAGCTCGGCATCACGCTCGCTTCGCTCGGCCTCGGCTGGATCGGCGAGCCGGCGTTCGCGCAGTTGCTCGCGCCGGTGTTCGAACTGCTCGGCGTGCAATCGGCGGAACTCGTGCACGCCATCTCGCTGGTGTTCGCGTTCACGGTCATTTCGTTCCTGCACATCGTGGTGGGCGAGCTTGCGCCGAAATCGCTCGCCATCCGCCAGGCCGAAAAGATTTCGCTGTGGACGGCCATGCCGCTCTACGGCTTCTACTGGACCATGTATCCCGCGATCTGGGTGCTCAATACGAGCGCGAACGCGGTGCTGCGTCTCGCGGGCCTGTCGTCGGAGCACGGCCACGACACGCACTATTCGACCGACGAACTCAAGCTGATCCTGCGCAGCCGCCGCGCCGCCGCCCAGGCCGAGGCCGAGGCGCATGACGCGACGCACGAGCCGCGCGGCGCAAAGAGTGCAAACGGCGCGGTGCCGCTGCTGCCCGCACCCGCCGCGAACGCCTATAGCGCCGACGAATGGAACACGCTTGCCCATTCGCTCGACTTCTCGCGCCTCACCATTTCCGACCTCATGCGGCCGACGCACGAGATGGTGGGCCTGCGCCGCGACCTGTCGCTGCGCGAGAACATGCAGATCGTGGCGCGCCATCGTTTCAGCCGCTACCCGCTGTTCGAAGACGCCGCGGGCGAGCGCGTGGCAGGCCTCATCCACCTGAAGGACCTGCTGCTCGCCCGCGAGGCGGGCAACGCCCTCAGCGATCTCGGCAAGTTCGTGCGCCCCGTGCAATACGTGCGGCCCGAGACGCCCGCACTGGCATTGTTTCGCCGCTTTCGCAAGGGCGCGCCGCATTTCGCGCTGGTGGGGCACAAGAACGCGCGCCCCGTCGGCTTTCTCACGCTCGACAACCTGCTCGGCGCGCTCGTGGGCCAGATTCACGACGAGTTTCACCAGGCCGACACCGACTGGACCCGCATGGACGACGGCACGCTGATGGGCCGCGGCAGCCTGCCGGTGGTGTCGCTGGAGCAGGCGCTCGGCATCGATATCGACGAAGGGCGCGCGGAGTCGGTGGGCGGCCTCGTGATTCATGCGCTCAACGACCTGCCCACCGAAGGGCAGCGCGTCGGGTTCGACCGCTTCGATATCGTCGTGAAGAAAATGAAGGGGCCGCGCATCGTGCTCGTGCGCGTGTATCCGAAAGATCTCGAGGACGAGGGCGGCTAAGCGCGCCTCGCGTGCGGCCTAGCTGCGCGCGAGTGTGGCGAGCACCGCTACGGGCATTGCGCCCAGGATGTCGCGCAGTGCGAGCGTGCCGCCTTCGCGCACCGTGTGCGTGGCGTCGCTGAGCCAGTCGTGCAGCGTGGCTGGCGCGCATCCTTTGGGCAACTCGACCGTCGTATCTTCCCAGCGTTCGGGCGCGACGAGCGGGATCTCGCCATCCAGCAAGCCCGCCGCGAAGCGTGTGCCGATCACGATGGCCCACGCGTCGCCGTGATGGCGCGCGAAAGCGATCACATGCGAGGCCTGCGCGCCGCTCACCGTAAGCGGCAGATAGTCGCCTTCGCGCAGCAGTTCGGGTGCGCGCGCTCGCAGCGCGAGCAGGCGGTGCACGGTGGCCAGCTTCACCTGGCCGTTGCGCCAGTCCTTCAGCTTCGCGGCGGGCGCCTGCTCATCGAGCGCGGCCGCGCGGGCGGCGTAATCGACGGGCCGCCGGTTATCCGGATCGACGAGGCTAAAGTCCCAGAGTTCGGTGCCCTGATAGAGGTCGGGCACGCCCGGCGAGGTGAGCCGCAGCACCGTTTGCAGCAGCGTATTGAGTGCGCCAGCGGGCGCCACACGCGCGACGAATTCGGCCAGCGCCTGCAGGAAGCCGTCGCGCCGTTGCGGGGCGAGGATATCGAAGAGAAATGCCTGGCACTCCGACTCATAGGTTTCGTCGGGCGAGAGCCAGTTCGTGCGCAGCTTCGCTTCGCGCAACGCCTTGAGCAGCCACGTCGAGACGCGCTCCGCCAGCGCATGCACGCCCGCTTCGTCGCCCGGGTCCAGTTCGGGCGGCCAGCAGCCCACCAGCGTTTGATACAGCATCGCCTCGGCGGCCGGTCCCGGCGACCATGCCGCGCCGGCCGTCCCTTCGTTGCGGCGATGCGTCTGGTTCAGCGTCGACCAGGCGCGCAGCGTGGCACTCCAGTCGAGCGCTATCTCGCTCAATACGGCGAGCCGCGCCCGCACGTCCTCGCCGCGCTTGTGGTCGTGCGTGGCCGTGGCGAGCAGCCCATAAGGACGACGCTGGCGCAGCCGGTTCGTCGCGTGAAAGTCATGCAGCGTGCGCGCGAAATCGTCGGGGTCCGCGCCCACTTCGTTACGCGAGAGCAGGCGGCCGTAGCGATAGAGCGCCGTGTCCTCCGTGGCCTTCGCCGCGAGCGGCGCGGTGAGCTGGGAGAACAGCGCGAGCGCTGTGCGCTGCGCGATGAGCGCGTGGCTGAGCGGCGTATTCCCCTGGTTGCCGCCCGCACCCGCGTTCGCCCCGGCTGGCGCGGCGCGTGGCGTCCTGGCGGCGCTGCCTCCACTGTTGCCGCCGCCGCCGCTGGCGTTGTTCGCGGCAGGTTCGGGGGCGCGACCGCCGAGCCAGCCGTCGACGAGGTCGAGCGCCGCGAGGCTCGCGCGCGGCAGTGCACGGCGCGCGGCGTCGAGCGCAACGTCGAAATAACGGTTGTCGAGCGCGCTGCGCAAACCGTTCGCCGGATAGATCCGGTAGATCGGGAAGTACATGGCCAGATGGGCAGCCACGCGATGCACCGACGCATAGGTGGTGTCGCGCGTGCCCGGGAGTTCGCGCGCGATGCGGTGCAGCGCACGCGTCACGTGGTCGAGTTCCGCGGGCAGATAGGCGGCCAGCATCTCGCGGCGCGCGTCGAGCGCGTAGGCCGCGAACGGCCGGTCGTCGCCGGAGATGGCGGCCCACGCCTCGGCGAGCGGCGCTGCGCCTGCAGGATCGTGCAGCAAGGCGCCCACGTCGTTCATGAAGTCGTAGCCGGTCGTGCCTTGCACGGGCCAGTCGTCGCGCAGCGTTTCGCCTTGCGCGAGGATCTTCTCGACCACGATGTAGGGCGGCGTGGCGCGCAGCGAGGCGAGCCGCTGCCGCAGGCGTTCGCAGTACTCGCGCGGGTCCGCAAGCCCGTCGATATGGTCGATGCGCAGGCCGTCGATCACGCCGTCGGCGTAAAGGCGAAACACGAGCTTGTGCACGGCCTCGAACACGTCGTGACGTTCCACGCGCACGCCGGCGAGCGCGGTGATGTCGAAGAAGCGCCGCCAGTTGATCTCGTCGGTGGCCGTGCGCCACCACGCGAGCCGGAAGTGCTGGCGCTCCAGCAGGCGGTGCAGCCGCTCGCGCGGCACCGGGTCGCCGCTTGCATAGGATTCCAGAACGAAGTCGATGGGGTCCGTGCCGACCCGCTCGACGAACGCGCGCAGCGCGTCGCGACCGGCGCTGGCGCGCGCCTGGTCGTCGGGCTGGGTCGTGAGGCCCTGGAATGGTCCGGCGAGCGTGTTGAGATCGGCGCGGTTCGCGGACTGCAGGAGCGTCGCGTAATCGGTCGGGCAGATCGGGCACACGTGCGGCCCGTACTGCACATAAAAGCGCGCGGCGGCGGGATCGAACTTCAGCTCGATGCGGCCTGCGGCGAGTTCTTCGCCGTACTGGGCGCCGAGAAACGGCATCAGCACCTTGCCGCGCAGGGCGGGGTCGGGCGAGTGCCAGTCCACGTCGAAGTGGCGCGCGTACGCGCTGTGACGTCCCCATTCGAGGATGTCGAGCCACCAGGCGTTGTGGCCGCCGCCCACGCCCATGTGATTCGGCACGAAGTCGGCGATGATGCCCATGCCGCGCTCGTGCACTTTCGCGGCGAAGCGGCGCAGCGCGCCTTCGCCGCCCAGTTCCGCGCTCACCGTGCCGTAGTCGACGGTGTCGTAGCCGTGCATCGAGCCGGGCTGCGCGGTCGTGACGGGGGAAAGGTAGAGATGGCTCACGCCGAGCGCGGCGAAGTAGTCGAGCTGCGCGAGCGCGTCGGCGAACGTGAAGCCGTGATGGAGCTGCAGGCGCAGCGTCGCGCGAGGGTGTGTCATGGCGTCGGCTTCTTTTCGGTCGCACCTGGCGCCGAGCTGGCGGTTGAGTTCGCGGTTGAGTTGGCGTCGCTCGCGCCTGCACCGGCGCTCGGCTCGGCGCGCGTGCGCGCAACGGCCTCGCGTGCGCGTACGACGGCTTCGACGCGCGCGGCGACGGCCGGATCGGCGAACAGCGTCTCGACGGGCAGCGGCAGGCGGCGGCGCCAGTTCGGATGCTCGTCGATCGAGCCGGGCAGATTCGGCTGGTCGGACAACGCGAGCAGGTCTTCGAGCGGGCAGGTGACGAGCGGGCTATGCGTTGCCGCGACATAGGCGAGCGCGGCATTCACGGGCGGCTCGTCGGCCGGCGGCGGTTCGGTGTCGCGCGGCGCGAGCCCGCTGTGCTGCAACGCATGCCAGAGTGCGACGCGATCCGTCGCGCGCCGCGCGCGGTCGAGCGCGACGGGGTCGCGTCCGTCGGCACGCGGGAGCGTCTGGCCGATGCGGTTGCGCCAGTCGATGTCCGCGCCGCTCCACCAGCCCGCGACGGTCGGCAGATCGTGCGTGGTGGTCGTCGCGACGCCATGCGGGTCCCAGCGCGCGGGCGCGAGAAAGCCCTTGCCGTCGTGCTCGAACCACAGCACGCGAATGCCATACAGGCCGTGCGCGGCGAGCCGCTCGCGCAGCCCCGGCGGCACGGTGCCGAGGTCTTCGCCGATCACGATCGCGCGATGCCGCCACGATTCGAGCGCGATGAGCCGCACGAGGTCGTCGAACGGATAGCGCAGATACGCGCCGTGGCGCGCGCTTTCGCCTTCGGGCACGAGCCAGAGCCTGCGCAGCCCGAGAATATGGTCGATGCGCACACCGCCCGCATGGGCGAAGGCCGCGCGCAGCATGTCGATGAACGCGCGGAAGCCGTTGTTGTGCATGGCGCGCGGCGAGAACGTCGTGAGTCCCCAGCTTTGCCCGGCCTGGTTGAAGATGTCGGGCGGCGCGCCGACCGAAACGCGTTGCAGCATGTCCTGCGGCAGCGACCACGCGTGCGAGCCCGCGCCGTCGCAGCCCACGGCGAGATCGGCGACGAGGCCGATCGCCATGCCGGCCTCGTGCGCGCTGCGCTGCGCGCCCGAGAGCCCGAGCGCTGCGAGCCATTGCAGGAAGCGGTGAAAGTCGACTTCGCGCCGGTGCTCCTGCGCAAACGTCGCCACGTCGGCGCTGCGCGGGTCGCGCAGCGGCTCGGGCCAGTCGCGCCAGTGGCGCTCGCCGCCGGGACCATGCAGCATGGCTTCCTGCAGCGCCTCGAAACGCGCGTGGTCTTCGAGTGCCTCGCCGCCCTGCGCACAGAACGCGGCGAAAGCGGCGGCACGCGGCGAGCCGCTCGCGCGCTCGTCGGCGTCGAAGCGCTCGAACAGCGCGCGCAGCACCTTGAGCTTGAGCGGCAACGCACGCTGCCAGTCCACGAGCGGCGCGGCTTCGAGTTCGCGCCACGCGTCGAGCGCATTCGCGGCCGCGCTCGCGTCGTGCGCGGCCTTGGCGCCGAATTCCGCAGCGGGGTCGATGTGCGCGACATTGACCCACAGGCGCGACGACGGCGAATAGGGGCTGAAGTGACCCGGCTCGGCGCTGAACATCGCGTGGGTCGGGCTCACCGCGAGTGCCTGCGCGCCGCGCCGCGCGCTTTGCGCGGCGAGCGCGGCGAGCGCGGTGTAGTCGCCGATGCCGCCGTCGCCGTTGCGTCGGAGTCCGTACAATTGCGCGGCGAGGCCCCACAGCGGCGGCACTGTGCCGCTGTCGCCGTGACGTGCGCGCCAGGCGTCGGCGACGGTATGGCAGTGCGGCGGCGCGACCGCGATCGTCAGGCGATGGTCGTTGACGGTGAGCGTGTGATAGCCCGGCTCCGCAAGCGGCGCGAGCAACGCGCTCTCGCCGCGCGGCGAGGTGAAGCGGCCCTCGATGTGCTCGCCGCTTTCGAGGTCGATCCGATAGTGGCTGCCCGCGCGTACGGCAGAAGGCGGCAGTTCGATCGCGCTGTCGTATTCGGCGGTGATGAGCGGCGGCAGTCGCCGCGTCGACTGTTCCGCATTGAGTGCGGAGGTGCTCTGGCGGATTTGCGTGGCGTTGGCGCAAGGCAGGCCCGCGCATTCCAGCAGAGCGGAGAGCGTGCTGTCGGGCACGCGCTGCACGGCGCCGTGTGCGTCGGTCCATTCGACCTCGAAGCCCGCGCGTGCGGCGAGTGTCGCGAGCGTGTCGCTGCGGCGCGCCGTGCTCATGCGTTGGGCTCCTCGCGATGCACGATGCGCGCGTCGTGTTCGCTCGAGTACTCGGGCACGTTGCCGGTGAGCCATGCAATGCACGCGCTCTCGGGCAGCACGCCATTGTCGGCAAGGTCGCGCGCACGTGGCGGCGTTTCGAAGATCACCATGCCATCGGGTCGTGCATCGAGCGGGACGCCGTCGCGGCCCAGGTTCAGCGCGATCGTGAGCGTTTCGCCATCGTCGAGGCGCCAGCGCGCGACGAGCGCGGCGAGACCGTTCGCAGCGTCGTCGGCGAGCACGGTTGCGCCGAGCGCGCGCGCGTGGCGCAGGCGCGGCATGAGCAGGTGCGCCCGCACGCATAGCGCCGACTTATAGAAGTGCATCCATTCGAGCCGTTCGCCGTCGAGCGGCGCGTCGGCCAGCGGCGACGAATTCACGAAGGTCTGCAGATCGTTCGGATCGGGAATGCGCGCCCGGCTCGCTTCGTCGTTGAACGCACCGAATGCCTTGAATTCGCTGCGGCGGCCTTCGCGTACCGCATCGGCGAGCTGGCCGGTGAAGGCGGTGAAAAACTGGAACGGCTGCGTCGAGCCGTATTCCTCCTCCATGAAGAGCAGCGGAATTTGCGGCGAAAGCAGCAGCATTGCCGTGGCCGCGCGCAGGGCGTCGTCGTCGGCCAGCGTGCGCAGCCGGTCGCCCATTGCGCGGTTGCCGATCTGGTCGTGGTTCTGCAGGAACATCACGAACGCGGTGGGCGGCAGGTGCGCGCTCGGTTCGCCGCGCGGCTTGCCCCCGTGCACGGGCGACGGGTCACCCTGGTACACGAAGCCTTCGCCGAGCACGCGCGCGAGTTTGCCGATGGGCGAATCCTCGAAGGCGCGATAGTAGCCTTCCGACTCGCCGGTGAGCAGCACGTGAAAGCAGTGATGCGCGTCGTCGTTCCATTGCGCGCTGAAGTGCGATTCGAGCAGATTGGCTTCGTTGTGCTCGTTTTCGAGCACCAGGTGCACATGGCGGCCGGACTCGACACGCGCCTTCACGTGGTCGGCCAGCTCGCGCAACCAGTCGGTGTTGCCGATCGCATGTGCAGCGTCGATGCGCAGACCGTCGAAGCGATATTCCGTGAGCCAATAGAGCGCGTTGTCGCAGTAGAAGTCGCGCACTTCGAAGCGGTCGAAGTCGAGCGCTTCGCCCCACGGCGTCTTCACGTCCTGGCGGAAAAACGGTTTGGCGTAGAGGCCGAGCCAGTTCCCGTCGGGGCCGAAGTGGTTATACACGACGTCGATGAACATCTGCAGCCCCAGCCCATGCGCGGCATCGACGAGCGCTTTCAGTTCGTCAGGACTGCCATAGGCCGCGTGCGGCGCGTAGGGCAGCACGACGTCGTAGCCCCAGCCGCGCTCGCCCGGATAGTCGTTGAGCGGCATGAGTTCGACGGCCGTCACGCCGAGCGCCGCCAGCGCGGGCAGACGTTTCATTACACCCTGATAGCCGCCCAGCGCGCCCACGTGCAGCTCGTAGATCACGGTCTCTTCCCAAGGGCGTCCTTGCCAGTGCGCATGCTGCCAGGCGTACGCGCGCGGGTCTAGCACTTCGCTCGGCCCATGCACGCCCTGCGGCTGGAAGCGCGATGCGGGGTCGGGTACGCGTTGCTGGCCGTCGAGGCAGTAGCGGTACAGCGTGCCCGGCCCGCACGACGCCTGCGCTTCGAACCAGCCGTTGCCGGTCGGCGTCATGTCGAGCGGCGGCGCGTCTCTCACGTTCTCGAACACGACCTGCACCGTTTGACACGACGGCGCCCAGAAACGAAAGCGCGTATGCGGCTGCGAGTGCGCCGCGCCGATCAGCTGCGCGCCGAACGGCAGGCAATGCATGTACTGGCGGGCGTGCGGATCGTGCGAAAGCGGGGACATGGTGGATTCCTGGTTGCGTCCTGTACCTATCCAGCGGCGGCTTGGTCCGGGCCCGCGGGGGCGCCCGACCCGGAGGCGCCCGGCGTGCGGCGCGGGTCCGGCGTGGCCGCGTCGCCGCGCGTGCCCGCTGGCCGGTGCGTGTCGGCACGCGCCGGACGGGCGCAGAGCACGGCGAGCGCGCGCGCGGCCAGTTCGTACGTCGTGTCGGGCAGCGCGTAGGGCACTGCGTCGGGCCGCGCGGTATCGAGCAGCACCTCCCATGCCATGCGCGGCGCGGGCGCGACGAACGTCACCGCGCCTTGCGAGGCGTTCAGCATCATTAACAATACTTCCATTTGGCCGTGGAGTCCCGCTCCGGCGCGTCGCATGGTGAACGCGCTCGCTTCCGGGTCGTGCCAGGCCTCGGGCGAGAGCGGCTCGCCGCGTTCGTCGAACCAGTCGATGTCGTGCACGCCGGGCATCAGCTCGCGCTCGCCGAACAGAAAGCGCGTTTCGTGCAGCAGCGGATGTTCGCGGCGCAGCGCGATCACGCGCGCGGCGAAACGCGTCATGGCCTTGCCCTGGGGCGTTTCGGCGAGCGCCCAGTCGAACCACGAAATGTCGTTGTCCTGGCAGTACGCGTTGTTGTTGCCGCGTTGGGTGCGGCAAGCCTCGTCGCCCGCGAGCAGCATGGGTGTGCCGAGCGCGATGAGGAGTGTGGCCATCATCGAGCGGCCCACGCGTGCGCGCGTGGCGAGGATTGCGGGGTCGTCGGTCGGGCCTTCCACACCCCAGTTCGCGCTCCAGTTTTCATTGTGGCCGTCGCGGTTCTCTTCGCCGTTCGCTTCGTTGTGCTTGCGCTCGTACGAAACGAGATCGGCGAGCGTGAAGCCGTCGTGCGAGGTGACGAAATTGATCGACGCCCAGGGCCGGCGCTTGCGTTTGTCGAACAGATCCGCGCTGCCGGTCAGGCGCGCCGCGAGGTCGGCGCGCTGGCCCGGCGCGCCGCGCCAGTAGCGCCGCACGCTGTCGCGAAAGCGATCGTTCCATTCGGAAAAGCCGGGCGGGTGGTTGCCAAGCTGATAGCCGCCCGGGCCCACGTCCCACGGCTCGGAAATCAGCTTGCATTGCGAAAGCACGGGGTCCTGGCGCAGCACGTCGAAAAAGCCGCCGTTCGGGTCGAAGCCCGCGGGCTCGCGCCCGAGCGTGACGCCCAGGTCGAAGCGAAAGCCGTCGATGCCATATGACGTGACCCAGTGGCGCAGCGAATCGGCGACCATCTGCAGCACGCGCGGATGCGAAAAGTCGAGCGTGTTGCCGCAGCCCGTGTCGTTGATGAAGTGGCGCTCGTCGCCAGGCACGCAGCGGTAATAGCTGGCGTTGTCGAGGCCGCGCCACGAGACGGTGGGGCCCATTTCGCCGCCTTCGCAGGTGTGGTTGTAGACCACGTCGAGAATGACTTCGATACCCGCCGCATGAAGCTGCCGCACGGCAATGCGCATTTCGTCGGTGTCATAGCCCACGAGGTAGCTGGGCTCGGGCGCGAAGAACGCGGCCGAGTTGTATCCCCAGTAGTTGCGCAATCCGCGGTCGATCAGAAAGCGCTCGGAGAGAAACGCGTGTACCGGCAGGATCTCGATGGCCGTCACGCCGAGGTTGTGCAGATGGTCGATGAAACGCGGCGCGGCCAGCCCGGCAAAGGTGCCCCGCATGTGCGTGCGCAAATCGTAACGCTGCATCGACAGACCGCGCAGATGCGCCTCGTAGATGATGGTGTCGCCCCACGGTGTGTTGGGCCGCCGGTCGCGCGACCAGTCGAAGTTGTCGTTCACGACCACGCACTTGGGCATGGCCGGCGCGGAATCGCGCCGGTCGATCGAGAGGTCCACGCGGTTCGAATGCGCGCGGTAGCCATAGAGCGTGTCCGACCAGCGGAACTGCCCGATGAGCTGCTTCGCGTAAGGGTCCAGCAGCAGCTTGTGCGGATTGAAGCGGTGCCCCAGATGTGGCTGATAGGGGCCATGCGCGCGCAGGCCATAGACGGTGCCGGGATGCGCGCCCGGCAGATAGCCGTGCCACACCTCATCGGTGCATTCGGGCAAGGTGTAGCGAATGCGCTCCTTGCGGCCGGTGGGGTCGAAGAGGCACAGCTCGATGCGCCACGCGTGGGCCGAGAACACGGCGAAGTTGGTGCCGAGTCCGTCCCACGTCGCCCCGAGCGGCCAGGGGGAGCCGGGCAGCAGGCGCTCAGGCGGACCGTTTGCCATGACGATGCTCCATCTGTTGTTCTTCGTTTTGCATCGGGTTCCTGATCAAATCCCGCCGCTGCGCCGCCTTAGCGGCGCAGGCGCAGGATCAGCGTGCCGAGCGGCGGCAGGACGAGTGCTGCCGACTGCGGCTTGCCGTGGCTCACCACGCTCTCCGTGCTGACGAGGCCCCCGTTGCCCATGTTCGAGCCGCCGTACACTTCGGCGTCGGTGTTGAGCGCCTCTTCCCACTGTCCCGGCTGCGGCATGCCGATGCGGTAGCCGTGGCGCGGCACCGGCGTGAAGTTGCAGATCACCACGATCTCGCGGCCCGATCCGTCCACGCGGCGCCACGCGAGCACGCTGTTTTCGCTGTCGTCGGACACCAGCCATTCGAAGCCGCCGGGTTCCGAGTCGAGCGTGTAGAGCGCGGGCTCGCTCGCGTAGAGGTGGTTCAGGTCGCGCACGAGCGTTTGCACGCCGCGGTGCAGCGGATCGTCGAGCAGGTTCCAGTGCGGCGTGCCGTCGTGATCGAATTCGGCCATCTGCCCGAACTCGCCGCCCATGAACAACAGCTTCTTGCCGGGGTGCGCCCACATGAAGCCGAAATACGCGCGCAGGTTCGCGAACTTCTGCCAGCGGTCGCCCGGCATCTTGCCGAGCAGCGACCCCTTGCCGTGCACCACTTCGTCGTGCGACAGCGGTAGCACGAAGCGTTCGGACCACGCGTAGACCATCGCGAACGTCATCAGGTGATGGTGATAGCGGCGATAGACGGGGTCTTCGTGCATATAGTGCAGCGTGTCGTGCATCCAGCCCATGTTCCACTTGAACTGGAAGCCGAGGCCGCCATCCTCGGGGCGCGCCGTGACGCCCGGCCATGCTGTGGATTCCTCAGCAATGGTGATGACGCCGGGGCGTTGCGGAACATATTGCGTTTCGTGATTGAGGCGCTTGAGAAACGCAATCGATTCGAGATTTTCGCGACCGCCGTAGATGTTGGGTACCCATTCGCCTTGCGCACGCGAATAGTCGCGGTAGAGCATCGAGGCGACCGCGTCCACGCGCAGCGCATCTACGTGATAGCGCATGAGCCACGCAAGGCCCGAAGCGACGAGGAACGCGCTCACCTCGCGGCGTCCCAGGTTGTAGATCATCGTGTTCCAGTCGGGGTGATAGCCCTCGCGCGGGTCGGCATGCTCGTAGAGCGCCGTGCCGTCGAAATCGATTAGACCGTGCGCGTCGTTCGGGAAATGCGCGGGCACCCAGTCGAGAATCACGCCCAGCCCCGCTTCGTGCGCGCGGTCGACGAACGCCGCGAAGTCCACCGGCGCGCCAAGGCGCGCGGTGGGCGCGAACTGCGAGAGCGGCTGATAGCCCCACGAGCCGCCAAACGGGTGTTCCGCCACGGGCAGCAATTCGATGTGCGTGAAGCCCATGCCCTGCGCGTAGGGGATCAGGCGCTCGGCGAGCGCGCCCCAGTCGGGCGCGGGGGCATCGGCGCCTTGCGTGGGCAGCCATGAAGGCGCATGGACCTCGTAGACCGACATGGCCGCGCGTGCGTTCTGCCGTTCGGCGCGCGTTTGCAGCCACTCGTGATCGCGCCACGCGTAGTGGTCGATCGCCTCGACGGGCGCCACGATCGAAGCCGTGCCCGGCGGGCACTCCGTCTGCAGCGCACAGGGATCGGCCTTGAGCGGCAGGACCGCGCCGCGCGCGCCGAGTATCTCGTACTTGTAACGCGCACCGGCCGCCACACGCGGAATGAACAGCTCCCATACGCCGGCTTCGTGGCGCAGCCGCATGGGGTGACGCCGCCCGTCCCACGCGTTGAAGTCGCCCACCACGGAGACGCGCTTCGCATTCGGCGCCCAGACCGCGAAGCGCACGCCGGGGATGCCGTCGCAGGTCAAGGGCCGCGCGCCAAGGCATTCGAGCACCGCGTAGGGGTCCCCGTCTGCGAGACGCACCAGCGCTTCGTGCGATAGCTGCGGGCCGAATGAATAGGTATCTTCGATTTCCTGGCTCACGCCATGCCAGTCGACCACGAGCCGGTAGGGCACCGCTTCCGCGAGTGGTCCCGCATAGAGGCCTGCCGGATGCACGAGCGAGAGTTCGCCGAGCGTGTGGGCGCGGTCGCGCGCCACCACGCTTGCGCCTGAGGCGTTCGGCAGCCATGCGCGCACGTAAGGGGCGCCGTCCACCCAGTGCAGCCCGAGCACGGAGAAAGGATCGGAGTGGTACGCGCCGGCGAGTGCGTCGGCGTCGTGGAGATTCAGCCCGGCTTGGGCCGCGCGCTCAACCATGGCCACCTCCGCCGGAATGCGATTGCGTGGACTGCGTAGGGGTGAGTCCGAGCACGCGTGCCGCCAGCGCCGCGAGACCGCGTACCGGCAACGCGAGCCAGGTGGGGCGGTTGGCCGCCTCGTAGCGGATCTCGTAAGCCGCTTTCTCGATCAGGAACAGGTCGAGCAGCGCCTGCTCGTGCGAAGCGCTGACGAGCGTGAGCGGTCCTTCTGCCACGGCCGCGCGGTACTGGCTCAGGAATGCTTCGGCCGCATAGCCGCGGAAGCGCTCGAACAGGGCGCGCTTGCGATCGACGACTTGCTGCGGCGCGTTTTCGAGCGTCGATTGCGCGGCGGCGCCCGCATACGAGAGCGAGCGCAACAGGCCCGCCACGTCGCGCAGCGGCGAGGTCTTGGCGCGCCGGTAGTCGAGCGCTCGCGCGGGCTCGCCTTCGAAGTCGATCAAATACGCGTCGCCCTGGGAAAGCAGGACCTGGCCCAGGTGGAAATCGCCGTGGATGCGGATGCGCGCGGCCTTGGTGTCGTCGGGCACGAGTTCGTCGATCTTCGCGACGAGCGCCTTGCGGCGATCGATCAGGCTGCGCGCGAGGTCGCGCGCGTCTTCGTCGAGCGTTTGCTCGTCTTCGCCCGTATGCTGCGCGACGATGTCGAGTGCTTCGTTGAGCATGGTCTTGGTGTCGGCAATCCAGTTGCGCACGTCGTCGGGGGTGGCGGCAACGGGCGCGAAGGCTTCGTCGTCGCTGGGTTGGGAGAGCATCGCGTGCAACTCGCCCAGGCGCTTGCCGATGGCGCCGATCACCGCGCAATAGCCGTGCACGGCTTCCTCCTCGTGCGCCTGGTCGACGCTCGTGTCGTCGTCCACGGCGAGCGCGAGTTCGTCGATCGTGCGGCGCAGATAGTCGAGCGCCCAGTCCCACGCATTGCCCTGATTGTCGATGAAACCCTGCACGATGATGAGCGTATGCGGTACGCCCGCGGGATCGACACGCACCACTTCGCCATAGAGCGGCGCCGTGTTCGCGTAGCCGAGCTTCGTGAGGTAGCGGCTCATTTCCGCTTCGGGGTGCACGCCCGCCATCAGCCGGCGCACGATCTTGAGCACGAGGGTTTCCGCGATCACGAGCGAACTGTTGCTCTGCTCAGCGGCGAGCCAGCGCACCTCCGGCGTCTCGCCGAGGTCGAGTTCGTCGAGTCGCTCGGTCGGCTCGAAGCGGATCGTGCTCTGCTGCACGGTGGGTACCGTGGCGCGCTCGCGCAGCTTGCGCAGCACGCCATAGGCGAACCACGGCAGCGAGAACGCATCCGTGAGATAGCCCACCGTGCGGCCGCGCCGCACGCGCGAGAGCGCGAGCTGAATATGCAGCGGCGTGGTGATTTCGGTGCCCCAGGTAATCGCGATCGGCAGGACGTAGCGCTCGCTCGTGCCGTCCGCCAGCTCGGCCTCGATTTCTGTGAACGCGAAGCCCGCGCCGTAAATCGTCGTGAGCGCCGCGAGGCGCACGGAGCGCAGCGGCTTGTCCTTGGAGGCGAACCAGCGGCGACGCGAGAGCCACGAAGGCAGCACTTCCGACTCGAGCAGCCGCACGTTTTCGGGCGTCGCACCGGTTTGCCCTTCGCGGATCACCACGGTCACGAACTCGGGCAATTGCTCCGAAGTCGGCTGGCTCCACGAAGGCCGCTGATCGCCGGCGCTCAGGAGGAACCACAGGAAGCCGTAGGGCGGGAAAGTCAGCAGATAAGGCAGTTGCCCGATGGCCGGAAACACGGAGTCGGCCGTCATTTCGACGGGGGACATGCCCGCGAATTCGGAAAGATCGAGTTCCACCGCCTGTGGCGCGCGTGAGAGGTTCGCCACACAGAGGATCGGCGCTTCGCCGGGCATCTCGCGCAGGTACGCGAGAATCTTGCGGTTCGCGGGCCGCAGGAAGCGGATCGTGCCGCGCCCGAACGCCTGCTTTGCGCGGCGCGTGGCGAGCATGCGACGCGTCCAGTTGAGCAGCGAATGCGGATCGCGGCTTTGCGCTTCGACGTTGATGGCGTCGTACCCATAGAGCGAGCCCATGAGCGGCGGCAACACGAGCTGTTCGGGGTCGGCGCGCGAGAAGCCGCCATTGCGGTCCGACGACCACTGCATCGGCGTGCGCACGCCGTCGCGGTCGCCCAGGTGGATGTTGTCGCCCATGCCGAGTTCGTCGCCGTAATAGATCACGGGCGTGCCGGGCATGGAGAGCAGCAGCGAGTTGATGAGTTCGATGCGGCGGCGGTCGCGCTCCATGAGCGGCGCGAGACGCCGGCGAATGCCGAGGTTCAGGCGCGCGCGCCGGTCGCTCGCGTAGGTGTTCCAGAGGTAATCGCGCTCGGAGTCCGTCACCATTTCGAGCGTGAGTTCGTCGTGATTGCGCAGGAAGATCGCCCACTGGCAGCTTGGCAGCAAGTCAGGCGTCTGCTTCATGATGTCGAGAATCGGGAAGCGGTCCTCGCTCGCAATCGCCATGTAGAGGCGCGGCATGAGGGGGAAGTGGAACGCCATGTGGCATTCGTCTTCGTTGCCGAAGTACTCTTGCACATCCTCCGGCCACTGGTTCGCTTCGGCCAGCAGCATGCGGTTCGGGTAGTGCTCGTCGATGGCCGCGCGGATCCGTTTGAGAATGCCGTGCGTTTCGGGCAGGTTCTCGTTGTTCGTGCCTTCGCGCTCCACGAGATAGGGCACGGCGTCCAGACGCAGCCCGTCGATGCCCATGTCGAGCCAGAAGCGCATGACCTGCAGCACTTCGCGCAGCACGGCCGGATTGTCGAAGTTCAGGTCGGGCTGGTGCGAATAGAAGCGGTGCCAGTAGTACGCGCCGGCCACGGGGTCGTGCGTCCAGTTGGACGGCTCCGTGTCGATGAAGATGATGCGCGTGCCCAGGTACTTCTGGTCGGTGTCGGACCACACGTAGTAGTTGCGATGATTCGATCCGGGCTTGGCGCGCCGCGCGCGCTGGAACCACGGGTGCTGGTCCGAGGTATGGTTGATGACCAGTTCGGTGATCACGCGCATGCCGCGCGCATGCGCTTCCTGAATGAAGCGGCGCACGTCGGCGAGCTGGCCGTAGTCGGGGTGCACGTTGCGATAGTCGGCGATGTCGTAGCCGTCGTCGCGGCGCGGCGAGGGGTAGAACGGCAGCAGCCAGATCGCCGTGACGCCGAGGCTGGCAATGTAGTCGAGTTTCGCGAGCAGGCCAGGGAAGTCGCCCACGCCGTCATTGTTCGCATCGAAGAACGATTTCACGTGCACCTGATAGATGATCGCGTCCTTGTACCAGAGCGGGTCGTCGGACAGCATCGACGCCTTGCCGCGCCGTTGCGTGCCGCGTTCCTCATGGTGTGGATCGTGTGCGGTCGAGTCTCGCGTGACGGTCTGCACGTTCGTTGCGACAGGCTCGTGGGTAGCGGGGTCGCGTTTCATGTCGCTCCTCCGGGCGGGAAGTCCGCGTCCAGTTCGGGATGGCCCTCGATGTGCTCATCGGCGTGTTCAGGCAGCGGCTCTTCGCGCGGCAGGCCCGTCGCGGGCTCGATGCGCCAGATCGCGAACGGGCGCGCATGCGGGTCGAGCCGCACGTGCTGCCAGCGCCCACGCCACTCGAAGCGCTCGCCCGTCATTTCGTCGATCACATTGAGGGGGGCGTGGTCGTCGAGGTGCCAGCGCTGGAACGTCGTCCACGAAAGTTCGAAGTCGGCGCCCTGCTCGTTGAAGGCATCGAGGTTGATGGCCACGACGAGCACGTTGTCGCGCGCGGGCGTGGCCTTCTCGAAGCAGAGCAGCGAGTCGTTGCGCGCGTCGAGGAACGTGATGCCGAGATGCGTGTGCAGCGCCGGGTTGGCGCGCCGGATGCGGTTGAGCGTGGCGATCTCCGCGACGATGTTGCCGGGGCGATGCCAGTCCCATGCGCGCAGTTGATATTTTTCGGAGTCCAGATATTCCTCCGAATTGGGCATGGCGCGCCCTTCGCACAGCTCGAAGCCGCAGTAAACGCCCCACAGCCCGGAAAGCGTCGCAGCCAGCGCGGCGCGGATCAGGAAGCTCGAACGCGCGCCAGTCTGCAGATGGCGCGGATTGATGTCGGGCGTGTTGACGAAGAAGTTAGGCCGATAGAAGTCGCGCACCTCGGTTTGTGTGAGTTCCGTGAGGTACTCGGTGAAATCGCGTTTCGATTCGCGCCACGTGAAATACGTGTATGACTGCGAGAAGCCGAGCTTGGCGAGCCGGTACATGAGGCGCGGCCGCGTGAAGGCTTCGGAGAGGAAGATCACGTCGGGGTGGCGCGCGCGCACGTCGGCGATCATCCATTCCCAGAACGGCAACGGCTTCGTGTGCGGATTGTCCACGCGGAAAATGCGCACGCCCGTGTCCACCCAGAACAGGATCGCGTCGCGCAGCGCGAGCCACAAACCAGGCTTCGCGTCGTGCGCGTAGAACTCGGGGTTCACGATGTCCTGGTACTTCTTCGGCGGATTTTCGGCGTAGCGCAGCGTGCCGTCGGGCCGCCATGCGAACCAGGTGGGATGCGCCTTCAGCCACGGGTGGTCGGGCGAGCATTGAATCGCGAAGTCGAGCGCGATTTCGAGGCCTTGTTCGCGCGCCGCGGCGAGCATGCGGCAGAAGTCCTCGAGCGTGCCCAGTTGCGGATGCACCGCGGTATGGCCGCCTTCGGCCGCGCCGATCGCGTAGGGGCTGCCCACGTCGCCGGGCTGCGCATTGAGCGTGTTGTTGCGCCCCTTGCGGTTGGCGAGGCCGATGGGGTGGATCGGCGGGAAGTACAGCACGTCGAAGCCCATTTCGCGGATGCGCGGCATCTTCGCGATCACGTCGTCGAAGGTGCCGTGGCGCGATTCGTCGTCGCTCATCGAGCGCGGGAAGATCTCGTACCAGCTCGCGAAGCGTGCGGCGCCGCGCTCCGCATCCACGCGATTGACGATTGTGTCGCGCGAGAGAAACGGGCGGTGGCGCGCGGCGCGCACGGCCGCTGCGGTCGCAGGCGCGGCGATGATCGCGCAGCGTGTTTCGGTGTCCGCAGCAATGAAGCGCTTGACGATGGCGTCGAGCGTTTCGTTGTTGCGCTTCTGGTCGTCGTCGCCCGAGCCCGACGTTTCCGCAGTGGCGAGCACGAGCGCGAACAGGCGGCTCGCTTCTTCCAGTTCGAGATCGACGGGCTGGTTCGCCGCGCGCTTCTTGTGCAGATGTTCCGCAAGCGAGGCGAAGTCGTCGCGCCAGGCAATCACGACGTATTCGTAACGTCCGATGCGATCGAGCGGAATGTGGCCCGCCCACAGGTCGGTGCCCGCGGGCGGCACGGGCGTCATCGGCGACTCGTGCCAGGCGGTTTCGTCGGCGGCGCGCCAGAGCACGGCGGCGTCGATGCGGTCGTGGCCCTCGGCGAAGATGGCCGCGCGCACTTCGCAGCGCTCGCCGACGGTGCGCTTCGCGGCGAAGCGGCCGTGATCGACCGAGGGCTGCGCGCTCTCGATGGCAATACGCGGCGCGGCGATCGCTTCGAGCACGCTCTTGTGTCCACTCGTGTCGGTCTTGCCGCGATCTTCGGGCGGCGCGAGCACTACGAGCGGACTCGCGAGCGCGCGGAACATCCAGCATGCGCCCGCGGGCAGCGTGAACGCATCGGGAATAGCGCTCGCGTCGCGCGGCGCGGGCAGGCGCGCGCCGCGCAGCGTTTCGGCGTCGAGCGGCGCGAAGCGCGTGAAGCCGCCGGGCACGCCGTCGAGCAGGCGCGCGAGATCCACGCGCACAGGCGCGGCGAGCGCGGGATTGATGAGCGTGAGGATGGCGTCTTGCGCGTCGCGCAGGTCCGCGCGGTCGCCGCGCAAGAGCGCCGCGACGCTGGCGCCAGGGCCACTGAGTGCGCGCAGTTCACCGTTGGTCTGCAGCGCCCACGTTTCGCGTTGCAGCGCGTTGGCATGCGCGACATCGGCGCTCAGATCGAAGGGCGCGCGGGCTTTCGCTGCTTCCCACGTCTGCGTGCTGTTGCCGCTGTGCGAGGTTGCTTCGTCCACGCCATATTCGAAACCCATCGGCATGAGCCAGCCGGTGCCGAGCGCCGCTGCCGCGCGCAGCATGCGGCGATAGGCGCGCTCGACCGCGCGCGCATCGGCGGCGCCTTCCTGATCGTGCGCGTAGCGCGCACCATAGGGCGCTTCTGGAAACGTTATCGGTGAGCCCACGCGGCGCAATGCGGCGTGCTCCTCGACCATCCAGCTCGACGAGAAGTCCCACCAGCGCAGCGAGGAGAAGGCGGCGTCGAAGCCCGCACCTTCGAGGTGCGTGATCGCTTCGCGCGGCAGGCCTGGTGTCGCGGCGAGCCAGCGCGCTTGCGGAAAGCGTGCGCGTACGGCATCGAAGATCGCGCGTAGCACGTGGGGCGGCGTGCGGTGCGGCGAGTCCACGCGAAAGCCGCCGATGCCCGCTTCGACGAGCGCGATGGCGCGCGCCGTCCACCATGCGATGAGCGGCGCGCTCGCGCGCTCGAAATCGGCATAGGCCACGTTGGCTTCGCTGTGGCCGTGGCGTGGGTCGAGGCGCGCGTCTTCGGGCTCGAAGGGATGGAACCATTCGGGATGGGCAGTGTAGAGCGCGCCGTCAGCGGCGCTGCGGTCGAGCACGAGATCGGCGAGCAGCGTGACGCCGCGCGATTGCGCCGCGAGCGCGAGTTCGCGCACGGCGTCGTCGGCGGAGAGCTGGCTGCCGAAGGCTGCGTTCAGGCGCGCGTGATCGGCGACAATGCGGTCGTCGCCCGACGCGCCCGAGGCGAACAGCGCGCCGATCAGGACGTGATCGAAGCCAAGCGACGCCGCGCGGGCGACGTGCGCCGGCCACGCGTCGAGTGGTCCTGCCAGGACGGAATGGACGAAGTAGATCCGCGGCGCATAGGCGTGGGGGGGTTCCATCGGTCGTATTCCAGGTACGTCAGGCGAAGGGGATGCAAGTCGGGGTTAGCCGAAATGCGATCGCGCCGCCCGGGGGCTGCCGGAGCGTGCCGCGCTGCGCGTGGTGGACAGGCACCTGTTCAGAGTAGTGCAA
This sequence comes from Paraburkholderia sp. BR14312, assembly GCF_040948675.1. Classification (NCBI taxonomy): domain Bacteria; kingdom Pseudomonadati; phylum Pseudomonadota; class Betaproteobacteria; order Burkholderiales; family Burkholderiaceae; genus Paraburkholderia; species Paraburkholderia sp. BR14312. Next base: position 296,044 of record NZ_JBFPKI010000012.1, read on the forward strand.
GAGCAGGCCGGAACCAAACCGCTTGCGCCGCGTGGCGACTTGCGGGGGAGTCGAGCAAGGCACATGCCCATGAGCGACACAGGCGCGCGACGCCGCGTGCAAGGCGCATGTTCGCAAAGCCCGGGCGCAAAGGCGGCCGAATCGAGCGGAGAACCGGCGGCGATTGCCGGTATCGGGTGCAGCGGAGAAAAACGGATCAGCTACCGACCATGCTCGCGGCGATGTTCACGCACAGGCCTAGCACAGAAACGTTGAAATAGAACGACAAAATCGATTGCGCGAGCACGCCGCGCCGCGCGCTGCGCCCGCGCAGGCCGATATCGGCGGTTTGCGACGCGCAGGCGATGGTGAACGAGAAGTACAGAAAGTCCCAGTAATTCGGCGTGAGCTTTTTGTCGGGAAACGCGAGGGCGGGCTCGTTGGGATCGGAACCGTAGTAGAGGCGCGCGTAATGCAGCGTGAAGATGGTGGGAATGAGGAACCACGCCCCGATGAGCGTGAGCCCCGTGAGCAGCGAATGCAGCACTTTCGAGGCCGTGCCGAGATCCTTCGTCGTACCCAGCTCGATGACGATGGCGACGATGCTCGCCACCGTTGCGATGCAGATGAGAAACAGCACGGTCCCCGCGTTTTCGTCTTCGCGGCGGGCGTTCGCGCGCACGCTCTCTTCGTTTGCTAACACCATGTGTAGCCAGATCAGCACGAGGTAGGTCCATACCGTGGCGTCCCAGCCGAGCAGGACGCGCGCGGAAGTATGGATCGAGGCGGGCGAGAGCAAGCCGAGCACGACGCCCACGGCGATGGCGATCATCAAGTGCGGCCGGTTGCGCAGTACCAGCGGTATGAAGTTCATGGCGTGGCCCGGGGTCGCGCGGGTTAGCAATCAATTGCGGCGATTCTACCGTGCGCGGTCCGCCGGAGTGACGCGCTGTTCACTGTTATGCCGGGCATGCAAGCTTTCGGTTTGTCTTATCGGGCCATAAGGGGCTATATTGCTTGCGCAACGCGGAAGTGCGCTCTCGCAGTCAGCGCAACGACGGTGCATATGCATTGATCCGCGTTGAATGACGATAGCAAACGTTTTTCGCATGGCCTGTTTTCAGGCGCCGCCCGCGCCGGCGGCAAGCGTGTTTCGCCCCCCGCCAGGGGAACCTGGGGGGATCGACCTCATCTGGAGTGCCCATGACAGAGGTGACACAACACGGGATGTCTCAGGCGCCGCACGATCTTCCTGCTGTATTTGAGCGCCTCGGCCGTCCTGGCCGCAGGCGTTTCGTCTCGGGAACGTGCGCAGCGGCGCTGCTCGCCTTCGCGGCTGCCGGGCGCTCGCGCGCGCCTTTCGGCGTGGGCCGCGCTTTCGCGGCCACCTCGGCGAGCGCATCCGGTACCGGCTATGACGCCTTCATCGAGCTATCGCAGCGCCTCACTGGCCGCACGAGCTTCGACGCCGTGCTCGGCAAGCGCGTCTATGCCGCGCTCGGCCACGCGAGCAGTCAGTTCGACGCGAATGTCGCCACGCTCAACACCTGGATTCAAGGTCATGGCGGCGTGCCCTCCGATACCGTGACCGCCGCGCTCAAGCCCGATCAGCCGGAACTCGCATCGATGGTGGGCGACATCATGCGCGCGTGGTATCTCGGTCTCGTGGGCGAGATGCCGAAGGTGCAGGTGGTGGCCTTCGAAAAGGCGTTGATGTTCGACCCCGTCAACGACGTGCTCACGATTCCCTCGTATTGCCGCGACGTGCCGTTCTACTGGAAGCACAAACCCGCAGGCGAATAGTGGAGCAGCCGGCACATACATCACGGCCGCGCCAGGCCACCACAACGAAAGCCAAAGGATGAGGTCGACAATGGCGACAGGACGTTGCGCCGACGTGGTCGTCGTCGGTTCCGGCGTGGCGGGCAGTCTGGTGGCGCACCAGCTCGCCCGGGCCGGCGCTTGCGTGGTGCTGCTCGAAGCGGGGCCGCGCGTTGCGCGCTGGCAGATCGTGGAGAACTTCCGCAATTCGCCCGCCAAGGCCGATTTCGCCACGCCGTATCCGTCTGCGAGCTACGCGCCGCATCCCGAATACGCGCCGCCTAACGAGTATCTCGTGCAGAAGGGCGATTATCCGTACAACTCACAATATTTGCGTCTCGTGGGCGGAACCACGTGGCACTGGGCCGCCGCCGCGTGGCGCTTGCTGCCGGCGGACTTTCGTTTGAAAACCCAGTACGGCGTGGGTCGCGACTGGCCCTATCCCTACGAGACGCTGGAGCCGTGGTATCAGCTCGCGGAAGAGGCACTGGGCGTGTCCGGTCCGGACGCGACGTACGATCTCGGCTCGCCGCGGGCAAAGCCGTATCCAATGAGCATGCTGCCGCTTTCCTGGATGGATCAGCGGTTCTCGCAAGTACTGAATGCGAATGGCTTTCACGTGGTGCCCGAGCCGGTCGCGCGCAATAGCCGCCCGTTCGATGCGCGTCCCACCTGCTGCGGCAACAACAACTGCATGCCGATTTGCCCGATCGGTGCGATGTACAACGGCGTGGTTCACGCGGACAAGGCCGAGCGCGCGGGCGCGAAGCTCGTGCCGCAGGCCGTGGTCTATCGCATCGAGGCCGACAACAAAGGGCTCATTACCGCCGTCCACTACAAGGATCCAGGCGGCAGAAGCACGCGTGTGACCGGCAAGCTCTTCGTGCTCGCCGCGAACGGCATCGAGACGCCCAAGCTCATGCTGATGTCGAAGAGCGACGCGTTTGCCCACGGCATTGGCAATAGCTCCGGGCAGGTGGGCCGCAATCTCATGGATCATCCGGGCACGGGCATCACGTTCATGGCCAACGAACCGCTGTGGCCGGGGCGCGGGCCCATGGAAATGACCTCGGTCGTGAACTTCCGCGACGGTGCGTTCCGCTCCGCGTATGCCGCGAAGAAACTGCATCTGTCGAACGGGGTGCCCACCATGGCCGTGACGGCCGCGCTCATCGCGAACGGCTTGACCGGCGCGGAACTGGACCGGGAGATACGCGAGCGCACGTCGCGCACGCTCACCATCAACAGTTTCCACGAGCATTTGCCCGAGCCGCAGAACCGCGTGCTGCCCTCGAGCGAACACAAGGACGGGCTCGGCATTCCACAGCCCGAGATCTATTACTCGATCAACGATTACGTCAAGAAGAGCGCGGCGAACACGCATGAACTCTATGCGCAGATCGCGCAGCTTTTCGGCGGCACGGACATCGCATTCGACGATACCTTCGCGCCCAACAATCACATCATGGGCACGACGATCATGGGCGCGAACGCCGCCGATTCGGTCGTCGATGCCGATTGCCGCACGCACGATCATGCGAATCTGTTCGTCGCCAGCAGCGCGGTGATGCCCTCGGCCGCCTCGGTGAACTGCACGCTGACGATTGCCGCGCTGTCGCTGAAGCTGGCCGACAAGCTGCGCCACGAGCTTTGATACGAGCCAGACGATGAAAACAGCGAAGTCCTCCACAGCGGCCACCACGAATCACGAGCGAGAGCGACGCGCGCGTGCCGCTCTCGCGGCCGCGCTTTTCTGTGCCTTGGCGCTCTATATCGCGTGGCACGCCTCGCACGAGTCGAACTCGCGTCCCGTCGACGAACTGCCGATGTCCACGGCGCGCGGCGACGACACGTCGACGCCCATTGCGGACGCCGACAAGCCCGAGCTCATCAAGCGCGGCGCCTATCTAGCGCGCATTGGCGACTGCGTTGCGTGCCATACCGCCGATCCAGGCCGGCCGTTTGCGGGCGGCCTGCCCATCAGCACGCCGCTTGGAAAAATCTACACGCCGAACATCACGCCGGACCCCGATACCGGCATCGGCCAGTGGAGCGATACCGACTTCATACGCGCGTTGCATGAAGGCATCGGCAAGGGCGGCGAACGGCTGTACCCCGCGTTTCCCTACGTCGAATTCACGCGGATGACTGAGCAGGACATGCTTGCGATCCGCGCCTATCTGAATACGATCGCGCCGGTGCATTACACGCCGCCCGCGAACGAGTTGCGCTTTCCATTCAACCAGCGCTGGCTGATGATCTTGTGGAATCTCTTCAACTTCAACGAAGGCCGCTTCGTGCCGGACCCGAAGCAAAGCGCCGAATTCAACCGTGGCGCCTATCTCGTCGAAGGCCTCGCGCATTGCGAGGAATGCCACACGCCGCGCAACTTCATGCAGGGTCTCAAGACGACGGAGCGTTTCTCGGGCGCGACGCAAGCAGGCTGGCAGGCCTACAACATCACGCCCGACCGCACGAGCGGCATTGGCAACTGGAGCGACGACGCGCTGATCGCCTATCTCTCCACGGGCATTGCCGGGGGTCATGCGAGCGCAGCCGGTCCGATGGCCGACGTGGTCCAGCACTCGACGCAATATCTGACGCATGAGGACCTGCGCTCGATCGTGGCGTATCTGCGCGCGCTGCCGCCGGTTTCGGGCGGCGTGACGCGGCCGCGCGATGCCTGGGGCAAGCCCGCTGTGAACGACATCACCGCGCTGCGCGGCACGACGATCACGACCGTGAGCGGCTTGCAGCTTTTCGTGGCGAACTGCGCGAGTTGCCACCACTGGACAGGCGGCGGCGTGGGGGGAAGCGCGCCGGGCGCGTATCCATCGCTCATTCATAACAGCGTTGCAGGCGCGCCGAGCCCGGACAACCTCGCGATGGTGATCCTGCACGGTGTGCGGCGCCAGACGAAGGACAGCGACGTGCTGATGCCGGCATTCGGCGATGCATTGAGCAACGAACAGGTGGCAGCCATTTCCAACTACGTGACGACGCAGTTCGGCGATCTGCGGGCCACGCTCACGGCCGGCGAGGTCGCGGCGCTGCGTGCCCAGCCCCAGTAACTCACCGTAACGCCGGGGCTTTGCGCCGCGCTCGCGGCGGCACTGATAACCGCAAACGCGTATGCTGTGAACGCAGGCACGCCGCTTGCGTGTAGTCTGCTTAGTGACGCGCCCGTCGCAATCGTATTCGGTACGATATTTGGCGCTCATATGGCCCACTCACACAGCGCTATGATGAAGTGATGACGCATACACCCGACGCTCTCGTGCAGCACCATGCCGCCAATCTTGCAGGTCGCGACTTCGTAGTAGGCGATTTGCATGGTTGCGTGGAGGCGTTGCGCTATCTTTTGCGCGAAGTCGAGTTCGACACCGCGCGCGACCGGCTGTTTTCTGTGGGCGATCTCGTTGACCGCGGCGAGCGCGAGCAGTGCGAACAGGCGCTCGCGCTGCTCGACAAACCGTGGTTCTACGCCGTGCTCGGCAATCACGAAGACGCACTGTGCGCCGTAGCCGAAGGGAAGATGCCGCGCAACCGCTGGTATGGCATCGGCGGCGGCTGGGCGCAGAGCGTGCCCGACGCCGAACTCGTGCACTACGCGCAACGGCTGCGCCAATTGCCGCTTGCGCGCGTGGTGGGCGAGGGCGAAAAGCGATTCAATATCATTCACGCGGAATTTTTCGGCGACGACGCCGCGCTCGACAGCGGCCAGTTCGATTCCGACGTGCGCGAACGCATGCTTTGGGGCCGCGATCTCGTGCTCGGCACGGGCGATCCGGCGCGCCATGCGCTCTCGCTCACGTTCTGCGGGCATACGCCGGTGCGTGAAGTGCGGCAGATCGGCTCGCAGGTGTTCATCGACACCGGAGCGTTCATCACCGAAGGACGCCTCACCATGGTCGAGGCGCTCACATCGCGCATCTTGTCGGTCTCGCAGGTCGAGGCGCTCGCGCACGGCGCGGCCGCGATCGTGCTTCCCTGAGGCCTCGCGCCTGCCGGTCTCCCGTTGGCCGCTCGGCTCATACGATGCGGTTCAACTCGAACACCATGTCGATGGTGTGCCCATTCCAGTTGTATTCCAGATACGCCGCGTGATGGCATGCGCGCAGCAGCGTCGTGCTGAAGGCGGCGAGACATTCGCCGTCCTCGTCGCGCACCGAGGGATACGCAATACCCGGCGCACGCGCCTCGCGGGCGGCGCGGCCTAGCGCCTGGCCGGCCGTGTAGTCGTCGGGCGAGAGCACGCCCGGGTCGAGCGCGGGGTCATCGCGCAGATCGATTACCTCGCCGTGTGCGATCACCGTATAGAGCCGCATTTGCTGACGGATGGGCGGCTCGTTCGTGGCCGCGAGAAAAAGCCCCGAGTGATAGCGCGTTTCCGCCACGGCGGTCGCGCGCGAGCGCGCGCAGTAGAACACGCCGTAGGTGCCGTCGGAAAAACGGCTGCCCTGCGGACTCAGATGCGTGAAAGCCGCCATGATCGGCCCGTAGCCGGGGCCGAAGCGGCGCTCCTCGCGCGGCACGAGGTCGAGGTCGCCGGTTTCGGTGCGCAGCCGGTCGTTGGTGAGCGCTTCGAGCGCGTAAAGCGCCTCGAAGTCGTCCGCGGAAGCCACGCGGTCGAACAGGTTCACGGCTGGAAACCGGGTGGGGATCACTCTGAACGCGGGTGACCAGGTGAGATGCGCGCTGCGCCAGCGGTCTTGCCAGTTCGTTTGCGTCACGCCCAGCCGCCTCGCATTGCGTCGAGATACTGGCGCACCGCCACGAGGTCGCTCACGTTGCCGGCCAGCATGCGGTCGAGCGCGCGCCGTCCGCCAAAGGGCGGTGCGCTGTTGGGGCGCTTGATCCAGGTGTCGGCGGAGGTGGGTTGGGGCAGGAGAATCTGCAACGCCTTGTAGATGCCGAGCAGCAGCGAAAGGCGTTCGAGTGTGTCGCGGCCCAGCCGGGCGGTTTGCGGGGACTGCTTCCACTTGAAGAACGTGGATCGGCCCGGCGAGCCGAGCAGAATAATCTGCTCTTCGGCGCTCAGGTCCCAGTCGCGCGCAATGTTGAAGAACGCCCTGAGCCCCGCCGCCGACATTTCGGTGAGCGAGGGTTCGGCGCGGGGGCGTCGCGACGGTGTGACGGAAGCAGTGGCGGGTGACATGGTGGTCGAGTCCTGAATTGAACTTTTAGTAGATATTAGTCCATATATGGATTATTGCAAGTTTTGACTCGGTATAATCCTCGCCGGACATTGGGACGGCTTTGGGGAGAGGCGAGGTGCGGGCAGGTGTATTGATGGCTCACGCCCGGCGAGGCCCACGCGGCAGCCCGTGTGCATCATCCCGCTTCCGGCGCGGCGCCCGCGTCCAAAAGTGCGATTCCCATGCCGCACGCGCTGCCGCCCATCCTGAGCTGAACGCTATCTAGCCCGTGCCGAGCCCCGACGCGAACAATTGCAGCGTCGCCGCGGTTCGCGGCTCGCGCACCCGCGAGTGAAGCAGGACCTGCGAAACCGGCAGCGCGGGCAAACCGAGCCGCGCGCCGACGTCGATCAGTTCGCGCGGCGCGACCCGGCGCGCCAGCGGCGAAACCGCGAGACCAGCGGCCAGCGCCGCGCCCACCGCGGCGACACCGCCGCCCACGAACACTTCGGTCCACGCCACGCCCGCGGCGTCGAGCGCGCGAATCGCTGCGGCCCGCACCGCGCATGGCGCGGCGAGCAGCGCGAGCGGCAGCGCCGTGCCGGACTGCCACTGCCATTGCGGTGCGGCGAGCCAGACGAGCGGCTCCGCGAAGAGCCGACGGGCATCGCCGCGCGGCGCCTCCTCTTCCTCCTGACGGACGATGACGGCATCGAGCCGCCGCTCGTCGAACTGCGCGAGCAGATGCGCCGAGAGCCCCAGATGCAGCTCGATCACGAGCCCCGGATCATGGACGCGAAGCTGGGCGAGCTGGCGGGCCAGGTTGGCGTCCGCAACATGCTCGCTCAGGCCGAGCGCGAGCCGCCGCTCGTCGCCCGCAAGCGCCCCGAGAGCGCGCTCATGCGCGCCCAGCAGGTCGCGCGCGGCGGCGAGGAACGTGAGGCCATCCGCCGAAAGCCGCACGACGCGCGGCGTGCGTTCGAGCAACTGCTTGCCCAGATGCGCCTCGAGGCGCTTGAGCTTGAGGCTCACCGCCGATTGCGTGGTGTCGAGGGCGTCGGCGGCACGCGTGAAGCTGCGCAGCTCGGCGACGAGCACGAAGGCGCGCACGGCGTCGAGATCCAGTGGTTTCATTTCAGATGAAAATGGATGAAATATCTATCTATGCCTGTTTATTATGATAGATCGCACCTAAGCTGATGTCATGTCAAACCCACCGAAGCAGGAGATCGACATGCCGTTCACTCGTATCGCGGTTCGCGCAGGCAAGCCCGCCACGTATCGCAAGGCGCTCACGCAGGGCATTCACCAAGCGCTGATGGAGGTGTTCAAGGCGCCCGAAGACGACATCTTCATGATCATCACCGAGCACGATGCCGATAACTTCGTGTTCGGCCGGCACTATCTCGGGATCGAGCGCAGCGACGATCTCGTCATGATTCAGATCGCCGTGAACAACACGCGCGGGCAGGAGCAGAAGAAGGCGCTGTTCGCGCAGATTGCCGAAAACCTCGCGCGCGATCCGGGGGTGAGGCGCGAGGACGTGTTCGTGAATCTCGTGGATGTCGCGCGGGAGAACTGGTCGTTCGGGAATGGGGTGGCGCAGTACGCGACTTGAGCGCGGAGCGTGCCGCCTGTCGCGGCCGTCAGCCTGCCGCGCGATTGCTCCCGCGCGGCAGCCACGTCACCACTTCTTCTCGTCGAGCAGGCGGTCGAACAGCCGTTCCCGCAGCGCGTCGGGCACGGCCGACAGGCCGAGCAGCGTGCTGAACGCGATGCCGCTCGCGGCGAAGTAGCGTAGCAGCGAGAGTTCGAGGTCGCGGGCCTCGGCCTGCAACTGTTCCATCTTGGCCGCGTCCTGGGCCTTCAGGTCTTCGAGCAGCGCCGGGCTTTCGACCAGGGCCGCGAGCACGGCGCGCGCGACGGAGTCCGGCTGGTTGATCGACTCCCTGAAAATCGCGATCTGCGCCGAAAGGACCGGTTCTGCCCGGGCCTGGCCGCCCGCTGCCAGGTGATCTTGCGCGATCTGCTCGAATTGTTCCCGCTGACGATCCAGCAGCGCGCGCAGCACGCCCAGTTTGTTACGGAACTGGTGTAGCAATCCGCCTTTGCTGATGCCGCTTTCGCGCGCGAGCGCATCGAATGTCAGTCCGCCGACCCCGTCGCGGGTCAGGATCGCAAGCGCCGCGTCAATCGCCTTTCTGCGGGAAATCTCGGAACGTGTCTGGTTATCCATGGGCGCGATTGTACCCCTGCATCATTCCACAAACAAACCGGATAGACGGTTTACATCCTCCGAGACCGATGCTACGCTTCGTCTCGTCGTGGACTCGGCCGGATGCCAGGCGGTATCCGGCAACTTTTAAAAGGATGCCTTCGTGCTCAACAACCGTTTTCTTCACATGTCGTCGGCTTGCGTAGTACTCCTGATGTTGTCGGCGTGTGCGGGCGTGCAGCCCGTGGCCTATAACAGCCTCGCCTCGTCCTCCCAGCTCAAGGAGAACCGGGATCACGACGCCGCGCAGACGCCATTCCGCTATGCGGCGCCGGTGCTCTGGTCGCGCTACTCACAGGTCATCGTCGATCCGGTCGCGGTGTATCAAGGCGCCGACAATCAGTTCGGCGACCTGTCGGACTCGGACAAGGACGTGCTCGCCGCCTACATGCACAAGACGTTTGCCGACACGCTATCGAAGCGTTTCGACCTGGCGACCCAGCCGTCGCCCGCGACGCTGCGCGTGAAACTCACGTTGACCGGCGCGGAGAAAACGACTGCCCTGATCGGCCAGGCGATGCATTTCGACATCGCGGGCAATCTCTACAACGGCGTTCAGGCGATCCGGGGCGGCAAAGGAGCGTTTAGCGGCTCGGTGTCGTATGCCGTGGAGGTGTACGACAGTGCGTCGGGGCGTCTGCTTCGCGCCTACGTGACAAAGCAATACCCGAACGCGATGAATCTGCCCGCTGCCTTCGGCTCCCTGAGCGCGGCCGAAACCGGCATCGACAAGGGCGCCGATGCGCTCGTCGAGCAGTTGCGCTAACGGCGAAGCCGCCTGAGCGCAAAGGGCGCCGCCGGTCCGAACCCCATCGACTTTCTCGCCAGATCTTCAACGCACCGTGAGTCTCTTCAGCTTCTTTGCATGCGCGGTTGGCCATGCGCTCGCCTTCGCATCCCGATTTGCGAGGCGCGTGTGGCATGTCGTCGTGGGGAAGTTGTGAGTGACCGGCGGTGGTTGCATGCCGCAGTCTGGGCCGCGTGGGTTTTGGCGAACCTGGCTGGCGGCCTGATGCTCGCTCAAGCGCTGTCGCAACGCAGCACCCGTGTAACCGTGAGCTTCGTGTCGGGCGCCGGGCTCGTCGCCGGCAAAACGCCGGTGCGATATCGCGGCGTGGTCGTTGGCCGGCTCGAGCATCTGCGTTTGTCCGCGGATGGTCAGCGCGTGGATGCCGAACTGAGGCTCGATGCGGCCGGACCACACATCGCCATGTGCGGCACGAAATTCTGGGTCGTGCGTCCGCGCATCGACGTGAAGAACATCTCCGGGCTCCTGACCGCCGTATCGGGAACCTGGATCGACGTCGATATCGACATTCATTCGCCCAGGGCGTGCTACACATTCACGGGCTTCGACACGCCGCCGGCCATCACCAGCGACGCAGAGGGCACGCGTTTCGTGATTCGCGCCCCAACGCTCGGCTCGCTGAATGCCGGCTCGCCCGTTTATTTTCGCGGTGTGCAGGTCGGGGAGGTGCTCGGCTATTCGCTGGTGACCAGTGGCGACAACGTCCGTATCGGCGTTTTCGTCATGAGACCGTTCGATCGTCTGGTCACGTCCGATACGCGCTGGTGGCAATCGAGCGGCGTCGAACTCAAGCTCGATTCCAGCGGCATGCGGCTGGAAACGCCGCCGGCCGCGGCGCTGCTCGCGGGCGGCCTCGCATTCGATACGCCGCGTGGGAGCGTGCGCCCAGTGTCCGCGACGAGCGTCGAGGATTTCCGGCTCGCGGAAAGCCGCACGGACGCGATGCGCGCCAACGAAGGTCCGCCTGCCGTGGTGCGCATGCGCTTCGCGCAGTCGGTGCGAGGGCTGTCCGTTGGCGCGCCAGTCGAATTCCGCGGCGTTGGATTGGGCACGGTCACGGCAGTCGCTATCGACCTCCAACCCGAAAGCGGACGTTTCGACATGCTGGTCACGCTGAGCCTGTATCCCTCGCGGCTCGGCCGCAACTACCGCGACGCGCTCGGCGACGGTGCGGGAACGGCGGGCAAGAGCCTGCTGCACCAGCTCGTCGTTCAGGGACTGCGCGGCCAGCTACGCACGGGAAGTCTATTGACGGGGCAGAAGTACGTCGCACTCGACATCTTCCCACACGCACCCGCGGCGCGCGTCGACACGGAGCGCTCGCCGGTCGAATTGCCGACGGTGCCCAATTCACTCGAGGAGCTTCAGGACCAGGTGTCGAATATCGTGCGCCGGCTCGACCGCATGCCGCTTCAGGCGATCGGGCGCAACCTGGACGCGTCGTTGCAGCAGTCGAATGTCCTCTTTGCGCGGCTCGATACGGAGCTCGTACCGCGTGCGCGTTCGACGCTCGAATCGGCGCAACGGGCGTTTCGTTCCGCGCAAGCGATGCTCGACCAGGATTCGCCGTTGCAGAGCGACGCTCATCAGGCGTTGGCCGCGTTGCGGCGTACGCTGGCCAGCCTGAACGCCTTATCCGATTACCTCGAACGCCACCCCGAGGCATTGATCTGGGGGAAGCGCGCAGACCCGTGAATCGGCAAGGCCGCCTACGGCGCCCGACTCACCAGCAACGGATCGACCACCCCGATCGCCTCTGCGTCCCGGCTCGCATAAGGCAGCTTGTGCAGCACGAATCGCATGGCATTGAGCCGCGCGCGCTTCTTGCAATCGGAGCGAACGACCGTCCACGGCGCATCGGCGGTGTCCGTCTGCGAGAACATGGCCTCTTTCGCCAGGGTGTACGCCTCCCACTTGTCGAGCGAAGCGAGATCGACGGGACTCAGCTTCCATTGCTTGAGCGGATGCACCTTGCGTTCCTTGAAGCGTCGCCGCTGCTCGGCACGGCTCACGGAAAACCAGAACTTGATCAGGTGGATGCCGCTCCGGATCAACTGCCGTTCGAACTCCGGCACCTGCTGCATGAAATCGGCATATTCCTCCGGCGAGCAGAAGCCCATGACATGCTCGACGCCCGCGCGGTTGTACCAGGACCGATCGAACAGCACGATTTCTCCGGCTGAAGGCAGATGCTGCACATAGCGCTGGAAATACCATTGGCCGCGCTCGACTTCGGTGGGCTTTTCAAGCGCGACGACGCGCGCGCCGCGCGGGTTCATATGCTCCATGAAGCGCTTGATCGTCCCGCCCTTGCCGGCCGCGTCGCGGCCCTCGAACAGGATCACGACGCGCTGACCGGTTTCGCGCACCCACGCCTGGAGCTTGAGCAGTTCGACCTGCAGCCGGTACTTCTGGCGCTCGTAGGCGCGGCGCGACATCAGGTTGCGATACGGATAGCCGCCTTCGCGCCAGCCGGAGGCGAGTTCCTCGTCGGGGTGGCGCGAGCGCGAGTTGCGCCAGTCGGCGGGGTTGCCTTCGAGGATCAGACTGCGCAACTGGGCGGCTTCGTCGGGCGACATGCCTTGCATCAATGCTGCGATCGACTCGAGCAGCATGGCGGGCGGATTGTGCCCGGCGCGAGTGCGCGCGACGAGATCATGGACAGCGCCTGCGATCGTCTCGCTCGCGGATTCGACGCCACTGTCGACGGTGCGCAATTCGGCACTGTGGGGCGTGACGAGCGGCAGTCGTGCGGCGGGGCTGGCGGCGTCGGAAGCGGGGTAGGGAATGGATTTGGGCATGGTGTCGGCGGATGCGGGGATGGGAGTGCATGCGGAGTGACTCGCATTCAACGCGGATGCATCGAAGGCGCGCGCGGCAATGGCACGCAGGGAAGTCGTCGGGGCTTGATTGGCAGGGCGGCGCCGAGGCAAAAGCCTGCGCGCCGCTGGCCAGCGCCGGCCCGCTTGTCCAGCTAACGGCCAGTGCTGGACGCCGGCCGGCTCAGGCGTTTGCCGCCTTTTTGAGGATGAGGTAGAGCGAGTCCTTCAGTTGAAGCTTTTCCTTTTTTAGCTGCTCGACTTCCATGCCGTGCGAAGCCACGACACCCGCTTCCATGTTCTTGATCTGCTGGTCGAGTTCGTTGTGACGATGAAAAATCCGGGCGAAATGGTCGTCCTGGATCTTGAGGCGCGAAATCAAATCTCTGTACTCAGGGAACACTCAACACTCCTTACAGACAGGCAAATGGGAGAAATTGGCAGGTCGTTATTTTTCCACCGTCTGGTCGTGGCAGTCTTGACCATCATCAGACTCCGATTGCCCGAAGGGTCAGGGACGTTACCTGGGGCATCGGGGCGCGCTCGCGTGTACCATCAATCGCGTCGTCGCAGTTCCTGGTTCTCCATCCGCTTGCACTGTTCCAAGCCGTCGCCCGACAGAACCCTGGAGCGTTCATGGATCGCGTTCTGGAAATCGTGCTGGATGTCGTGATCCCGGCAGCGCCGGATAGAAAAAACGCAAAAGCCGTCGCCGCCACGGGAGCGGCGTCCAGGGCGCACGCCAGCCCGAAACCTTCGGAGCGGGCCGCCAGCCTCGGCGCGGCATTGCCGATGCTCGTGGCGCTGCCCGACGCGCGCGAGCGCGTGACGACGGTCGCCTTCGACCGCGGCGGGGTCCTTCGGCGGCTCGGCTGGCGCGTGGCGGTCGAATCGCGCGGCGACACGCAGCGCGTTGTCGTGTCGAGCCGACGCGTTCATACGCCTGGGGTTACCGTGGTCGCACCGATCTTCGAGGCGGCGCTCGATGCGAACGGCATCGCGCATGCGCTCTTCGACGCCGCGCCCGAGCCGTTTCGCGAGGCGCTGGGCAGCGCGGACGATCTCGCTCCATCGGCCACCCTCGTGGCGATGCGCAGCCGCTGGCAGTGGCCGCGCGATGGCATCGACGTATTGCTTACGCTCGACGAAGACTTGCACGAGCCGTCGGCAGCGCAGCAAGAAATGGTGGCTCGGGACACTCACGGCGCGGATGCGGCGCCCCCGCCCGACTTGTCCGCCTTGCACGAGTTGCGCGTGAGCGCGCCCTGGCCCGAAGGCGAGGACGAGCGGCCTATCGTCGATGCGCTGTTTGCCTGTGCCGGCGACCTGATCGGGGCGCTCCCCGCATTCGTGCGGCTGACCGACGCGCTTGAGCGCGCCAGCGCCGGCAGCGTGACCGGCGACGCCGAAGCCATCAAGGCCGAAGCCGTGGATCTGGCCGGCGCGGCCACCGCCGAGGCCGCGCTCGTGGCGATCGGGCGCAACATCAGCGTGCAGTGGTTCGGCAATGACGCGGGCGTGCGCGACAGCACGAACGGCGAGTTCATCCATCAGATGCGCGTCTCGCAGCGGCGGCTGCGCACCGCCATGCGCATTTTCTCGCGCTGGTGCGACGAGGCGTGGGAGACGCGCATCGAGCCGGAGCTCAAATGGCTCGGCGGCCTGCTCGGCGATGCGCGCGACCGCGATGTCTTCGTCGAATCGACGCTGCCTGCGCTCGCTGCCGCCGACGTCGAGCCGGGGCGCTGGGACGCGATTCGCGACGCGGCCAACGCGCAGCGGCTCGCCGCGCGCGCGCGGCTGCGCGAGGCGCTGGCCTCGCAGCGCTATGCGCTCGCGGCGCTGGCGTGGCTCCAGTGGCTCGACTTGCGCGCGCGACGCGCGCACGACGCCGGCAGCGCCGGGTTTTCGCTGCATCGCCAGGCGAAGAAGCGCGTGCGGCGCTACTACGACCAGCTCGCGAGCACGCAAAAGCTCACGGCCATCGACGAGGCGAGCCGTCATCGCGCGCGCATCAATGCGAAGTATTTGCGCTACACGATCGAATTCTTCGCCACGCTCACGTCGCGCCGCACGCGTATGGAGGTGGCGCGCGCGCTAGCACGGCTGCAGAGCGTGCTCGGCGACGGCAACGACGCCGCGGTGGCCCTGCGCTATCTCGAGCGCATGGACGCCGAGCCGTATCAGCTTGGGTTCGCACGCGGCTGGTGCGAGGCCGTCAAGCGCTATACCGCGAAGGAGGGCGAACGCCTGTTACGCGAACTGGGCGCGCCGAAGGTGGTGCGCGGCGCCTGACGTGCGTCTCTATAATCGCTGGCGCGGATTCGCGGTTTGGCGAGCCGCGCCGAACCATCGTTCGTTCGTCTCGTTTTGGCTTGTGTTGCGCATGATGAATCCCACTGAACTGAACTCCCCATCCGCCGGAGCCGGCCAAGCCGACGCCGGCTCCACTGATACATCGACACCCACCGAGGCGCCGGAACTGGGTCTGGGCGGCTCGGTCTGGTTTCAGTCCGGCCAGCAGATGCTTGGCGGCGCGGCGCGCATTGCGCTGCTGGAAGCCATCCATGCAACCGGTTCGATCACAGGCGCCGCGAAAGCGGTCGGCATGAGCTACAAGGGCGCCTGGGACGCCGTCGACGTCATGAACAATCTCGCGGGCGAGGCGCTCGTGGTGCGCGCGACGGGCGGCAAGGGCGGCGGCGGGACGACGCTCACGCCGCGGGCGCTGCGGCTCGTCGAGACGTTTCGCGCTATCGAGCGGGAGCACCAGCGCTTTATCGAGCGTGCGGCGCACGCGCTTGGGGCCGTTTCGGGCGAAGGCGGCGACGCGCACGCTGGCGGGTTCGCGCGCGACCTCGCCGTGCTCGGCCGCTTCGCCATGCGCACGAGCGCGCGCAATCAGCTCTTTGGCACCGTCTCGGGGATCGTGCGTGGTGCGGTGAACGACGAGGTGTCGATCGCGCTGCCCGGCGGCGAGGGCATCGTCGCCACGATCACCCACGAGAGCGCCGAAGCGCTCGGCCTTGCCGCAGGCGCGCCCGTGGTGGCGCTCGTGAAGGCGACGTCGGTCGTGCTGGTCGCGAGCGCGGCAGACGCGGAGCGGCTTTCGGCGCGCAACCGGCTCAGCGGGACGATCGAGGTTGTGCAACGTGGCGCCGTGAACGCCGAAGTGACGCTCGCCCTGCCGGGCGGCACCGTGATCGCCGCGATCGTGACCGAAGCGAGCGTGGACGCGCTGGGATTCGTCGCAGGGCAAGCGGCGACGGCCGTGTTCAAGGCTTCGAGCGTGCTGCTAGGCGTGGCCGGTTGAGCGGCGTCGAACGGGGCGCCGCCCATCAGGCGGCTTCAGGCGTGGCGCTGGGCGGGCGGCGTGAGGCCGTTGCGGGTTTGCGAGACGGGCGCGACCGGCGCGCGGTTGGCGCGGTTGGCCTTCCATTTGGCACGCACGTAGGGCCGGTCGTGACCCGAAACCGTGAGCGCGATGTGCGTGACCCAGCGATGCGTGGGCACATGCACGTTGTGCAAGGCGACAGTCAGCGCCGCGAGGCTCAGCGCGACGGCCGCCGCCGAAATTCGCCGGGCTTGCGCCTGCCACCAGTAGCGCGCGAACACGAGCGCGGTGAGTGCCCCGACCACGCAGCCCGTGACAGCCTCGGAAGGCGAGTGAGCGTCGAGCACGACGCGCGAGAGCGCGACTGCGAGTCCCACCGCGAGGCCTATGGTCACGCCCGTGGCGCGCACGAAGGACGGCGCGCCTTGCAGCATCAGGAAAAACGCGACGGGATAGACGGCCGTGGACAACATGGCATGGCCGCTGATCCCCGTGAAATCCAGTTCTCTTACCCCCACGCCCCAGCCGAGAAACGCGATCTTGGTGAGCGTCACCAGGCCGATTGCCAGACCGAGCACAAACACCCAGCTCGCCGCCATGCGCCACGAGTAGCCGACTATCAGCCACAGCGCGATAGCCAACGCCAGCGGCAGGGTGAGGCCGGCGCCGCCGAGGTTGGTAATCGAGTACCAAAGGTGAAGGGGCAAATCTGGCATGGTCCGCGCTGCCGGCTGGCTGAAGAGGATCCTGGGGTTGCAGGTGCTTAACCGCTACTTCATAGCGACTTAACGCGCGAGCCGCCTGGCTGGCCGACACGCGCGTGAGACACGCATCCAGTATAGCTGCCTCGCATAGACGAAGGCGTGCCTCGACGAACGAACGCGCGGACAGAACCCAGCCTGTTCGATCTGCAGCGTCATCCAAATGGTGTTATTGTGCGTTGCACAACGACGGATCGCGGCAAAACGCCACGATGTGACAGACCCTTTTACGAGGCCATAGATGACGAAAAATCTGACGAAGCTATGGGCAGGTGGCATGCGACGTCTGCTCGCCATCCAGACCGGGGCGACCCGCGACGCCCTGAAAGGCGCGGGGATCGATGCACCCAAGCCGCAGGCAATCTGGCGAGCCGCTCAGGCCGCAGCCGAGCAGGCGGCCAGGCGCGTCTCGCCGGGGCAGGCGCGCAGCGGCGCGCCGGTGCGCGAGTCGCGCGTGGGTCCGCGTGCGGCCGCTTGGGCCGCGGGCGAATGGCGCCGCGCGGATCACCTTGTACCGGCGAACGACCTGCATGCGGGACGTTCCCTGCCTTACGGGCTGTACCTGCCGACGGCGCGCAAGACGCGGGGCATGCCGCTCGTCGTGATGCTGCACGGCTGCAAGCAGTCGATGGATTCCTTCGCCGAAGGCACCCGCATGAATCTGCTCGCCGACCGTCATGGCTTCGCGGTGGTGTATCCCGAGCAGTCGGAACGCGCGCATCCGCATAAATGCTGGCATTGGTACGACTCGCGCGACGCGGCGGGCGGCGGCGAGGCGGCATCCGTCGTTTCGCTGGTCGATGCGCTCGTCGAGGAGCATGGCTTCGACCGCTCGCGCGTCTATCTGTCCGGTTTGTCAGCGGGAGCAGGGCTCGCGATGCTGCTCGCGGTGCGCTCGCCCAGCCGTTTTGCCGCCATCGCGCTGCATTCCGGCCCCGCTTTCGGTGAGGCGCGCTCGGGCGTGACGGCGCTCGATGTGATGCGGCGCGGCGTGCACCACGATCCAGTGGCGCTCGTCGATACCCAACTGGGCGAGCGCATCCATCCGGGCATGCCCGCGATCGTCGTGCAGGGCGAGGCGGATGCCGTCGTCGCGCCCGTCAACGCGGAACAGCTCGCGCTGCAACTGCTGCGTCTGAACGGTCTTGCGGATACGCGCGGCGTGCGTCAAGGCGTCGTGTCGCGCGAGACCTTCAAGGACGGTTATCGCGAGCAGGATTACGAGCTAGACGGCGCGAGTGTCGTGCGACTGTGTCGCGTGGCGGACCTCGACCACGCCTGGAGCGGCGGCGACGACACCGTACCGTTCCACTCCTCGACGGGACCGGACGCGAGCACGTTGATCTGGGACTTTTTCGAGGCTCATCGCCGCGAGGCCTCCGACGAGGCCTACGACGCCGAATTGACACAGGACGTTGGTTAAAAGCGACTACGGGCAATTTAGGTGTTTACCCTTAACAGGGTTTACCCTATAATGGCTTCATTCGATTCGCGGGCACGTGCCCGTCAAAGAAGGGCCAAATCATGTACCTGCTCAGCCGTCTTTTCCTTTTCCTCTCCGAAACTGCAGAAGCTCGCCGCCAGCAGCGCGAGGAAGCGTACCTCGCGCAGTCCGTCGATATCTACGATCTCGAGTTCCGCATGCGCAAGATGGATCGCGAGAAGGCCACGCGCCACCCGTCGTGGATGAACCATTACGGCTAAGCAGGAATGCAGCCCCCGCTAACGGGGCAAAATGAAAACGGCGCCAAAAGGCGCCGTTTTTGCGTTTTGAACTTGAAGGACTACCGCGCCGCCGGTCAGTGTCCCGAGTCCGGCATTTCCGCGGCCTGCTTTTCCTGCACGCCAAAGCAGCCGCGATAGGTCGCGTAGAACGAGCAATAGAGCATCGTCGTCACGATGATGAGCGCGGGCATCAGGATCGCCACCGTGAAGTCGCCGGCGCCGAGCGCGCGCAGCAGCGTCGACAGGCCGATCGATACGACCGTCGAGACGGCGAACCACAGCGCCCCATACACCATGAACGCGCCCTTGTTGCGCCAGCAGCTCACGATGCTGAAGAACAGGGCCTTCACGGGCGGCACGTCGTGCCACGCCGTGAGCACGGGCGCAAACCAGAACAGCATCGACACCGGCACGTAGCAGAGCAGCGAAGCAAGCACCGCGAGCGGCACGTCGCTGTTGGCGAGCGCTTGCGCGTCGAGGTCGCCGCCGATCGTCATCAGCCGCAATAGCGCGCCGCCGTCCACGAACGCAGACGCGGCCAGCACCAGCAACATCGCCCCCACGTAAATCGCCCCGAGCACCAGCAGTTGCTTCGCCACGTTGCTGCCGTACGAACGAAAGCCGTCGATCAGAATGGTCGGGAACACCGGTTTGCCCGCGATCGTGTTGCGGCACGCCGCCATGAAGCCGACGGCCACGCCGGGCACGAACAGCAGTGGCAGCACGCCGCCGATCACGGGAATGGCGGAAATCAGCGTCATCGCCAGCAAATAGGCGAAAAACAGCGTGAGAAACGCGAGCGGATTGCGGCGGAACAGCCAGATACCCTGGCGGAACCAGACGTAGCCCGTCTTCGCGGGGACTTCAATTAGTTGCATGGGCGATGGGGCAAGGCGTGATGGGAACCCGCCTCGCTGCCGGCGAGGCGCTCGCGCAGGATGCGCTCGAAGTGGCCGGGATCGTGCGGCTTGAGCAGTTCGGCCGAGCGCGGCAGGTGGAAATCATACAGGCGCGAGACCCAAAAGCGGTACGCGCCTGCGCGCAGCATGTCCATCCAGTGCCGCGTTTCCTCGGGCGTGAATGGGCGCACGGTCTGGTAGGCGCGCAGGAGCGCGTCGGCGCGCGCCGTGTCGAGCTTGCCGGTGGCGAGGTCGACGCACCAGTCGTTCACGGTCACGGCCACGTCGAAGAGCCACTTGTCGCAGCCGGCGAAATAGAAGTCGAAGAAGCCGCCCAGCCGAACTTCGTGGCCCGGCGCCGGGTGCGAGTGCGCGAACATCGCGTTGTCGCGGAACAGGTCGCAGTGGCACGGACCGCCCGGCAGCGCCGCGTAGTCGGCCGAGCCGAAGAATGCGCGCTGATGGTCGAGTTCGCTCGTGAGGAGGGTGCGCTGGGCGTCGTCCAGAAACGGCAGCACCGTCGGCACCGTTTCTTCCCACCATGAAAGGCTGCGCAGATTCGGCTGGTCGCCGCGGTAGTCGCGGCCCGCCAGGTGCATACGCGCGAGCATCTGGCCCACTTCCGCGCAGTGCTCCACGCCGGGCGCGAGTTCGGGCTTGCCTTCGAGCTTCGAGACGATGGCCGCGGGCTTGCCGTGCAGCAGGCCGAAGAGCGCGCCGTCCTTGCGCGGCATGGGGTCGGGTACCGGCACCCGATGCGAGGCGAGGTGCCGCATCAAGTCGAGGTAGAACGGCAGTTGTTCGGCCGTCAGCTTTTCGAAGATCGTCAGGACGTATTCGCCGCGCGTCGTCGTCAGGAAGAAGTTGCTGTTCTCAATGCCGGACTGGATGCCGCGAAATTCGACGACATCGCCGAGATCGTAGTCGCGCAGCCATTGGGCAAGCTCTTGGTCGGTGACAGCGGTGAAGACGGCCATGCAAGAAGGTCGGTTGATTGGTAATGGCGGGTCGGCGAACGCTGCGAGGTGCTGCCCGAGGGGCTTGCAGGCGTGTCCGGCTCAGGCGCGATGGCCGCAGCCCGGCTCAAGGGGCGGCGCACATGGCGTTGGCGCGGGCATGCCCAACAAAGGCATGCGCGCGCCCGGATGGCTCAGTAATGCAGGTTGATCGACGGCAGGCGTGTGCTGGCCTGGCCGTTGTTGCGCACTTGCGGCGAGGTGTCGGGGTTCGCGCTCATCGTGTAGCGCGTGCCGAAGTTCGAATGCACGTTGATCTCGACGGGCTTGCCCTTGTCGCGGAACTCGGTGATTTCGGTGCCGTTCGGGCTCACTTCGTGATAGCTGGGCACGCGCGGCACGTCGTTGATGTCGACCTTCGAGGTGACGCGTGCGGCCGGCTTGTTGTTGATCGCAGCCAGATCGGGCAGGCCCGCGCGTTCGTTCTCCGATTGCGCGGATTGTGCCTCGACGGCGGTCTTTGCGTCGTCGGCCGGCGCGGCCATGGCGACCCCGCTGAAAGCGAGCGTCACCGCGACGGCGGCAAGAAGGTGCGACTTCATGGTCATTCTCCGATGGGATGCCCCAATTCTAGCAAATCCGGGCGCTTTGCCCCATGTCGCTCAAGCGCTGCGGCCCGCGCCCGGCGGGCGGTGCGCGGCGCTCGCAGCGCTCTCGCGGCGGGTGCTCCAAAAGCCCTCGGCGCGGCCAGGTCCGTCGCCAGAAAGTCGCACCTTCCGTGGTAATGTGGACCCATCAAACGGAGAGGCGAACGAAGATGAACAACGATAGCTACCTGCGGCCCCTCATGACGCCGGCGCACGACTTCCCGGACGAGTTTTTCGAAGACGCCGCCGACGCTGTGGCGCGCCTCTCGAGCATCTACGAAGCGAATACGTCGTTCCTGCGCGATGCGTTTGCGCGCTATCGCCGCGGCGAGGCATTCGAGCGCCGTGTGCGCGCGTGCTACCCGTTCGTGCGCATCCGCACCAACGTCAACACGCATATCGACTCGCGCCGCTCGTACGGTTTCGTGGCGGGCCCCGGCGTGTTCGAGACCACGGTGACGCGGCCCGATCTTTTCGGCAATTACTATCGCGAGCAGTTGCGTCTGCTGGCGAAGAACCATCATGTGGGCATCGAAGTGGGCGTGTCGGATCAGCCGATTCCCGTGCACTTCGCGTTCGCCGAAGGCATCCACCTCGAAGGCGATCTCGACCGCGAGCGCCTCTTCGCCATGCGCGACGTGTTCGATACGCCCGATCTCGCGCAGCTCGACGACCGCATCGTGAACGGCACCTTCGAGCCGGAGCCCGGCGAGCCGCATCCGCTTGCGCTCTTCACCGCGCCGCGCGTGGACTTTTCGCTGCATCGGCTCCGGCACTACACGGCCACGTCGCCCACGCACGTGCAGAACTACGTGCTCTACACGAACTACCAGTTCTATATCGACGAGTTCGTGAAGCTCGGCCGCGCGATGATGGCGCATACCGACGACGCGGACCTGCGCAACTATCGCAGCGAATACACCTCGTTCGTCGAGCCCGGCGACGTGGTCACCTACAACGCGAACCTGGGCGAACAGGACGACGAAGGCACGGCGCCCGCGCGCCTGCCGCAAATGCCGGCCTACCACCTCAAGCGTGCGGACGGCAGCGGTATCACGATGATCAACATCGGTGTGGGACCTTCGAACGCGAAGACGATCACCGACCACATTGCCGTGCTGCGTCCGCATGCGTGGATCATGCTCGGCCACTGCGCGGGCTTGCGCAACACGCAGCGTCTGGGCGACTACGTGCTTGCGCACGGCTATGTGCGCGAGGATCACGTGCTCGACGCCGACTTGCCGCTGTGGGTGCCGATTCCGGCGCTCGCCGAAGTGCAACTCGCGCTCGAGCGCGCGGTCGCGGAGGTCACGAAGCTCGACGGTGTGGAACTCAAGCGCGTGATGCGCACGGGGACGGTGGCGAGCGTCGACAACCGCAACTGGGAGCTGCGCGATCATCGCGAGCCGGTGCAACGCCTCTCGCAAAGCCGCGCGATCGCGCTCGACATGGAAAGCGCAACCATTGCCGCGAACGGATTCCGCTTTCGCGTGCCGTATGGCACCTTGCTGTGCGTGTCCGACAAGCCGCTGCACGGCGAACTCAAGCTGCCGGGCATGGCCGATTCGTTCTATCGCGCGCAAGTCGATCAGCATCTGCAGATCGGCGTGAAGGCGATGGAGATCCTGCGCACGAACGGCTTGCACAAGCTCCATAGCCGGAAATTGCGCAGCTTCGCCGAAGTGGCGTTCCAGTAGCCGCTTGATGGCTGGCCGGCGCGCGGTGAGCGCCGGCCAGTCTGTCGAATTGCGCTGTTGCCTTTTATCAATTCGGATGCCGAATCATTCGCCGGCGTCGCTTACTGCCCGAACCCCGTCAGCCCAATCAAACTTCCCGCGCCAAGCAGCCACAGCGGATGAATCTTCGTGCGAAACGCGAGCACGGCGCACACGCCGGTAATCGCCCAAGCGATCCACGATGGATCGGAGGCCCGCGCGATCAGCACGGCGCTCGCGGCCACGAGACCCGCCGTCACCGGCACGAGGCCCTTTTGCGCGATGCGCCGCCACGGGCGGTCCTTGAAGCGATCCCATGCATGCAGCGCGGCGATCGTGACGAGCGACGACGGCCCGAACTTCGCGATCGACGTGACCAGCATGCCTGCCCAGCCGGCCACGTGCCAGCCCACCAGCGTCACGACCATCATGTTCGGGCCCGGGGCGGCCTGGGCGAGCGCGAATAGCGCGCTGAACTCGCTCGCCGGCATCCAGTGGTGGACCTCGACGACCTGACGCTGCATCTCGGGCAGGATCGTGTTGCCGCCGCCGAAAGCGAGCAGCGAGAGCTGGCCGAAGATCGCGGCGAGCGCAACGAGTGTGGCGCTCATCGCGAGCCTCCTTCCTTGCGTGCCGCGCGTGCCGCGAGCGCGATGCCGATTGGCGTGAGCACGAGCATGGTGGGCAAGAGCGGCGTGCGCAGCACGGCAATGGCTACGAAGCCGAACGTAGCGACGACGGCCGCGGCCGGATCGCGCCGCAGCGGCAGCACGATTTTCAGGGCCATCGAAACGAGCAGCCCGGCGGCGGCCGCGGCGAGCCCCACGAACAGATGCCGCACGTGCGGGTCGTCTTGCGTGCGCTCGTAGAGCACGCCGAGCCCGATCACGACGAGCGACGGACCCGCGATCAGGCCGAGGATGCCGGCGAGCGCGCCGCGCCATCCCTGAAAACGCATGCCGAGCGCGACCGAGAGATTGATGACGTTGCCGCCCGGCAAAAACTGGCAGAAGCCGAGCAGATCGGTGAACTCGCCGGCGGTGAGCCAGCGGCGCTGCTCGACGATGGTGCGGCGCGCCAACGGCAGCGCACCGCCAAACGACGTGAAGCCGAGCCCGAGAAAGCCGAGGAACAGATCGCGTACCGACGGCGTGTGCAGGCCGTCGTCCGCGCCATGTCCGGCTGCGGCGGGCGATGAAATGGGTTGTTTCATGAATGGAAGGGACCTCTGAGGCAAGTTCGGAGATTAAGCCCAATCGCGCGCGCGGCAAAACGATTTCTATGGCGCGCTCTTGTGATCTACACTCACAAGCATGGCACGCTCCCTTCCTCCCTTTCCCGCGCTGCGCGCGTTCGAAGCCGCTGCACGGCACAACAGCTTCTCCGCTGCGGCGGGCGAGCTCAATGTGACTCACGGTGCCATTAGCCGGCAGGTGGCCGCACTCGAAGCGTGGGTCGGCGTGCAGGTGTTTCACCGGCACGGCAAGCGGGTCGCGCTGACCGAGGACGGGCGGCGCTACCTCGCCGCCGTGCAGTCGGCATTCGACGACATCGCGCGCGCAACGAGCCAGTTGCGCGACACGGGCGTGGTGCACGTGCTGCGCGTGAGCGCGCTGCCTACCTTCGCGATGAAATGGCTGCTGCCGCGGCTCTCGCAGTTTCAGCGCCTCGCGCCGAACGTCGAGTTGCGCCTGTCGACTTCGAACGCGCCGGTCGAGACGCTCGAAGGCTTCGACGTGGCCGTGCGGCGCGGTCCGGCCCACTGGCCCGACTGCGAGGCCGGTCATTTTCTCGACGAGATGGAATTGCCGGTATGCAGTCCAGCGCTGCTCAAGCGCGCGCCGATTCATCAGGCGAGCGATCTTGCGCGTCACGTGCTGCTACATTCGGACACGCGGCCCGATGCGTGGCGCACCTGGCTTGCGGCCGCAGGCGTGAAAGCCAAATGCCGCAAGAAGCAGTCGTTCGATCACTTCTATCTGGCTTTGCAGGCTGCCGTGGATGGTCTGGGCGTTGCACTCGGCCCGCTGCCGCTGCTCGACGACGAACTCGCGTCGGGACGTCTCGTCACGCCGCTCGCGGGGCCGCATCTCGACGCGCGCGGCTACTGGTGGGTGGCGCGCCGCGAGGTGGCGCAAGCGCCGCTCGTCGTGCAGTTTTGCCGCTGGCTGGAGGAGCAGGCGAGCGCGCGGGCGCCGCTCGGTGCGTCCGGCGTGCCCGCAAGCGCGGAGAAAGCATGAGGGGAGTGATGCGCTGAAGCGCGAGCGGTGCGAAGGCCTGCGAAAACATTAACCGCAGGCCATCCGCAAGCGGTGCATCAGAGATAGAACATCCGGTCTTCGTCGGAGTCGCGGTCGCTGCGCGCCGGATGCTCCTTGCCGGTATCTTCGGCGGTGTCCGCATCTTCGTAGAACTTGAGAACGGCTTCGAGCACCTGGTCCGGGTCGTCGATCACCTGCATCAGGTCCATGTCTTCGGGATTGATGAGACCCATGGGCACGAGCGCCGAGCGGAACCAGTCGAGCAGGCCCTTCCAGAAGTCGGCGCCCACCAGAATGATGGGCACGTGGCGCGACTTTTTCGTCTGGATGAGCGTGAGCACTTCGGCCAGTTCGTCGAGCGTGCCGAAGCCGCCAGGCATGACGATCACGGCGTCCGAGTTCTTCACGAACGTGACCTTGCGCGTGAAGAAATGGCGGAAGCGCAGCGAGATGTCCTGCCACTGGTTGCCCGACTGCTCGTGCGGCAATTCGATGTTCAGGCCGACGGAAGGCGACTTGCCCGCATGCGCGCCCTGGTTCGCGGCTTCCATGATGCCGGGGCCGCCGCCGGAGATCACGGCGAAGCCCGCATCGGACACCTTGCGCGCGATGGTGGTGGCGAGCTGAAAGTACTCCGACTCCGGTTTCAGGCGGGCGGAGCCGTAGATGCTGACCGCCGGCCGGATCTCGGACAGGTACTCGGTCGCCTCGATAAACTCTGCCATAATCGTGAACATCTGCCACGATGCGCGCGCCTTCTTGGCCGTCGCGCGCTCTTGATCTGCGAGTGAACGCAGACTCGGAATCACTTTTCTCTTGTCCATAATGCCTGAAGAACTACGCGTGGATACAAAGCTGAAGCTACAAAACGGGCTGGAAGGTAAGACCCTGCTGCTGGTCGACGGTTCTAGCTACCTCTATCGGGCCTTCCATGCGATGCCGGATCTGCGCGGTCCTGACGGCGAACCCACGGGCGCGCTATACGGCATCATCAACATGCTGCGTCGCATGCGCAAGGACGTTACGGCAGAGTATAGCGCGTGCGTGTTCGATGCAAAGGGCAAGACGTTCCGCGACGACTGGTACCCCGAGTACAAGGCCAACCGGCCTTCCATGCCCGAGCCGCTCGCTGCACAAATCGAGCCCATTCACACGGCCGTGCGCGCGCTCGGCTGGCCGCTGCTGATGATCGAAGGCGTGGAGGCCGACGACGTGATCGGCACGCTCGCGCGCGAGGCCGAGAAGCTCGGCATGAAGGTCATCGTTTCTACCGGCGACAAGGACCTCGCGCAGCTCGTGACAGACCACGTCACGCTCATCAACACGATGACGAATGAAACGCTCGATCGCGAAGGCGTGATCGCCAAGTTCGGCGTGCCGCCGGAGCGCATCATCGATTATCTCTCGCTCATCGGCGACACCGTCGACAACGTGCCGGGCGTGAACAAGTGCGGCCCGAAAACGGCGGTAAAGTGGCTCACGCAATACGACTCGCTCGACGGCGTGATCGCGCATGCGGATGAAATCAAGGGTGCAGTGGGCGGCTATCTGCGCGACGCGCTCGACTTCCTGCCGATGGCGAGAAAGCTCGTCACGGTGGAAACGGCTTGCGATCTCACGCCGCATCTCGAGTCGATCGAAGCGTCGCTCGCCACGCGAGCCGAAGCGCGCGAAGAGCTGCGCGATATTTTCGCGCGCCACGGCTTCAAGACCTGGCTGCGCGAAGTCACCGAAGCGAGTCAGCAGAGCGAGACGGTGCCCGCCGCGACCCAGGGCGACGTGCCCGAAAAAGATGCGATCGTGCAGCCCGCGCTGTTCGTCGACGCCCCGCGCCATTACGAAACGATCCAGACGTGGCCGCAGTTCGACACGTGGCTCAGGCGCATCGAAGACGCCGAACTCACCGCGTTCGACACCGAGACCACGGCGCTCGATCCGATGGTCGCGAAGCTCGTCGGCATCTCGTTCTCGACGGAACCCGGTGTGGCCGCCTATTTGCCGCTCGCACATCGCGGCCCGGACGCGCCCGATCAACTGCCGCAGGGCGAAGTGCTTGCGCGCCTGAAGCCCTGGCTCGAAAGCGGGAAGCACAAGAAAGTCGGCCAGCACATGAAGTACGACGAGCAGGTGCTCGCGAACTACGGTATCGAGCTCAATGGCGTGGAGCATGACACGCTGCTCGAATCGTATGTGCTCGAATCGCATCGCAGCCACGACATGGACAGCCTCGCGCTGCGCCATCTGGGCATCAAGACGATCAAGTACGAAGAGGTAGCGGGCAAGGGCGCGCAGCAGATCGGCTTCGACGACGTCTCGCTCGAAAAGGCCGCCGAATACGCTGCCGAAGACGCCGATGTCACGCTGCAACTGCATCGCGCGCTCTATCCGCAGATCGCGCCCGAGAAGGGCCTCGATCACGTGTATCGCAACATCGAACTGCCCACATCGCGCGTGCTGCGCAAGATCGAGCGCAACGGTGTGCTGATCGACTCCGAGAGGCTCGAAAAGCAGAGCGCGGAAATTGCCGTGCGGCTCATCGCGCTCGAAGAGGAAGCGTATGCGCTCGCGGGCGGCGAATTCAATCTGGGCTCGCCCAAGCAGATCGGCCAGATCTTCTTCGAGAAGCTGCAGCTGCCGGTCGTGAAGAAAACGCCGAGCGGCGCGCCTTCCACCGACGAAGAAGTGCTGCAAAAGCTCGCCGAAGATTACCCGCTGCCCAAGATCCTGCTCGAGCATCGCGGGCTTGCGAAGCTCAAGTCCACGTACACCGACAAGCTGCCGCGCATGGTGAACGCGCAAACGGGCCGCGTGCACACGAACTACGCGCAGGCCGTGGCGGTCACGGGCCGTCTTGCGTCGAACGATCCGAATCTGCAGAACATTCCCGTGCGCACGGGCGAAGGCCGGCGCATTCGCGAGGCGTTCATCGCGCCGCCGGGGCACAAGATCGTTTCCGCCGACTATTCGCAGATCGAACTGCGCATCATGGCGCATATCTCGGGCGACGAGTCGCTGCTCGCGGCGTTCGCACGCGGCGACGACATTCACCGCGCCACGGCTTCCGAGGTGTTCAGCGTCACGCCGCTCGAAGTGAGCGCGGACCAGCGGCGCATCGCCAAGGTCATCAATTTCGGCCTGATTTACGGCATGAGCGCGTTCGGCCTCGCATCGAATCTCGGCATTACGCGCGACGCGGCGAAGCTTTATATCGACCGTTATTTCGCGCGCTATCCGGGCGTGGCGCGCTATATGGACGAAACGCGCATGGACGCGAAGTCGCGCGGCTATGTCGAGACCGTCTTCGGGCGCCGCCTGTGGCTGCCCGAGATCAACGGCGGCAACGGCCCGCGCCGCCAGGCCGCCGAGCGCGCCGCCATCAACGCGCCCATGCAAGGCACGGCCGCAGACCTCATCAAGCTTTCCATGGTCGCGGTGCAGAAGTGGCTCGACGAACGCAAGATCGGCACGAAGATGATCATGCAGGTGCACGATGAACTCGTGCTCGAAGTGCCGGGCGACGAACTCGCCGAAGTGCGCAAGCGCTTGCCCGAGCTGATGTGCTCGGTGGCGCAGCTCAAGGTGCCGCTCGTCGCCGAAGTGGGCGTGGGCGAGAACTGGGAAGAGGCGCACTGAAGGCGTTGTAGTGCTTAGTGAAGCTCTACTAAGTACATACTGAATGCGAAGTGCTGCCGCAAAAGCCGTAACCAGGACGTAACTGCCCGCGCGCGATAAGGCAAGCCTCGCGTGCGTGATGTCGCGAATGCGCGCCGCAAGGGTTGCCGCCGCGCGCTCCGTCGGCCGACAATGATTTGATTGAAGGCCGGTGCCTCGCACGTCACGTTGTCGACGCATCGGCCTTTCTATCGCCTTTCGACATGCACGGAGAGTCTATGCATCGCTTTATCGTTGTGGGAGGAGGCGCAGGCGGGCTGGAGCTGGCAACACGGCTCGGCGATCGTTATGGCGAGGCGCGCGCGAAGCGGGGCAAGCCGCAAGCGGCATCGATCACGCTGGTCGACCGCAATCCAACGCATATCTGGAAACCGCTCCTGCACGAAGTCGCGGCGGGCAGCATGGACCCATTCACGCATCAGCTCGAATATCCGGCGCAGGCGCGCTGGCATGGCTTCGAGTTCCAGCAGGGCGAGCTGACCGGGCTCGACCGCGCGGCAAAGCGCATCACGCTCGGGCGCGTGCTCGACGAAGACGGCGCGGAAATGCTGCCCGAGCGCGTGCTCGAATACGACACGCTCGTGCTCGCAATCGGCAGCACGACGCATTTTTTCGGCGTGCCGGGCGCGGCCGAGAATTCCATCGCGCTCGACACCGTCGAGCAGGCCGAGCGGTTTCGCAAGCGTTTGATCGCCGCGTGCATGCGCGCCGAACATCAAGCGCCCGAAAAAGTCGCGGTGGAGGTGACGGCGGACGACCTCGCGCCGGCCATGGACGCCGGCGCCGAGCCGCGCGTGCAGGTGGCGATCATCGGCGCGGGCGCGACGGGCGTCGAGCTTTCAGCCGAGCTGCGCAACACCGCGCAGGTGCTGTCGGCCTATGGACTGCACAAGCTCGATCCGCGCAACGACGTGGGCATCGTGCTGATCGAGGCCGGCCCGCGCATCCTGCCCGCGCTGCCGGAGCGCGTTTCTTCGGCGACAGGCGAGCTGCTGAACAAGCTCGGCGTGAAGCTGCTGACGAGCGAACGCGTGATCGAAGTGGCGCCTGGCGTCGTGCGCACCGCGAGCGGCAAGAACCTGCGCGCGGACCTCACGGTCTGGGCCGCTGGCATTACCGCGCCGGCTGTGCTCTCGCGGCTTGACGGTCTCACCGTCAACAAGCTCGGCCAACTGATCGTGCGCCGTACGCTGCAAACGGAACTCGACGACAACATCTTCGCGCTCGGCGACTGCGCGGCCTGCGAATGGCCGGGCCACGAGCGCGGTGTGCCGCCGCGTGCGCAAGCCGCACACCAGCAGGCCACTTTCCTGTTCAAGTCGCTGGGCAATCTGCTCGCCGGCAAGCCGCTCGAGGAGTTCACCTATCGCGACTTCGGCTCGCTGGTGTCGCTCGGGCACTTCAGCGCGGTCGGCAACCTGATGGGCGGGCTGATCGGCGGGAATATGTTGATCGAAGGGTTGTTTGCCCGTTTCATGTACATGTCGCTGTACCGGCTGCACATCGCGGCGCTGCACGGCTACGCGCGCATGGTGCTCGACACCTTCGCGCACTGGCTGCGCCGCACGACGTTGCCGCGCGTGAAGCTGCACTGAGCGGCTGCACCGGGCGGCGCTTGTGTCCGGGGCGCGGCGCTATTCTGCCTGTTTCCGCTGTTTGATCTATCTTCAAGGAGCGCTGCGTGCTGAAACCTGAAGTCGATAGCCTCGTCCCGCACGTGCCGTTCGATCGGCGCACCTTCATCAAGGCGGCGCTCGGCAGCGGATTCGCCGCTGCCGTGCTGCCCGTCTCGGCGCAAACCATCCACACCGACAGCGAAGGCCTCGAAGCCGGCGAGATCGGCTTCCAGTCCGGCGGCACGCTCATCCCGGCGTATCGCGCGCAGCCGCGCGGCAAGACGCACTTGCCGGTGATCATCGTGATCCACGAGATCTTCGGCGTGCACGAGCATATCGCCGATGTGTGCCGCCGCTTTGCGAAGCTCGGCTATCTGGCCATCGCGCCGGACTTCTTCGTGCGTCAGGGGGATGCCTCGGCGTACCCGACAGTGCAGCAAATCAGCGAGAACATCGCGAGCAAGGTGCCCGATGCACAGGTGCTCGGCGACATCGATGCGGCGCTTGTGTGGGCTGGCGAGAACGGTGGCGATCTGAAGCGCGTGGGCGTCAATGGCTTCTGTTGGGGCGGGGTCTACACGTGGCTCTATGCCGAGCACAATCCGCGCATCAAGGCGGCGGTTTCCTGGTATGGCCGCGTAGCGGGCGCACACACGGAAAATTCGCCGCAGAATCCGCTCGATCTCGCGGGCAATCTGCAGGTGCCGGTACTCGGCATGTATGGCTTGCAGGACAACAGCATTCCGCAGAACACGCTCGAGCAGATGAAGGCCGCCATCGCGCAGGGTCCGCAGGATGGGCGCGGCTCGCAAATCGTCGTGTACAACGATGCGGGCCACGCGTTCTTCGCGGACTACCGGCCGAGCTATCGCAAGGCCGATGCGGAGGATGGCTGGAAGCGCGCGATTGCCTGGTTCAAGGAGCACGGCGTGGTGTGACGCCGTGCCCGGCTCCGGATACCCGGCTTAGGGGTTGGGGCCAGTCGCGACCGGCCGCGACGCGTCGGCGCTCCATTCGCTCCACGAACCGGGATAGAGCGCCGCGCCGTGCAGGCCGGCAATCTCCATCGCGAGCGCATTGTGGCAGGCGGTCACGCCCGAGCCGCATTGCAGGACCACGTGTTCGGGCGTGATGCCAGGCAGCACCGCCGTAAAATCTTCGCGCAGCGCATGCGCCGACTTGAAGCGGCCGTCCGGCGTGAGATTGTCCTGATAAAACCGATTGCGCGCGCCAGGAATATGGCCGCCCACCGGGTCGATCGTTTCGTTCTCGCCGCGATAGCGGTCGGCGGCGCGCGCGTCGACGACCGTGAGTTCGTGCGTGGCGAGATTGCGGACGATGGCCTGCGCGTCCACCGTCACCTGCAGCGGCGCGCCGGCCTTGAAGGTGCCGCGCGCGGGTGTCGGCACGTCGCGCACGAGTGGGAAGCCCGCGGCTTCCCACGCCTTGAGGCCGCCGTCGA
This sequence comes from Paraburkholderia sp. BR14312, assembly GCF_040948675.1. NCBI lineage: Bacteria > Pseudomonadati > Pseudomonadota > Betaproteobacteria > Burkholderiales > Burkholderiaceae > Paraburkholderia > Paraburkholderia sp. BR14312. The sequence continues at coordinate 327,932 of NZ_JBFPKI010000012.1, forward strand.
GCACGGCCACCGAGTCGTGGCCGAGCCAGCGCAGGAGCCACCACAGGCGGGCGGCGTAGGCGCCGCCTTGCGCGTCGTAGGCCACGACCTGCTGGCCTTCGTTGAGCCCGCGCAGCAGGAGCGTGGCGACGAGCGCCGAGCGGTCGGGCAGCGGATGGCGGCCGTTCTTGCCGGTTTTCGGGCCCGAGAGGTCGCGGTCCAGATGCAGGTATTGGGCGCCGGGCAGATGGCCGAGCGCATAGGCGTTCTCACCCGCGGCGGGATTGGCGAGATCGAAGCGGCAGTCGAAAACCAGCACGCTGCCCGGCGCGGCGGTCAGGCGTTCGTGCAGATTGGCGGCCGAGATCAGCGTGGTGTAGTGCGTGTGGGGCATGACGGCTCCTTGAATCGTGCAAGGCCGCCCTCTCTCGCGATGCGACGGCCCGGTGCCGTCAGTCTAAACAAAAAGACGGGGCGAAGCCCGTCTTTCCGTGATGCGTTCGAGTTGCCCGACGCCCGCGCCAGGCCGCGCGTCAGATCGGTCCCAACTCGCGGCGCAGAAACTCGTGGAAGTGCTGCATGCCGTCTTCCATCGGGCTCTGGTACGGGCCGACCTCGGAAACGCCACGCTCGAACAGCGCCCTGCGGCCGGCGTCCATGCGCTCGGCAATCTCGTCGTCTTCGACGGCGGTTTCCATATAGGCGGCGCGCTCGGCCTCGACGAACTCGCGCTCGAAGAGCGTGATTTCCTCGGGGTAATAGAACTCGACGATGTTCTTCGTCTTCTGCGTGCCTTCGGGGATCAGCCACGAGACCACGAGCACGTGCGGATACCACTCGATCATGAGATTCGGGTAGTACACCATCCAGATCGCGCCGAACTCCGGCGGCTCACCGTTACGGAAGCGCAGGACTTCGTCGTGCCACTTGCGGTACGTCGGGCTGCCCGGCTTGCCGAGGTGCTTGTGCACGCCGACGGTCTGCACGCTATACCACTCGCCGAACTCCCACTGGAGATCGTCGCACGAGACGAAGTTGCCGAGTCCCGGGTGGAACGGCACGACGTGATAGTCTTCCAGATAGACCTCGATGAAGGTCTTCCAGTTGTAGTTGCACTCGTGAACCTCGACGTGATCGAACATGTAGTCCGTAAAGTCGAGGTGTTTCGCCGGCCCAAGGCGTGCGAGATCGCGCGCGACGTCGCGGCCCGCGGATTCGAACAGCAGCCCGTTCCACTTCTGGAGCGGCGAGCTGTTCAGGTTCAGACACGGCTTGTCCGCGAAGTGCGGCGCGCCGAGCAATTCGCCCTTGAGGTCATAGGTCCAGCGATGCAGCGGACATACAATGTTGTCTGCCGTGCCGCGACCGTTTAGCATGATGGCCTGGCGATGCCGGCACACGTTCGAGAGCAGCTCGATTTCGTTGCTCTTGTTGCGAACGAGCACGCGGCCTTCTTTTTCGCCGGGCAGCGCAAAATAGTTTCCCGCCTCGGGCACCATGAGTTCGTGCCCGACGTAGCGAGGACCCTTCTGGAAAAGCGTGTCGATTTCGCGCTTGAGTAGCGCTTCGTCAAAATAAGCGGTGACTGGCAGCTGGCTGTGGATAGACTTCAGCTGCAATGCATTGCTCAGATTGGACATTCCCACTCCCGATGAAGACGTGAAAGCAGTGAACAACCCAACCATCGAAGATTCGATTTAGGGAGCCGGCGATTATACCCGGTTACCCCCTCGTGGGGTAGCTAAGTGACTGATTTTTGCCAAAATTACACCGGAAAGACGGCAGGAATTCAGGAAGTATGAGACAAATGCACGGGTAATCGGGCCTTCTGGAACCGATTTGTACTGGCCCCGAACATGTGGTCGAGAGGGTACACAAGCCGGGGAGCGGGTCGAACGGGACCTTTTGCCGTAGAATGTCCGCCTTGTTTCATTCTGGCGACGACTCATGGCGAAATCCGCAACGAAAGACCGCGCTGGCGCGGGCGAAAGCGAAGCCGGGCTGGCCGAGGGCGAAGCCCTGCCCGAGAGCTACGAGGTGGCGCTTGCGGAGCTCGACGGGCTCGTTGCACGCATGGAAGGCGGCAGCCTGAGTCTGGAAGAATCGCTTGCAGCCTACCGCCGTGGCGCGGCGCTCGTGCGCTTCTGCCAGCAGCAGCTCGAAAAGGTTGAACAACAGGTGCGCGTGCTCGACGGCGAGACGCTGCGGCCCGTGCCCCTCAATACGACAGACTCCGCAGCGGGCGGAGACGACGATCTATGACATTTGACCAATGGACCCGGCACGTACTCGACCGGGTCGAAAGCGCGCTCGATCACTATTTGCCGGCTGCCGACGTATTGCCGGCGCCGCTGCATGACGCCATGCGTTATGCCGTAATGGGCGGCGGCAAGCGGGTGCGTCCGCTCCTGTGCCACGCGGCGGGCGAACTCACCAACGCCACGCCGCAAGCGCTCGACGCGGCGGCCTGCGCGCTCGAAATGATCCACGTCTACTCGCTCGTGCACGACGACATGCCGTGCATGGACGACGACGACATGCGTCGCGGCAAACCCACCGTACACGTCAAATATGACGAACCGACGGCGCTGCTGGTGGGCGATGCGCTGCAGTCGCAAGCCTTCGTCACGCTGACCTCCGATGTGCTCGGTGCCCAGCACCAGGCATCGCTCGTGCGCGAACTCGCGCTGGCCAGCGGCTCGATCGGCATGGCCGGCGGCCAGGCCATCGACCTCGCGAGCGTGGGCCATTCGCTCACCCGCGAGCAGCTCGAAACGATGCACCGCCTGAAGACCGGCGCGCTCTTGCGCGCCGCGGTCCGCATGGGCGCGCTGGCGGGCGAGACGCCTTCGGCGGAAAACCTCGCCGCACTCGACAAATACGCGGCGGCCGTGGGCCTCGCGTTCCAGGTGGTGGACGACATTCTCGACGTCACCGCCGACTCCGCAACGCTCGGCAAGACCGCTGGCAAGGACGCGAAGGACGGCAAGCCGACCTACGTGTCGATTATCGGTCTTGATGCATCGCGTGCGCTCGCGCAGCAGTTGCGCGCCGACGCACACGCGGCGCTCGAACCGTTCGGCGCGCGCGCTCAGCGCCTCGCCGAACTCGCTGACCTGGTGGTGAACCGGGTGAGCTGACCGCGCAACCCGCCCACGCGCATGAAATGGAAGTAATGCGCAGAAAAAGTGCGGGAGCGCCAGTTTTCCTACAATGGAACGACGATGTACGACTTGCTGAAAACCATTGACGACCCGGCGGATTTGCGCCGCCTTGATCGCCGCCAGTTGCAACCGCTTGCCGACGAACTGCGTGCCTTCGTTCTCGAGAGCGTCTCGCAGACGGGCGGCCACCTGTCGTCCAACCTCGGTACGGTCGAACTGACGATCGCGCTGCACTACGTGTTCGACACGCCGCGCGACCGCATCGTCTGGGACGTGGGCCATCAGACCTATCCGCACAAGATCCTGACGGGCCGCCGCGATCAGATGTCGACGCTGCGTCAACTCGGCGGCATTTCGGGTTTCCCGAAACGCGACGAGTCGCCGTACGACACGTTCGGCACCGCGCACTCGAGCACGTCGATTTCGGCGGCGCTCGGCATGGCCGTGGCGAGCAAGCTCAAGGGCGACAATGCCATGGGCATCGCCGTGATCGGCGATGGCGCGATGACGGCCGGCATGGCCTTCGAGGCACTGAACAACGGCGGCGTGGAAGACGACGTGCCGCTGCTCGTCATCCTCAACGACAACGACATGTCGATTTCGCCGCCGGTTGGTGCGCTCAATCGCCATCTCGCGCGCCTCATGTCGGGCCGCTTCTACGCCGCCGCACGCGCGGGCGTGGAGCGCGTGCTGCGCCATGCGCCGCCGGTGCTCGACCTCGCGCGCAAGCTCGAAGAGCACGCGAAGGGCATGATCGTGCCGGCTACGCTGTTCGAGGAATTCGGCTTCAACTACATCGGGCCGATCGACGGCCACGATCTGGATTCGCTGATCCCGACGCTGCAGAACATCAAGGAACTGCGCGGCCCGCAATTCCTGCACGTCGTGACGAAGAAAGGCCAGGGCTACAAGCTCGCCGAAGCCGACCCGGTCCTGTACCACGGTCCCGGCAAGTTCAACCCGGCCGAAGGCATCAAGCCGTCGACAACGCCCGCCAAGAAGACCTACACGCAGGTGTTCGGCGAATGGCTGTGCGACGCGGCTGAACTCGATTCGCGCGTGATCGGCATCACGCCGGCCATGCGCGAAGGCTCGGGCCTCGTCGAGTTCGAAAAGCGCTTCCCGGACCGCTACTACGACGTCGGCATCGCCGAGCAGCACGCAGTCACGTTCGCGGGCGGCATCGCGGCAGAAGGCCTGAAGCCCGTGGTCGCGATCTACTCGACCTTCCTGCAGCGCGCGTACGACCAGCTGATCCACGACGTGGCCCTGCAGAACCTGCCCGTCGTGTTCGCGATCGACCGCGCGGGCCTCGTCGGCGCGGACGGCGCAACGCACGCCGGCGCGTACGATCTCGCGTTCATGCGCTGCATTCCGAACATGATGATCATGGCGGCGTCGGACGAAAACGAATGTCGCCAGATGCTTTACACGGCGCTTCAGCAGGACTGCCCGACGGCCGTGCGCTACCCGCGCGGTGCGGGCACGGGCGTGGCGACCGTCAAGCAGATGGCCGCGCTGCCGGTGGGCAAGGGCGAAGTCCGCCGCGAGAGCAACGCGCCGGCCGGCAGCCGCATCGCGATCCTCGCGTTCGGCACGATGGTTGCGCCGTCGCTCAAGGCCGCCGAGGAACTGGACGCCACCGTGGCGAACATGCGCTTCGTGAAGCCGCTCGACGCGGACCTCGTGAAGCAGCTCGCCGAAACGCACGACTACCTCGTGACCGTCGAGGAAGGCTGCATCATGGGCGGCGCCGGTTCGGCCTGCGTGGAAGCCCTCCTTGAAAGTGGGGTTATCAAGCCCGTACTACAATTGGGCCTCCCCGACCGCTTCATCGACCACGGCGACCCGGCGAAGCTGCTGGCGGGCTGCGGGCTCGACGCAGCAGGGATCGCGAAGTCGATTCGCGAGCGCTTTCTCGACAAGGCAGTGTCCGGCAAGTCGGTGATGCGCGTTGCCTGAGGTCGATTGAGATCGCGATAGTTTGATTGGTGCGTCGCCCTCGCGGCAGCCCAATTCACATTTGAACTGGCGGGCGGGTTCCTACCCGGCTTTCCGCCAGCAAACGCCGGCTCATGCCGGCGTTTGTTATTTGCGCGCCGCGTATGGCGCGGCTTGAGGATAAGAACATGAATCAGATGAACCCGGCCTTCGTGATGCCGGACGTCCAAAGCTCCGTCGATACCCGTCAGATCGTGATCCAGCGCGTCGGCGTGAAGGCCGTGCGCCATCCGCTCACGGTGAAGACGGGCGCGGGCGACGTCCAGCCGAGCGTCGGCACGTGGAATCTCGACGTTCATCTGCCGGCCGACCAGAAGGGCACGCACATGTCGCGCTTCGTCGCGCTGCTCGAAGAGAACAAGGCGCCGCTCGAACCCGCCACGTTCCGCGCGATGCTGGCCGCGATGCTCGCGAAGCTCGAATCGCAGGCGGGCCGTATCGAAGTGACGTTCCCGTACTTCGTGAAGAAAGTGGCGCCGGTGTCGGGCGTGGAAAGTCTGCTGGACTACGAAGTGACGCTCACGGGCGACGTGCGCAACGGGCAAACGCGCCTGTTCCTCAAGGTGCTCGTGCCCGTGACGAGCCTGTGCCCGTGCTCGAAGAAGATCTCGCAATACGGCGCGCACAACCAGCGCTCGCACGTGACGATGAATGTCGAGTTCGAAGGCGATCTGCCGGTGGAAGACCTCGTTCGCATCGCAGAAGAAGAGGCGTCGTGCGAGCTGTGGGGCCTGCTCAAGCGTCCGGATGAGAAGTTCGTGACCGAGCGCGCGTATGAGAACCCCAAGTTCGTCGAAGACCTCGTGCGCGACGTGGCCGTGCGACTGAATGCCGATGCGCGCGTGATCGCCTATACGCTCGAAGCCGAAAACTTCGAGTCGATCCACAATCACAGCGCCTACGCCGTGATCGAGCACGACAAGCGCGCGGCGTAACGCCGGCCGCCTGGTTGCACCGTCAATAAAAAGCCGCCGAAGGGCGTGGCCCTTGGGCGGCTTCTGCAGTGGCGAACGGATTAGTGCTGCGCGAGCGACGTCAGATCCCAGCGCGGCTTTACCGTGAACGCATAATCGCGCGTGGCCTGCTCGGGCCAGCGCGCGAGGCGCAGCGCCCCCGCGAGCGCGATCATCGCGCCGTTGTCGGTGCACAGCGACAGGTCCGGGTAATGCACCTCGAAGCCGCGCTTTTGCGCCGCCGCCGAAAGCGTCTCGCGCAACTGCTTGTTGGCCCCCACGCCGCCAGCCACCACAAGGCGCTTCATCTTCGTGCGCTTGAGCGCGGCGAGCGATTTCGCGGCCAGCACCTCGACGGCTGCGTCGACGAAACCGCGTGCGATGTCGGCCTTGCCCTGCTCGCAGATGTTCGTGCCGAGCTTCTTCACCTGCGTGAGCACGGCCGTCTTGAGGCCGCTGAAGCTGAAGTCGAGATCGCCCGAATGAAGCATCGGACGCGGCAGTTCGACCGCGCCTGGCGTGCCGAACTCCGCGAGGCGCGAGACTTCCGAGCCGCCCGGATAGCCGAGGCCGAGCAGCTTGGCCGTTTTGTCGAAGGCTTCGCCGGCGGCGTCGTCGAGCGTCTCGCCGAGGGTTTCGTAGACGCCCACGTCGGTCACGCGCATGAGTTGCGTATGGCCGCCCGACACGAGCAGCGCGACGAACGGAAACGGCGGCGGCGCATCAACCAGCAGCGGCGAAAGCAGGTGCCCTTCGAGGTGGTGAATCCCCACGGTCGGCCGATTCCAGGCCATGGCGAGCGCATTGGCGATGCTCGCGCCCACGAGCAGCGCGCCCGCGAGGCCGGGGCCCTGCGTGAAGGCGATGGCGTCGATGTCGCTTTTCGCGGCGCCGCTCTTCGCGAGCACTTCTTCGAGCAGCGGCAGCGCACGGCGGATATGGTCGCGCGAGGCAAGCTCCGGCACGACGCCGCCGTACTCGCGGTGCATGGCGATCTGTGAATGCAGCGCGTGCGCGAGCAGGCCGCGCTCGCTGTCGTAGAGCGCGAGGCCGGTTTCGTCGCAGGAGCTTTCGATGCCGAGAACGAGCATGGTGGGAGGCAGGGCGACGGCATTGCGCGGCACGAGCCGCCAAAAACCGCCGCTAAATCAAGAATTAACAGAACATAAAAGTATAGCAGCGCGCGTCGAAGCCGGTTGAGCGCGGCAAGCGGTGTCCCTCCCGGACAAGCCCCGCCGCCGCGCAGGTAGAATGCGCGCCATGGAATCTTTCGACATCGCCGTGATCGGCGCAGGGGCGGCCGGCATGATGTGCGCGGCGGTGGCGGGCCAGCAGGGCCGCCGCGTGGCGCTGATCGACCACGCGCCGCGCCTCGCGGAAAAGATCCGCATCTCGGGCGGGGGGCGCTGCAACTTCACGAACCTGCACGCGAGCCCGGCCAACTATCTCTCGCACAACCCGCATTTCTGCCGTTCGGCGCTGGCGCGTTACACGCCGCGCGACTTCCTCGCGCTGCTGCGCCAGCATCGCGTGACCTGGCACGAAAAGCACAAGGGCCAGCTTTTTTGCGACCAGTCGAGCGACGCGATCATCGACGTCCTGCGCGCCGAGTGCGACGCGGGCCACGTGGCGTGGCGCCGGCCGCTGCCCGTCGAAGCGGTGAGCCACGCCGACGGCGCAGGCTTCACGCTCGGCACGCCGCAGGGCGAGATACGCGCGAAAGCGCTCGTGATCGCGACGGGCGGCCTGTCGATCCCGAAGATCGGCGCAACCGACTTCGCGTATCGCGTCGCGAAGCAGTTCGGCCACAAGCTCATCGACACGCGTCCGGCGCTCGTGCCGCTCACGTTCGCGCAGGACGAGTGGGCGCCCTATGTGCCGCTCGCGGGCGTATCGCTCGAAGTCCACGTGGCGACGGGCGAGCGCAGGACCGGGGGCGCGTTCGACGAAGACCTGCTCTTCACGCATCGCGGCCTTTCCGGCCCCGGCGTCCTGCAGATTTCGAGCTTCTGGCAGCCCGGCCAGCCGATCCGCGTGAACCTGCTGCCCGAGCACGATCCGGCGGCGGCGCTGATCGACGCCAAGGGCGCGACGAAACGTCAGATCGGCAACCTGCTCGCCGAGTGGGTGCCGGCACGCCTCGCGCATGTATGGCTGGAGGCGCATCAGGTGAAGGCCGACGCGCGTATTGCCGATCTGCCCGATAAAACGCTGCGCAAGATCGGCGAGGGGCTGGCCCAGTGGACGCTTACTCCCACGGGCACCGAAGGCTACAAGAAGGCCGAAGTCACGCGCGGCGGCGTGGACACACGCGAGCTTTCCTCGGCGACGATGATGAGCCAGCGCGTGCCTGGCCTCTATTTCATAGGCGAAGCCGTGGACGTGACGGGCTGGCTTGGCGGCTACAACTTCCAGTGGGCGTGGGCCTCGGGCGTCGCGGCCGGCGAGGCTGCCGCCGAATATTCACTGGGCGCGGGCTGATTTCCTGACCGATACGCACTGCCGAATCTCTCGCGGTTGACCCCTGTCATTGTTGGCTGGGCGCCCGAGGTTCACGCTTGAATGCCTGACCACGAGGAAAAGGTACGAAACGTGAATCGAGAGGAACAGCAGCACAGCGGGCAAATGCGCGGGCCACTGCGGCGAATCATGATTGCCGTGGACGATTCGAAGGCATCGACGCAGGCACTGCGTTTCGCGTCGCGCGTGGCGCCGCGCGACGTCCAGGTGCGTATCGTCTGCGCAGCCGAACAGCCGGGCGCGTGGAACGCGGGCGGCGCGTACAGCGCGGGCGATGCGTGGATGACGGGCGCGCTCAACGCGGCGCGCGGCGATTCTCTCCACGCCGCCGAGCGTACGCTCGAGCACGCGATGTCGGCGTTCAACGGCCAGGTCGCGCTGGTCGAAGGGCAGGTGGTCGGTCTTTCCGGCGAAGCAGGCACTGTCGTGCCTGCGCTCGCCGACGCGGCGCGTGACTGGGAGGCCGACATGCTGGTGGTCGGCACGCGGCACCAGGGGCGCATGAAGCGCTGGGTCGACGGTTCGGTTTCGGGCGCGCTCGCGGTTTGCGCGCCCTGTCCGCTGCTGGTCGTGCCCGTGGAGTACGAGGAAGCGAAAGGTCACGCGCCACTCGCCCGCATCCTGCTGGCGACGGACGGCAGTCCGGCCTCGGCGCAGGCGATCGACGCGGCGCTGCGGCTGGCCGAACCGCAAACCACCTTGCGCGCGGTTTATGTCGTGGACCGCAGCAGCGTGGCCGGCGACCCGGTGCCGGGCTCGGTGCTGGAAGATGCGCTTGCCGACCTCGGGCGCAAGGCGCTGGCCAGCGCACACACGCAGCTCGACGTGTCAGGACGTGCTTATGAAACGGCGCTGGTCGCCACCGGGCGCATGCGCGATGACATCGCCCACACCGTTTTGCGCGACGCGCAGGATTGGCAAGCCGATCTCGTCGCGCTCGGCACGCAGGGCCGGCGTGGCGTCGCGCGCTGGCTGCTCGGCAGCGTCGCCCAGCGCGCCATCGAGATCACGCATGTGCCGTTGCTGCTGGTCGGGCCGGGCGCTGCCTGATGATGCTGCGCAGCCCCGCCGGGAAAGGCTCCGGGGGCGATCGGGGCGGCTGCCGGAATTGGGGTTTCCCCCCGAACCGGCACGCGATGCCCCAACCCGGAACTGCTATACTCAATTTTCTTTACCCCCGATCCGTTATTGGAAAATGACGACCATCCGCGTAAAAGAAAACGAACCCTTTGAAGTTGCCATGCGCCGCTTCAAGCGCACGATCGAGAAGAACGGTCTCTTGACCGAGCTTCGCGCGCGCGAGTTCTACGAGAAGCCTACGGCTGAACGCAAGCGCAAGAAGGCGGCGGCGGTGAAGCGCCACTTCAAGCGTCTGCGCAGCCAGATGTTGCCGAAGAAGCTGTACTGATTCCGGCGTAGCCGTGACGCGTGCCCGCGCAGTTCCAGCGTGGGCCTCGCATCAATGTCACGGCGACGTGGACAGCCGGTCCGCGGTCTCTGGTTTCATCGCGCAACGCGGCCGCCGCTGTCCTCTGGTGTGGTCGCAACCATGTCGAATTTGCGCCAACCCGCCTGGAAGCGTTTCCAGGCGGGTTTTTGCATTCCAGCAACCCCAACGTATTTCAGGTGAGTGATGAGTCTCAAAGACCAGATCAACGACGACATGAAAACCGCGATGCGCGCGCGCGAAAGCGAGCGCCTCGCCACGATTCGTCTGCTGCTCGCCGCTATCAAGCAACGTGAAGTCGACGATCGCGTGACGCTCGACGACGCGGGCATCACGGCCGTCATCGACAAGATGATCAAGCAGCGCAAGGACTCGATCAGCCAGTTCGAGGCCGCGGGCCGCACCGATCTCGTCGAGAAGGAAGCCGCCGAGCTGGTCGTCCTGACCGCCTACATGCCCGCGCAGCTCTCTGACGCCGAGATCGCCGCCGAAGTGCAGGCCGCCGTCGCCCAGGTGGGCGCAGCCGGCCCGCAGGACATGGGCAAGGTGATGGGTGTGCTCAAGCCGAAGCTGGCCGGGCGCGCCGACATGACGGCCGTTTCCGGGCTCGTCAAAGCCGCGCTCTCGAAGTAAGCGCAACCGGCTCGCACGCGGCGCCGGCCCGGCCCAAGGGCGGACGCCGCGAGGCCCGTACGTCACGCGTATGCCGCGCGTATGTCACGTATAGGGCCGCGCGAGCCCCGGCTGCCCAAGCGCGCTCGCTTCGATGATTCCGCATTCGTTCCTGCAAGACCTGCTGAACCGCGTCGATATCGTCGACGTGGTGGGTCGCTACGTGCAGCTCAAGAAGGGCGGCGCGAACTTCATGGGCTTGTGTCCGTTCCACAACGAGAAGAGCCCTTCGTTCACGGTTAGTCCAACCAAGCAGTTTTATCACTGCTTCGGCTGTGGCGCGCACGGCACCGCCATCGGCTTCCTCATGGAGCACGCGGGACTGACGTTCCCTGAAGCCGTCGAGCAACTCGCCCAGTCGGTCGGCCTGACCGTGCCGCAAGAGCCTTCGCCCATGCGTGGCGGTGGGGCTGGCGCGGCGGGCGGCTATGCTCCGGCAGCCTCGAAGGCCGTCACCACCGCGCTTTCCGACGTCATGCAGACTGCCTGTGACTACTACCGCAAGCAGCTGCGCAGCGCGACCAACGCCATCCAGTACCTCAAGAAGCGCGGCCTCACCGGCGAAATCGCCGCGCGCTTCGGCCTCGGCTACGCGCCCGATGGATGGCAGAACCTTGAATCTGCGTTTACCAACTATCGCGACGATGCGCTGGTCGAGGCGGGTCTCGTCATCGTCAGCGAAAAGCAGGACGCGCAAGGCCAGTCGCGCCGCTACGACCGTTTCCGCGACCGCGTGATGTTCCCGATCCGCAACGTGAAGGGTCAGGTCATCGGCTTTGGCGGCCGTGTGCTGGATGGCGGCGAGCCCAAATATTTGAATTCCCCGGAAACGCCGCTATTTAACAAGGGCAGCGAACTGTACGGGTTGTTCGAGGCCCGCCTCGCGATCCGGGAACAGCGCTACGTTCTGGTGGTCGAGGGGTATATGGATGTCGTCGCGCTCGCTCAGCTGGGTTTCCAGAATGCCGTGGCGACGCTTGGCACCGCGTGCACGCCGATCCACGTGCAGAAGCTCATGCGTCAGACCGACACGGTGATTTTCAGCTTCGACGGCGACTCGGCGGGCCGCCGCGCGGCGCGCCGTGCGCTCGATGCATGCCTGCCGCACGCGGCCGACAACCGCACGATCCGCTTCCTGTTCCTGCCCCAGGAGCATGACCCGGACAGCTACGTACGCGAATTCAGCACCGAGGCGTTCTCGGAGCAGGTCGAGCGGGCCATGCCGCTGTCCCAGTTCATGCTCAACGAGGTGCTGGCGGACAAGGAACTGGACCAGCCGGAAGGGCGCGCCCGGGCGCTGTTCGACGCGAAGCCGCTGCTGCAGCAGCTGCCGGCGAACGCCCTGCGGGCGCAGATCATGCACATGTTCGCGGACCGCCTCGACGTGCCGTTCGAAGAAGTGGCGGCGCTGTGCGAAGTCGACGCGCGCATTGCCCAGGCGGCGCGCCAGGCGCCCGCACGCAAGGACCGGCACCTCGTGACCGGGATCGAGCGCAAGGCGCTGCGCAACCTCGTGATGCACCCGCGCATCGTGCTGCAACTGGAGGAAGAGGCCGAAAAGGCGTTGATCGGACTGACGCGCCACGGCGAGCTGTTCGAGGAAGTAACCACTCACGCGCGGGCGCTGGGCGAGTCGGCGGAATTTCAGCTCCTTTCGGACCTGCTGAGAAATGGGGCCAATGCTCCAACCTTCGAGGAGATTTTTCGCGAAATTCTGGACTATGATGAAAACGTTCGGGATTTGCTGATGAAAAATCCGGAAGATGGCGCTGCAGTGGAGGAGCGCCGCGAGCAGGAGCGGCTCGTGAGCGAAGAATTGACGGCGGCAATCCTGAAAATGCGGTACGACGCCTGTTGCGATCGCCTGGACGCGCTTTCGCGGCAGTCGCGACATACGCCTGAGGAACTTGCCGAATTGATGTCACTGAATCAGACGCGGGCTGACATGAAACGTCAGCTCGGTTTGTAAGGGAAGGACCGCGCAGGGGGATTATTGCCCTGCGTGCTAAAATAACAGGTTTTCAGCGGTTTGTTTTTGTTTTTTCCGGGTGGGCATAATGGGTTGGGGTAATCCGTGAATGTCCAGTTTTCCAGCAAGGGGCGGAATGGCAATGGCAAAGACTACAGGCGGAAAAAAGGCAACAGGCAAGGGCTCGACGGAGCCGACCAGCAAGGTCACAACGGCCACAGTTGCCAGTTCTTCCGCCCGGTCGTCGGGCAGTGGGTCCACCAACCGTTCTGAACCGGCTACCCGGAAGAGGTCGATGACTGTTTCGGCTGCGCGAGCAGCGCCTGTCCGTGCGGCGAAAGCCGCTACGCAGCCGGCAACGAAGCGGTCCGGTTCGAGAAGTGCAAGGGAAGTGCCTGCCGTCGAGGACGATGCGGCAGAGCGCGAGGCTCAAGCATCCACGGTTCAAGAGGCTGTTGTCCAGCAGCCGCGAGTCGAGACACTAGCCGGTACGGCGAACTCCATGACGAAAAAGCTGAATGAAGTACCCGTCGATGACGACGCAAACCAGAGCGAAGACAGCACCCCCGCCGCGGGCAAGGTCGAAAAGACCACCCGTGCGCGCGACCGGCGAGCGAAGGAGAAGGCGCTGCTGAAAGACGCGTTCGCGTCGTCGCAGCCCGGCACCGTCGAGGAGCTCGAGGAGCGCCGCACGAAGCTGCGTGCGCTCATCAAGCTCGGCAAGGAGCGCGGCTTCCTCACCTATGCGGAAATCAACGATCACCTCCCGGACAACTTCACGGAAACCGAGGCGATCGAAGGCATCATCAGCACGTTCAACGACATGGGCGTGGCCGTCTACGAGCAGGCCCCCGACGCCGAAACGCTGCTGCTCAACGACAACGCGCCCAACGCTTCTTCGGACGACGAAGTGGAAGAGGAAGCGGAAGTCGCGCTTTCCACCGTCGACTCCGAATTTGGCCGCACGACCGACCCGGTGCGTATGTACATGCGCGAAATGGGCACGGTCGAGCTCCTCACGCGCGAGGGCGAAATCGAGATCGCCAAGCGCATTGAAGACGGCCTCAAGCACATGGTCATGGCGATCTCCGCCTGCCCGACCACCATTGCCGACATCCTCGCCATGGCCGAGCGCGTGGCGAACGACGAGATTCGCGTGGACGAGCTCGTCGACGGCCTGATCGATCCGAACGCCGAAGACACCGACGGCTTCAACGCGAAGGAAGCGGAAGAGATCGAAAACGAGGACGAAGAGGAAGAGGCCGAAGAGGAAGAAGAAGAGGAGGAGGAAGAGGACGACGGCGCGGCGCAGGCGACGGCCAACGCGGCGCAGCTCGAAGCCCTCAAGCGTGCCTCGCTCGAAAAGTTCGCCCTCATCAGCGAATGGTTCGACAAGATGCGCCGTGCGTTCGAGAAGGAAGGCTACAAGTCGAAGTCCTACCTCAAGGCGCAGGAAACCATCCAGAACGAGCTGATGTCGATCCGCTTCACGGCGCGTACCGTCGAGCGTCTGTGCGACACGCTGCGTGCGCAGGTGGACGAAGTGCGCCAGGTCGAACGCCAGATTCTTCACACGGTCGTGGACAAGTGCGGCATGCCGCGCTCGGAGTTCATCGCGCGTTTCCCGGGCAATGAAACCGACCTCGAGTGGTCGGAGAAGATCGTCGGCGAGAGCCATGCGTATAGCGGCATCCTTTCGCGCAACATTCCGGCCATCCGCGAACAGCAGCAGCGCCTGCTCGATCTGCAGGCGCGCGTGGTGCTGCCGCTCAAGGACCTGAAGGAAACCAACCGCCAGATGGCGGCCGGCGAACTCAAGGCGCGCCAGGCGAAGCGCGAAATGACCGAGGCGAACCTGCGTCTCGTGATCTCGATTGCGAAGAAGTACACGAACCGTGGCCTGCAGTTCCTCGACCTGATCCAGGAAGGCAACATCGGCCTGATGAAGGCGGTGGACAAGTTCGAATATCGGCGCGGCTACAAGTTCTCGACCTACGCGACGTGGTGGATCCGTCAGGCCATCACGCGCTCGATCGCGGACCAGGCGCGCACGATCCGCATTCCGGTTCACATGATCGAAACGATCAACAAGATGAACCGCATTTCGCGGCAGATCCTGCAGGAAACCGGTCTCGAGCCGGATCCGGCAACGCTCGCCGAGAAGATGGAAATGCCGGAGGACAAGATCCGCAAGATCATGAAGATCGCGAAGGAGCCGATCTCCATGGAAACGCCGATCGGCGACGACGACGATTCGCATCTGGGCGACTTCATCGAGGACAACAACACGGTGGCGCCTGCCGACGCCGCGCTGCATGCCTCGATGCGCGATGTCGTGAAGGACGTGCTCGACTCGCTTACGCCGCGCGAGGCGAAGGTGCTGCGCATGCGGTTCGGCATCGAAATGAGCACCGATCACACGCTCGAAGAAGTGGGCAAGCAGTTCGACGTGACGCGCGAGCGCATTCGCCAGATCGAAGCGAAGGCGCTGCGCAAGCTGCGCCACCCGAGCCGTTCGGACAAGCTCAAGTCGTTCCTTGAAGGGAATTGAGATTGGTTTTAATGCACAGAAGTCATGTGCAAGATGGCCAGGCCGACCCGCTTTCGTGTAGTATGTCGGCCTGTCGTCGAAAAGCCCGGCCTTTGGGTAGACCGGGCTTTTTTGTTGACACGTCATCGTTGTTTCGTTTGTCGCTACGCTTCGTAGCTTCGTGGGCCGGACGCCGTGTTGGTTGCAGGCAGCGGACTCATAATCCGCCGGAGAAATCCCGTCGTGGGTTCGAATCCCACCCGGCCCACCAAAAAATAACGTTGTACCTCAAGCGTTTAGGTCAGCGCCAACTGCCCGTAACGCCAGTGTGCCCAAAGAATCCACTGGGCAGTGTGCCCAGAGCGTGCCCCGCTCTGGGTTCTTCACTTCACCGAGACGAGTCGCGGGCCGCCTTCTTCGTTACCTCCCATCAGCACTGCATCGGCATGTGGTTTCAGGTGGTCAGGCGCAAGGTGGGCATAGCGAAGAACCATCTCGTAGCTCGCCCACCCTCCCAGCTCCATCAGCCGATTGAGCGGCGTGCCCCCCTGGACGTGCCAGCTTGCCCACGTATGCCGCACGTCGTGGAAGCGGAAGCGCTCGATGCTGGCGCGCTTGCAGGCCGCGTACCAGCGCTTCGTATCCCAGTACCACGGTGCTGCGCCATCGCACGAAAACACATACCGCTCATGACGCCCGAGCTGCCGGCGTATTACCGCGACGGCATCGGCATTCAGCGGCACGCCGATCGGCTTGCGCGCCTTCGCCTGGTCCGGATGGATCCACGCACGCCGCGCCTGAAGATCGACCTGCGACCATTCTAGCTCGATGATGTTCGACTGGCGCAGGCCGGTCGCGAACCCGAATGCTGCAACGTCGCGCATCCAGTCGAGATCAATCGCTGCGAGGAGGCGCCGCGCCTCCTCGCGCGTGATCCAGCGAATGCGCCCGTCTGGCTCCTTTGCCGTCGAGAGCTTCGGTGCGCGCTCTATCCACTCCCAATCGCCAGCCGCGTCGTTCAGCATGGCGCGGATTGTCGCGAGATACCGGTTGCGCGTCGACGGCGTGAGAACCTTGTCGCAGCCCCGTTGCGACGCCCTCTCAGGCAGCGCAGTGAGGATTTCATCCCGCGTGATGGTTTGGAGCTCGCGCCCGGCGAAAATACCCCTCCAGTACTTCATGTGCCGCACTTTCGTGCCGTAATCGGCTTTCCCGATCTGTTCCTTCAGGTAGCGAAGCACGGCCTCTGCGAACGTGCGAGATGGCTTGTCGCCAAGCTTCGCAACGCGCCATGCCTCATGCTTCAGTTTGTCGTGGTACTCCTGCGCCTCCTTCCGATCGGTTGTTTCAGCAGAGCGTCTAATTCGACCTCCGCCTGGCGTGCGGATATCGATAAACCAGACATCCGATCCTTTGCGCCTACGGATTGGCATATTTCATTCTCCTTTCCGCCCGCGCCGGTCGGAGGCGGATTGTACGCCTGCAACCTTTCGCGCAGGGTTTCAGGCCAGACGCGCCATACGCGGCCGACCTTGACGAAGCCGTATCGTTGGGGGTTGTCGTAGAGGGTCCAGCACGATACGCGCAGCCATGCTGCAGCCTCCTTGATCGTCAGTGCGCGATCACCAATGAGGGAAACCGGGACGGCACCGGAAGCGTTTGCGAGGTTCAGAGCCATTCCGCTTCCTATTGCGTGGTGAGCAACTCGATGACGACCTCGCCGGTGTCGACGAAGTAGTAGTCCGAGTCGGTCAGGTTGTTGATCAGGAAGCGTTCAAAGTCGGCTGGCGGCGTGGCGCGCTGGATGCGCTGCCACTTAGCCGGCGGACCGCGCCAGGTCGGTTCGACGCCGGCGGCGCGCGCGGCGGCCAGCTTGTGGTGCCCGTCGACGATGAGTCTGTAGCGGCGGCCGCGCAGCTCGAGCTCCGCGACCCGGACGATGAACACCCGGAAGCGCGCCGCCTTGTCCGCGACCGTCGCTGGGTCGAGGAAGCGCTGCGAGGAGATGAGGGGTGCCGGCTCAGCCATCGATCTTCCTAAAGATTTCGGGAGCGATGCCGAAATGCGGGGTATGGACAACAACAGTTCCCCGTTTCCCGATGAGGAAACCAAATGGGCCGCGGCGCGCGACATCGAAAACACCATTCGCGCGATCCGTCGCGCGCAGGGTAAAAAGAACCCTGAGGACTTTCCTTGGGGCTCGCCCGAGGAAGAGGCCACGACGGCTGAATTTCTCCACGACGTCATGCAAGCGATCGACCGTGTTCGCGAAATGGCGGCGCGCGAACGTGGGGACGATGAATGTCACGGCGCAGGTGCGGCTGGATAGAACGACGCTGACGTTCATGCTTTAACTCCGGCGCGCTCCGCGTCGCTCATGCGCTGCTCGGTCGGAAGGGCTGCGAGCAGGGTGAACAGACGTCGAACCATGTCGGGCCAGTTTTTTAGGCGCTCCGCGCAGACCTGATTCCACGATTCAATGATCTGGTCGTCGTCTGCGGTCAGCGTTGCCCCTTTCCTCCGCTGTATCCCCTCGTTGAAGCAGGTGTTCTTGTGAATCCAGTCGTGCATGAGGTGCATGATGTCCGCGCGCCACACAAGCGCCATCTGGTCAGGCACGGGCAACGGCTGCTGCACGCAATACGCTGCGCGTAGGCGCTCGTTGGCCGCTTCGATGGTGTTCTGGCCGGGCTCCATCGGATCTTCGCCTGGTGGCGGCATAAGAGTCGCGCCTGCGTGCGGCGCTGCCGAAATGCCAGTTTGTGAAGTTGCGCAATTTCGCAATTCGGCCATTTGTGCCGCAGCAGGAGCGACGGGAGCGGGGTAGACGATTCGCGCCTCCCATCCCTTCTTGCCTTGCTTTATCGAGTAGCTTTCGACGCCAACGTCGATCCACGACCTATGCGTCGAACGCGTTTCGCGCACCTGATAGATGGGCGCTCCCGCTGCATCGGAACGGGCGAGAGCGGTGTGCACCGCCGCCTCAATTGCTCGGGCGAATTCATGAACGCGCGTGGCATAGATGCCACCCATCGGGTTTCGACGCCCTTCGTTCGCGAAGGCATCGATCTGTTCATCGGTCAGTTGTGTTTTATCCATCGTTACCTCGTCAGACGAAAAAGTCGCCCTGTTTCTTCCCACTCGACTCCGCGAGATGCGCAGGGCAGAAATGAACATCTGCGCCGACTTGATGCGCATGAACGGCGCATAGATGACGATCGCAGGTCTTACCCCGCTTCGTCTGGTAGTCGCACTGGAATGCGCTCGGCGTGCCGCAACCCTGGACTGAGCAGCGGCGCGTCGGCTTACGGCCGCGGGTGCAGACTATTCCGTTTATGCCGCTAGGACAGCGAAAGGGCGTACAGGGCATGGGTTCCTCGATTCGGCTAGCGCATTTCCGGGAGCGCCAACTGATCGCTCGGCATGACGACTTCGGATGCTTGAATCATCTTCAGCTCGAGCTCCGGCGCGGCGCCGACGACATAACGCATACGTCGGCCGCCGTACTCGCGGTTGCACGAAATCGATTCGCGCATGAGCTTGAGCACTTGCATCGCCTTGTCCGCGTCGAGCAAGTAGTGTTCGAAACCGATTCGAATGCAAGCGACGTCGCGATGCCTGGGAATCTTTGTTCTGCTTACCATCTCACATACTCCCATGTGGGAATTCGTCGTGCGTACGGCCGTCGAGCAGCCTCCCGGCGTTCTCCTTGCCTACGCGGTGCATGAGCATTCGGCCATCGAGTCGCACGTTCCCGGCGGCGACCAGGCGATCGTGCGTGTCGAATGGCGGCACGTATCCCTGTGACAGCAGCCGGAACTGTCCCGACGGCAATACTCCTGCTGTGTCTTGATAGCCAGGTTGTTCGCCCCAGTCTTTGTCCGTCCATTCGCCCCACTGCTTATAGAAAAAGGGAACTCCCGCGGTGGCGCACTGATCGCGCAGCGCGCGCGGCCACGAAGGATGCATCGGGCGCGCGCCGGGGCCGCTCTCGCCGCCGCATATCACCCAGTCGATCGACGGATATCGCTCCGCACGGTTGCAGTACGGCAAGTGATGCCACTGAAACGCGTCACCGAAATAGCCAGGGCTGTGCGTATAGTTCACATCCGTGAGGTCGATGGGGCCGAGCATCGGCTCGACGCTCAGGAACCGTCGGCGCGCGGGTACCTGCATGAGCTTCGGCACATCCCGGAGAGCCTCTTCCTGATTGACGATCGTCGCGCCCAACCAGACGTTGTCGCGGCCCGCACACCAGTCGTGTGAGGGAAGCAGGCGCATGACGTTGCCGATGCGCTTCGTGAGGAGCAACCAGTCCAGATTCGGCGTGAGCTCGATAAGATCGAACAGATCGCGGCGCCATGCCGGATCCACAGCGTTGTCGAACACGTCGGCGAGCGAAGCGCAGAACACGCGCTGGCGCCTGTTATGCGCGGCAAAGAAGTCAGCATGCGCCTTGTTCCACCGCAGCGGCTTGCGCCAGTTACTGGCGGATGTGCGCACGCGCTTACCTTGTGGCCCCCATTGAGTCCGACCGAGGCGCGTGTCCATCATCGCTTCGGCATAGCAGTGATCGCATCCGGGCGATACCTTTGTGCAACCGATAAACGGATTGAACGTGTGATCGGTCCATTCGATTTTGAGTTCTCAGCCATTGTTGCTTCCTTCTAGTGCGCGTTCTGCCTTTAGGCGCTCGTGGATCGCGCTGATCTCTTCGCGCACGGCGTTCCGCCAATGGGTGCCGTGTCTGAGCGCGAGCCTCGTGAACCAGTGCAGTACGTGCGCCTGCTCGTCTTCGGAACTCCGCGGGATTGGATATCCCGCAGCCTGAAGAAGGTGTGCGACCGGCGCGCACCTAAAATTCGGCCAGCCGAGTACTTCGCGCAGCTCGGGCGTAAGTTCATCGGGATAGGAGGGCAGCGGCGTGGCTTCGAGGGCAGCGCGCGCGGCTGCGACGTCGTCGGCCGCCCCGAAAATTGTCACGCCGGCGACCGTGCAGATCGCCTCATGCGGCTTGACGGTGAGCGTCGTGCCGACGGCTGCGCCATGGTTCACGTTTATGGGGTTGCGGTTACCTTCAATCTGCATGGTGATCACCTCGGCTCACGGGCGGCCCGTATTCGGGAAGGGCCACGCCGCGGCCGGGTCGAGTCCAGGCGGTACGGGCTGTTTCGGGCTGGCGGCTTTCGTTTTTGTCGGCACGGCCTTCACAGCGAAGCGCTTGCCGGACTTTGCCGTTCCGGTCTTGACAGCCTTCTTCGCCGGGACTTGCTTCGCCCTGGCCGGCTGTCTCGTCGACGCACGCTTCTTCGCGGCCGGCGCTTCATTCGCGGGCCGCTTCGTGCGCGCTGCGGTGTTCATCGCGTAGTGCGGGCCGCGCAGCGGTGCGGGAAGCCACCCGGAATCGCGCAGCTCCGCTTCGGCCAGTTCCGCCGCCTCGGTTTTCTTCGCCGCGCCCACCGCCTTCACGACGTCTGCGCCGGCGCCAGCTTCCTGCAGCGCGGCGACGGTGACGGCCTTCGGCACCTGGTTGAGGAACGACTCGCGCGTCGGTTGCCACCAGTCCGCCAGATCAAGGCCGATCGCATCCTCGACGGCTGCGAGGGGGCGCGAGGCGGACTCGCTCCCCACAATGGCGTTGAGAGACGTCGCCGTGCAGAAGCAGAGGATCTCGATTACCTCGAGCTCGGACTGCAGGCCGAGCCAGCCGAACAGGTCCGCGGGGTTCTCGGGCAGACGCTTGAGCAGCTCTGCGCGCCTGGCTTCGATCGCGAGCCATGCCTTCGACGTCTCCAGTTGCTCGCCGGCGGCGCTGAGCAGCGTCGCGGACTGCGAAGTCGGACTGATGTGCACGCCCGCGGCGCCGTACCAGCCGCCGCGGTAGATCAGTTGTGTTGCGAGCTGCGTGCAGAGCAGATCCAGCGCGACGCGCGGGCAGTCGAGCAGATGGGCGGCGAGGGCGGCGGTGCGGTTCGCGGTGAGCTTGCGCATGAGCGCCTCGCTGAAGCCGGACGGCTCGGGTTCGCCGCGCTCGACGGCGGCCGCGCGCGCGGCTTCCTTTTCCTTCGCCTTCTGTTCCTTCGGGTCGGGTGGCGCGATCATGCCGCGGTGGATCTCGAGCACGCCCTGGTGATTCACACCGAGGATCGCGCCAGCGCCTTTCTTCTGGCGATCGCTATAGGTTTCGAGCGAGCCCTTCAGTTCGTTGATGAGCGCGACGGCCTTCGAGTTTTTGTGCTCGAGCTCGGCGCGCTCGCCGTCGGTGAGCTGGTCGTCTTCATCCTCCTGCAGCGCCTGCTCGGTCGCGGCCGCTACCGCCTCCAGTTGCTCAATCTCCGCCTGTTCTTCGGCCGTGAAATTGCGCACCCTGGGTTTGCTGCGGTTGTACGCCTGCGTCACGCTCCAGCTCATGTCGGGCACGATCTTCACAAACGACC